>JAQBVG010000026.1 GCA_027623655.1 Chloroflexota bacterium
AACGGATGGTTTCAGTCGAAGTCCACGGTCCAATGTGCCACCAGACATGCTGCGCTGGATGCAGGATCAGCACCTGAAGCAAATCCTTGGGGCAATTCGAGGCTCAGAAGACCATGACGCAAGCGGGTTCACGATCGGCACCCTGAAACTCGGACCCGGAACCGGTGAGGATAAAGGCCGACAGGCGGCTGAAATAGAACCGCTCCACATCTCTGAAGAAATTCTATGGCACCTGAAAGGTACTAAGGCTGAAGAGGTACTTCAGGCGGTTGTCGATGCGGTAAGTGATTACCTTCAACGCGATCGTGAAACCTGGGCGGAACTACAGCGCACCCTTCAAGACGCATGTGGGAAGCTCGAGTGGGAGACCACATCGACCCCGGAAGGGGAGCCACGCATATTTCTCGCTCTCACACGGATGTTGCATGCAGCCTTCTTCGAAGCGGACTTCAGGCTCCATCCCCCGGGTGACGATTGGTTCCAATGGGACGTTTCACGTGAGGACCCGCTGTTCCTCAAGTTGAGGAATGAGCGTGTTGCGATGGGTAGCGCCGAAGATCATGCAAAGGTCAAACTCGCAGTCGAGACGTTCCGAAATGAAGGGTTCCGAGTGCATCAGATGCGGTTCATTGAGATGAGCCGGCTACGCCAGGAACTCAGCCTGATGGAACAGATCAAGAATGAGGCACTCGCCAAAATAGATGAGAGCGATATCCGCCGTGCCATCTGTCCCGTATGTCCCTACCCAGAGGCCACTGCCGACGTACAGAACGACGATCGGATCACCAAGGAGGAAAATTAATATGACAAACACTGAAATCGCCGCAATCTGGTGCAGGATTAGCACTGTTGGGCAGGGGGAATTGTCGCCAGAAAGTCAGGAAGATCGTGTGAGGCAGGTGCTGGAGGCTAGAGGCTTCGATGTGCCGTCGCATTACGTGTTCAAGGTCGAATGGTCCTCTCTCGACCTGGGCTCCTGTCCGGAGTTCCAACAATTGCGCAGGCTGATCGTCGAAGGCAAAGTCCAGGCGGTGGGGACGCTCGACCGCGACCGCCTTCAAGCCCACGGACTCCAGCGACTGGTGTTACTCTCGGAGTGCAGGGAGCGAGGCATCGAATTGATCACTGCGCAGGGCGCCCCCATGCTTGAGGGCGGCGAGGGTCAGCTCGTTGAATTGGCCTTGGCCCTGGGCAAGGAACGCTCCGTCGCGCGGGCACAGCAGGGTGCGAGGGATGGGTTGCGTGACCGGGCTCGTCTGAAGGGTTTACCTCCAACAACTAATCCCTTTTTCGGATACCAGTGGGACCAGCAAACACAACGTTACTTACCTGATCACCGTTACATGGAGGCCTACGAGTTGTGGCAACTTGGTCTCTCAGGTGCTCCAATCAACGCTATCGCACGAGAGATGACGCGCCGTGGCATCCTCACGCCAAGTGGTATGCAAGTCTGGTCAGCGTACTCTGTGCGCCATATCCTGAAGAACCGCTCCTATGCAGGTGTCATTGAAGCTTTGAAGACCGAGGCCGTGGAACCGAAAAAGCGAAGGGCCAACACCTATGGCAAGTCTGGCCGTCGGTCACGACCTGAGGGTGAGCGGATCCTGTTGGAGGGATTGGTCGACCGGCCGATTGTGACTGACGCTGAGTACCAGTGGATGCAGAAGCGCCTACAGCAGAATCAGCAGTTCGCCAGGAAGAACACGAGGCTCAGGTCTTACTTGCTAAGTGGTCTGATTCGCTGCGGCGCCTGCGGTCGCGCATATGTGGGTTCGACGATTAAGCGGCGTGGCAAAGTCTATTCGTACTATGGGTGCGGAGCGCGCTGGAACAAGAATCCCAACGTGGACAACTGCAGTTCACGCAGCCTGCGTGCAGATACCGTCGAGGCTGAAGTGTTTGGCATGGTTGAACAGTTTCTCAAAGGCCCGGAGGGATTCGAGAATGAGATGCGCCACCGTGAGGGTTTCAGTGATGATAGCGAGGCCAGTCTGCGACGGGAACTGGCGTCTTTTGACCGCCAACATCGCGAAGAGCTGAGTGCTGAGGCACGGGCCTTTCGCCTGGCCGCTCACGGCAGGGTTAGCGAGCAGGTCTATGAACAGGAGGCTGGCCTGATCCGTACAAAACTGCAATGGATTGTTGAGCAGCGCGACCGCATAGCGGAGCAGCTCGCCGACCTTGAGCGATATCGCTTCGACCCGGCCAGTGTAGAAATTCTGCGCAATCGCCTCGACACGAGGCTTGCTTCTGCGACAGAAGAAGACCGTCGGTTCATCCTGGAAGCGATAGGCGCGAGGGTAATCGTCCAGACGGATAAAACGTGGGAGCTTGAACTCCAGGTCCCGCGAGAGGTACCGGAACACACGGACAACGCGTTACAAATAGCGAACAGCAGACCAGAGTCGGACTCGTTGATGAACACCTCGTTGGCGACCTAGCGCGCCAAGTTATCGTCCAAATGGTGGCATGACCGATTCAGATGTAACCAGTGTCAGGGCGAGCGGTTGGCTTACTGGAGAGGAATCAAGTCCAGGTAGCGTTTGCCTGAAGCGCGCTGAGAATCCCGCGAACCGGCCCTCGTTTGTCGGAAACGAGGGCCTCATTGTCGGCATGTGCCTGGCGATATTCCTGCTCTACGGAATCCTACTGGGCTTGTTGGTCAAAGCCTTCGAACAGCGTTTGCCACGCGTGAATCCGCTCCGGCCAGAAGGTTCCGTGGCCGGTTACATGATCATCATTGGCCGGGGTGCCCTGTACCTGCCGCTATTCGTGCTAATACTCTTCTTTGAAAGCGTGTGCGGCCGCGAGCCCAATTACGTTACAGGCGTCTTTCTGATTGGCCTGGGGTTCGCAACTGCCACGATTTGGATGCGTCAGCTCATTACAGACATACCGCCGCGCCTGATCACCCTCGCGACGGCTGCGGCATACATCATGCTTGCCGGCGCGACGCTGGCCGGCGCTGTTCGTACCGAGAGCGATATCACAGCGATCCTCCAAGGTTGACGATGCCTCGCAGGCGCATCGGCTCTTAGGGCTGAACCTCCGCAGATCCCCAGGCGCAATTCAATCAGCGGACCGTGAACAGAGAAACATCGTGCGGCACTCGCCGCCAGGCTCTGCCGTCTGCTGAGGTCCAAATGACAGCCGAATTCAGCCCCCGATCTCCCCCCGCCAGCACAAGCCCTGATTCGTCGAACACCGCATCCCGGACTGCAAGTTCGCCTAAATTGGAAGGTAAGGCCTCCCAGGAGGCGGCATCATCGGAACGCCACACAACGACGGTGTCGTCATCAATACGATGGCCAATCACGATAACTTCTCGGCCTTCCGACACTACAAGATCTAACCGCACACCTTCGAACTCGCTCGAAGGCACCAACCGTCGCCACTCAACTCCATTCTCCGAGGTCCAGATCACTCCGGAATTGCGTTCGCGATCGTATCCAACTGCGATCACGCCGCTGCGATAGAGCGCCAGCGACATGAACTCTGAATCCGCAAATCGACTGAACTCACGCCAACTCCTGCCATCATCCGACGCAAATAGCAGAGCGTTGGACTTCTGGTTGATTGCTGAGATGAACCCGTTGGGCATGGCAACGACATCAACTGCCGATTTACGGGTGTCGATGTGTGGCCTCGGCTCGGCGGCGTACCAATCGTCAAGACTGTCCGCATACCAGAAAACGGAGTCGTTAGAGAACGACGACCCGACGACCGCCAACGTCGATCCAATGTGTGCGAGTGCATGTGGGATCCCGTGCAACGGGGGAGACGACCCGGTCCTCGACCACGTAGTCCCGTCCGACGATGTTAGCGCCACCATCGGACCAGCCTTGTCATCGCGTGCGACCATCACCAGACCTGCAGAGGTTAGTTGCACGTCACCAACCGTCAGAGGTTCTGTCAGAACTCAGCGTCGGGGCAGAATAGCATCATTCCTCATTTGCTGAGGAGATGTGTTCATGCCCTGCCCGCACTGCCTATCTACGTCCGTATCCAAGAGAAAACATCGAACCTCGCTTGGATATCGGACGTTCTGTTGCCAAGACTGCGACAGGCGTTTCAACGAACGCAGTGGTTCGCCCTTCAACGATCTCCAGTTTCCGACAGATATCGTCTTACTCGCTGTTCTCTGGCGTCTGAGATACAAACTAGGATTTCGCGATGTTGCAGAACTTCTTTTACAGCGAGGATTCGAAGTCAGTTACGAAACGATACGGGTATGGGAGTTCAGGTTTGCACCGTTAGTCAGTGAAAATCTTCGTACTAAACGTCGTGGTAAGGCTGGTCACTCCTGGTATCTGGACGAGACTTACATCAAGGTCAGCGGTCGCTGGCGATATCTCTATAGAGCCATAGATCGAGAAGGAAACCTGCTTGATTCTATGCTGAGCGATAAACGCGATAAACATGCAGCGCGGCGCTTCCTTCGCCGCCTGCTCGACAGTGCAGGGCAGAGGCCACTGCGTATGACTACTGACAAGCACCCGGCCTACACGAAGGCAATTCGCTGGATCGTCGGTCGCAACGTCTTGCACCGCCACAATCGGTATTTGAACAACCGTATGGAACAGAATCATCGACCAATCAAGCAGCGGTATTACCCGATGCTCGGCTTCGCCAAGTTCGAGTCAGCGAGCCGTTTTTGTAACGCTTTCGACGAACTGCGAAATTATTTGAGAGTTCGGTCCGCTGGTAGCGAGCATGTCCCAGCGGACGTTCGAAGGAAGATCTTCATAGACAAGTGGTCGACTCTAATGACCGAATTGTCGGCCTAAATACGGGGATTGATCACGTATTCAGATCGACTGGAATTCGATGTGAGCGCTGAGTACTGACAGAACCGTATTGAAATGCCTCACCACCCGAAAGCAAACGGAACCATTTGTAGTTAACACTTGCTCACGTGCCCAGTCGGTCATACAGTTGTACATTGTGTGAACTTTCACGAAGCTGTACGAAGCAGCCAAGTGGGAGTCGTACAGTCTTATACGTGTCCTGTCTGAGGATTCGGATCAGATGATCTACAACGTGGCGGGGCTTTTATCGGGGGAACTCGGCAGGGGTCGACAGCAGCAACTGGAGAACGAACGACTTTCCTTCGGGAATCATTCGTTCACTGAGATCAACGGTCCGGTCCGAATGATCAGGACAGACCGAACTGTGCTGGTTAGTGTTGATATTGAAGCTGTGACGCTCGATACGTGTGGCAGGTGCCTTGAACCGGCGACTGTCAACGTGAGCGTCACTTTGGAAGAGGAGTTCTCTCCCGCAAACGCCGATCTGATGGGCGGTTCGAACGACCGTCCTGCTGATTACGATGATTATTACGATCCGGCGCTTGTAATCGACGAGCAAAATTTCCTTGATTTGAGTGAGGCACTCGGCCAGGCGCTTTCAAGCGCTGTACCAATTGCCCCGCTCTGCAAAAAAGAATGCCTGGGAATTTGCCCTACTTGCACAATTAACCGAAACGATATTCAATGCACTTGCGCCCAAAATACCCACGACCCGCGCTGGGGAGTCCTTGCGGGATTGCTGGAAAAAGGTGCAAAATCCGCTGATTGACATGGGTTGTCCCTTATACTGGGCAAAACCACAAACGAACGCTTGATATGCCACCACTTCCAAAGAAAAAACATACTCGTGCCCGCAAAGGCGGACGAAACGCCCACAATGCGATTACGTTGCCAGCGCTCTCAACTTGCCCCTGTTCACGAAAAGTGACCGTGCAGCCTCACATTGCCTGTCCGGAGTGCGGTAACCACAAGGGGCGCACCGTGAAGGGCAGTTGGCCCCAGGTTAACCTGCTCGAACAGGTACGACCGGTAGCAACAGCAGCCAGTTCCTCGTCGGAAAGCTCAAGATCCTAATTTGGCAGGATCTCTCAGGGGGGGAGAGTCACTTCATCATGACAACACAGGCGCCAGCAGTTGTTCCAGTTCTTCCGGCCAGGATAGCGTTCCTGTTCCCCGGCCAGGGTTCGCAGGCAGTGGGAATGGGCAGAGACCTGTATCTGAACTCCGTCGCAGCACGTGAGGTGTTCGACGAAATTGATGACACTCTCGGTCGCAAGCTTTCGACCACGATGTTCGAAGGCCCCGACGACGTCCTGAGGCAGACTGAGAACACTCAACCTGCGATCCTGGCAACATCGATCGCAACCTGGCGGGCGATGGAGGAAGCTACAGGCGTTCTCCAGATCCCCAATGCGACCGCCGGTCATTCACTCGGTGAGTACTCCGCACTTGCCGTGTCAGGCGTACTGAGCGTCACCGACGCCGTAAAGCTGGTCCTCGAACGTGGTCGCCTTATGCAGGGCGCCTGTCAGGAGCGACCGGGCGGCATGGCTGCACTAATCGGCATCGACGAAATCACCGCCGAAGAGATATGTCGAGAGTCCGGCGCAGAAATGTCGACTATCAACACCGAGCAACAGATTATTCTCGCCGGCGACCACCGAAGCCTGGCAATGGCTATCGACATGGCCTCAGCACGAGGCGCCAAGAAGGCGATTCCGCTCCAGGTCGGCGGTGCATTCCACTCAGGTCTGATGAGCCCTGCCCAGGATGGCCTGAACGCAATGATCGATTCACTGACGTTCCACGACCCCCTCGTTCCGCTGATCGGCAACGTGACAGCCAGATCTCTTGGCACAGCAGAGGAAGTTCGCGAAGAGCTTCGCCTGCAGCTCACTTCATGCGTCCAGTGGAACAACACCGTCAAGTTCATGGTGAACGACGGTATCCAGAATTTTTACGAGATCGGCCACGGCCGGATACTTGCCGGAATGGTGAAGAGGATTCACAGCGAGGCATCCGTTTCCAGCATCGGCGATTTCGAGTCGGTGCTCCAGTACGCAAGCGCCTGAAGAGTCCCGGTCTGGACACACGCGATTCCCTAGTTCGGCACTTGAAGCATTGTCGGCTACCCGATCTATCCTTTAACGACTCGCTCTACGATTGATTCCTCATGTCGGCAGCCAAAACGAAATTCAAAGTTTACGAACCAGATCGCCTCGACACATTGATCGAAGGTGAGCCCGTCGGCGAGAGCAATCCATCGATTCGCGGTGGCCGCACTGGATCACGCGCTGCAGTAGTACAGGCACTCTACGAGTCCGATTCGTCGGGCCATCCCGCTGTCGCAGCAGCAAAACGCCTCGCCAGGGAGCGAAACCTTGGCGACGAAGAAGTTGAGTTCGCTGCCCGCCTCGTGGGGGTCTGCGAGGATCAGCGAAACGAGCTCGACTCCCGTATCGCGAAAATTGCGTCGCAGTTCCCGGCCGATCAAATGGCGCTTGTTGACCGGAACGTATTGCGTGTTGCTCTTGCAGAGTTGGAAATGGAGGATGCCGCCCTAGAAAAAGTAGTAGTCAACGAAGCGGTCGAGCTTGCCCGGTTATTCGGGTCGGATTCATCACCGAAATTCGTGAACGGAGTACTCGGTGCTCTGCTACGATAGTTTGCTGTTCGACTGCTTAAGTGGTCGTTGTTATTTTTTACCAGAAGTTCGCGCGGGACGGCCGTCTCGCAAGACCTCCCGGGGGGTTTGATAAATGGCCAGTGTGTTGGATCGAGTCCGCGAAATAGCGGCGGACAAGCTCAGTGTTGATGCAGCCGAGGTCTCGGCCGAATCGTCCTTTACGGAGGACCTGAACGCTGACTCTCTCGATGTAGTCGAATTGATAATGGCGATCGAAGAGGAGTTCGGCTCCGACGACCAGCCTCTTGAGATCTCTGACGAAGATGCCGAAAAAATACTCACCGTTCAGGACGCCGTGAAGTACTTGAGCGATCGCGGAATCACCGACTAGGTTCGTCCGTGGGTTCGCCCCATTTTTCTGGATTCGCAGACAATTGACCGTGCCGGACCTCTCGCATATTTACAACGTGGGGAGAACGGTGCGGTTTTTTGTTTGGGAACCTGGGTGTTTCGGGGTACGGTCCGGCGGGATCGGCATACGGGGCCGGTGCTGTGATAACTTGGCAGTGACTTTGAAGGTCACCATGCAGCTCTCCCGCAATCGCAGCAGTTTTCCGCTTTGACCACTACCGACTCCACTGGCCAAACCGGCCAATCTGGCTCACCTGACTCAGCTGGCCCCACCAACTGGGCCTCCATTGAGGCCATCGCCGACGCAGTGCGAGTGTGCACAAAGTGTCGGCTGCACAGTGACAGGATAAATGCGGTACCGGGTGACGGCTCGCCAGTTGCAAGCATCCTGATCATTGGCGAAGGACCGGGCTTCAACGAAGATCAGCGGGGACTACCGTTCGTGGGACGTTCAGGGAAGCTACTCGATGAACTACTTGCTACGGTGCCGCTGTCGCGTGACGATGTGTTTATCACGAACGTCGTGAAGTGTCGGCCCCCGGACAACCGTGATCCATTGCCTGACGAAGTCAGCGCATGTCGGCCGTATTTGGAACGACAGATGGAGCTACTCGACCCTAAAGTGATAGTGACACTCGGTCGCCATTCGCTGCTCAGGTTTTACCCCGAAGGCAGAATCTCGAAAGACCATGGCAAGATTCTCCGCTGGGGCGATCGAATCCTGTTCCCTCTCTATCACCCGGCAGCAGGGCTCAGAAACCCGGCGGTAAAACGCGAATTGGAGCGAGACGTACTGCGGCTTCCCGAAGCGCTCCGAGAGTCGCTGATGACTCCGGGACAGCGGGCGACACCAATCGGACAGGCAAATACTACGTCAGCCCCCGGGTCCGAAACCCCCACCTCAGTCGACGCTGAGATTTCTGGGACTGAAGAAGTCGACAAAAAACGATTTGAAACGGTTATTGAAAACGAACTAGTAGAAGAAAAAGGAGAACGCCAGCTGGGCCTTTTATAGGTTTGCGTTACTTATCGCGTGTAATTTTCCGAGCACATTGTTGTGTTTGGGTAACACGCGCGTAGCGACGTGGCTGGCAATATTTCATTCGTATGACAACAAAAACAACAGACACCCCGTGGGTTCGCGTGGTGCCCCTTGGCGGTCTCGGCGAGATTGGCAAGAACATGATGGTCCTGGAGACCGTCGACGATATCGTTGTGATCGACGCAGGCGTGCTATTCCCGGAATGGAACATGCCTGGTATCGACGTAGTAATACCGGATATGGATTACCTCGAGGACAACGCAGATCGCGTCCGTGCACTACTGATCACGCACGGTCACGAGGATCACATCGGTGCGGTACCGCATTTTCTGAAGCGGGTGTCGGTCCCCGTGTTCGCACCTGCAATGGCCTTCGAGCTGCTGCACGAAAAACTTCGACAGGCCCGAATGCGCGACGAGGCCGACCTCCGACTCATTCGCCCCGGCGAACAGCACGAGATCGGCACGCTCGACGTCGAATGGTTCAACGTCTGCCACTCAATACCCGATTCAACCGGGATTGCGATCAATACGCCAGCGGGAGTCGTGATTCATACAGGTGATTTCAAAATCGATAACTCACCCGTCATCGGAGTCCCTACCGATCTTGGCCTCATTGCCGACATCTGCCAGGAGGGCGCGCTGCTGGTCATGGCAGACTCGACCTACGCGGAATTTGAGGGCTATTCGCCCTCGGACCGAGAGGTGGTGGAAAACCTGCCGAAACTTATTTCGAGTGCGCCAGAACGCGTAATCGTCTCGAGTTTTTCATCGCAGATCGCCCGAATCCAGATTGTCGCCGACGCCTGCATCGCAAGTAATCGCAAGCTATGCGTGCTGGGGCGCAGCATGGTCAATAACACGAAAATTGCGCGCGAGTTAGGGCACCTTGACATTCCGTCAAACTTGATTATCACTGCGGCAGAGGCCAACAGCCTTCCCGGCAGCAAGGTCGTAATTCTCACAACTGGCAGCCAGGGAGAACCTCAATCCGGGCTCGTTCGCATGTCCCGCAGCGATCACCGGGATATCAAGATTCAAAATGGCGACACGGTAATCATGTCGGCGACTACAATCCCGGGCAATGAGGTTCCGGTCAACGAGTCGATAAACGATCTCGTGCGGCTCGGTGCAAGGGTCATCACGAACCAGGAAACCCGCACTCACGTCCCGGGCCATGCCCGCAAGGAAGAGCTGCGAATGTTGCTCAATGCCACAAGGCCAAAGTATTTCGTACCTGTCCACGGCGAGTATCGGATGCTGAAGGCCCACGCTGACCTTGCCATCTCGACAGGTGTCAAAAAAGAGAACGTGTTCCTGT
Source organism: Chloroflexota bacterium (assembly GCA_027623655.1). GTDB lineage: Bacteria > Chloroflexota > Dehalococcoidia > Lucifugimonadales > Lucifugimonadaceae > Lucifugimonas. The sequence goes on from JAQBVG010000026.1 coordinate 10,208, forward strand.
TGACCGACGGTGATGTGCTGGAACTCGACAAAAATTCAGGTGAGGTTGTCGATCACTTTGACGCCGGCCATATATTCGTCCACGGATTGGGCATGTGGGACGAGTCGGGGAACGTGGTGATCGAGCGTCGCTCACTCTCTCATAACGGTGTCGTCACAGTGGCGTTTTCACGAAATTCGGTCAATGGCTCGCTCGTCGGCAAACCAAAAATCGTCTCAGCCGGTTTCGTTCACACTGAGGACGCCGGAAGCTTATTACGCGAGACTGAGGAGATACTGCTACCGGTCCTTACCCAGTCTTTGAAGAAGTCAATAGAGTGGGCTGAGTTAGAAAGCCTGGTACGCACCACGGTCGGAAGTCACCTGAGCCGTCGCACGAAGAGGCGGCCACTGATTATCACAAGCGCAATTGACGTCTAAAGCCACACCGAAAAAGACGCCCGAAAAAAAGTCGGGCAACGCCAGTTCGTCCAGCAGATCGACGCTGGCAATACTGGGTCGTCTCGTAGTGGCGGCACCCTCGCAGGTCTGGTTCGCACTAGCCGTGGGGGTAGTTGCCGCTGTCGCGTATTTCGGATTCCAGGAAGAAGTTGGGAAGCGAGTCGGCTACTCAGCGGCTCCACTCGGTCTGTGGCTGGTATCCGTGCTCTTCCTCGCCCTGTTTGTTCGCAGGCAGTTGATTGCCAGGTGGCGCACCGTCGTTGCGCTTCTGGCGCTGATGCTATCGATTTCTGGTGGGCTGGGGATCTTCTATGCGCCACTGGCTTCCTTCAGCGGAGAGACCTACGGCGGCGATGTCGGGATGGCGATCTCGCGAGCTCCCCTTGAGTGGGACCGTTTCGACGTCACGCTGGTCCAGTACGCCGCGGCCTGGGGTCGTGTGGTAGCGCTGTTCATCGTTGCGTTCGTTGCCCTGTCACCAAGGTACTCACGGGCCACCGGCGTCGGAGCAGTCCGTGGCCTGTTCGGGGTCTACGTCGTACTCGCAACCGGAACGCATCTGCTGTTTCGCCGGTTCGAAACGTGGAGGTACCGGCGATCACAATTGAAAGCGTTACGCAAGGCCGACAGGGTCGCGTACGAGGCCGATCAGGCAGCACAGAGGGCGGAGGCTGAGAAGAAGGCCGCGGTCGAGGCGGCGGCGAATGTATCGCACAGCGTCTCACTGTCAGAGCCGCTACAACCCCTCGTTGTCGCAGATGACGACGACCAGTTGCCTGGCGTCAGTTCCGCCAGTTCAGATTCAGACCTGGCAAAATTCGTCGACCGGTTGCCGGAAGACCCCGCAACCCCAATCACGGTCGCCTATCCGACTCCGGGCGAGGTTGCTGCCGCCGGCGAGGCCGCCCCACCTCCAGACTACTCGGCGGCTCTGCGATACCCGTGGCACCTCCCAAACCCTGAGATGCTCTCCATCGCAAAGCCGGGTGGGATTACACAGGACGAAATCGATAGGACAAGTCGGCTCATTGAAGAATCGCTGGGCCAGTTCGGCATCGATGTAAGCGTCGACCAGGTCCGGCAGGGACCCACCGTCACCATGTACGGTCTGAGTCCCGGCTGGAAAGGGCGTTCCGAAGAGAGTACCGGGCAGCGAGTACGAGTGGACACGATCCTGAATCGTGAGAAGGACATTGCACTCGCACTGGCTTCACCAAGCCTCAGATTCGAGGCGCCCGTTCCGGGGGAGTCCGTGGTTGGAATAGAAGTGCCCAACGCTAACCCGAGGCAGGTGACGCTCCGTTCCGTGATGGATACCCCTGAGTGGGACAGGTTCAAGGAAACCGCCGCCCTACCGGTGCCGCTGGGATTGGGCAGCGGAGGAGAGCCGGTGATGGCCGACCTGTCTCGAATGCCCCATACCCTCGTGGCAGGGTCGACAGGCTCGGGGAAAAGCGTCTGCATGAACGCGATCATCAGCGGTTTGATCATGTCGCGAACACCGCTCGAAGTGCGGCTGGTGATGATCGATCCGAAACGCGTTGAACTAACGCCATACCAGGGTATTCCGCACCTCTACACGCCGGTCGTAGTAGAAGCCGACCGCGCAGTAATCATTCTCAGGTCCCTCGTCGAGGAAATGATGGGCAGGTTCCGTCAGCTCGAAAAAGCTGGCGTCAAGAATATTTCGACATACAACGACAAGGTCAAGCAGAAGATGCCGTACCTCGTCATTTTGGTCGACGAGCTGGCCGACTTGATGCTGACGGCTGCGGGTGATGTTGAGCGCCTGCTGGTCCGGCTGGCGCAACTTGGCAGGGCGACAGGCGTTCACCTGGTCGTCGCGACTCAACGACCGTCTGTAGACGTCGTAACCGGGTTGATCAAGGCGAACTTCCCCAGCCGAATTTCATTCGCAGTGATGTCGCAAATCGACTCTCGAACGATTCTCGACTCAGTCGGGGCCGAGAAACTGCTCGGGCGGGGCGACATGCTCTACATGCCCATCGACAAGCCAAAGCCGTCCCGAGTTCAGGGTGCATTCCTGAGCGATCAAGAGATCGAGCGTGTGGTAACGGCCTGGCAGAATATGAGCGCCCCGGCGCTTCCTGAACTCCATGTGGCCTTTGACGAAGCAGGTGCCGATGAAAGTTCAAGTTCAAGCTCCGACGGTGATTCGTTGTTCGACCAGGCAGCGAACCTGGCCTCGTCGCAGAAAACTCTGTCCGTTTCGCTGTTGCAGCGTCGCCTTCGCATCGGCTACCCACGTGCTGCAAGGCTAATGGACGAACTGGAAGACGAAGGCGTTGTGGGCGCCGGTGAACCCGGCAAGCCACGGCCCGTTCTTTAGGTCGGCAGTTTTTCTTACAGCCGCATGTTCGGGCGGTCTGCGTGCTTCCACAACGGTAACTACAACTGTTTACAGGTGACGACTCACATCAGGTTCGGCCAACAAGGGCTTAGAATGGCTGATAGCACTTCGTGGACCCGAATGTCACCACGGAGAAGTAATCGAACGTACCGCCGTGGCAGATGTAACTCCGCTATTCCCGGAAAATGATTCGCCAAACGGCAAGTCCATGAAAGGGCTGCCGCAGGACGACGCGGCCTTTAATCTTGACGAACCACGGCGTTCCTGTCTCGCCTGTGGAGCAAATCTTTCGGCTTCGACGAAGTACCGACGCCTCCGGGTCTGTCCAACCTGTGGGTATCACTACACGATTTCAGCGCGGCGGCGTATCGCCGCGATAGCGGACGAGGGTAGTTTCAAGGAGACCAGCAGGTGGATCCAATCGCTTGATCCACTTGAGTTTTCACCTCGAATTTCTTACCGGGTGCGTCTGCTCCAGGACCAGACTCGCACCGGGCTGTCCGAGGCTGCAGTAACCGGGACGTGCCTGATTGGCGGAACTCCCGTCGTGATCGCGGTACTCGATTCAAGTTTCCTCGGCGGCTCAATGGGCGTGGTGGTCGGTGAGAAGGTAACCCTGGCTCTCGAGCTGGCGGCCAGGAAAAAAATCCCCTGTGTCGCAATGGTTACGTCCGGCGGAGCTCGCATTCAGGAGGGCGTGCTCTCGCTAATGCAGATGGCAAAGACGACCCTTGCTGCTAGGTCGCTGCGGGACAGGGGACAAGCGTTCATCGTCGTGTTAAGCAATCCGTCAACAGGGCAGGTCCTTGGCAGTTTTGCTTCGATGGCGGACATTATTTTTGCTGAACCCGGCGCACACATCGGATTCTCACCGCTTGGAGACCTCCGTGAGGTCGAGGGTAAGAAGCTGGATATTGAGCACACGGCAGAGGCTTACCTCGACCGCGGCCATCTCGACGCGATCGTCAAGAGGGAAAACCTGAAACACGAGATTGCGTCGGTTCTCGATCTAATCTCACCTGAGTTTCGGCTGACGTCATCGAGAAAGGTCAGGATCGATACACCGGCGGCCCGGTCTCGCGAGGCATGGGAGATGGTCAAGCTCGCCCGTCGACCCGACCGACCGAGGTCGCGGTTCTATATCGACAACGTCTTCGCAAATTTTTTCGAGTTCCATGGCGATCGCGTATACAGCGACGACGCATCAGTGATCATCGGGCTTGCCCGTCTCGGGGGGCAGAGCGTGATGGTCATCGGCCAGGAAAAATCGGCCCCGACCGACGATGATTCGAACAACGCTCACCTTCGCAGGCTCGGTGGGATCACACCGGGTGGATTCCGAAAGGCACGCCGGGCGGTGATCCTCGCGGAGACGTTCAAACTCCCGGTAATTACGATCGTCGACACGCCGGGTCCAAGGCTCGGCATAGACATGGAACAACGCGGACTCGCCAGCGCTATCGCAAGGATGATCGACCAGCTGGGGCGGGCTAAAATTCCTACGATATCGATATTGATCGGCGAGGGCGGTTCCGAAGCTGCCCTGGCGTTCAGTCTGACCGACCGAGTACTGATGCTCGAAAACGCCATCTATACGCCGATCTCACCCGAACGTGGCGCACAGGCCGAGATGAGCGACCCCGGGAGGGCCTCTGAGATCGCCAGAGCGCTCAAGCTGACCTCGGTTGACAGTATGGACATGGGTATCGTTGACGTGATCGTTCCAGAGCCAGAGCTGGGAGCACACGGAACACCCAGGGAAGCAGCCAGGTTGCTCAAGCGGACGCTTATGCGAGAGCTCTCGGACCTCACGAGTGCAAATACAAATACCCTCGTCCGCAGGCGGCAGAAAAAATACCGAAACGTAGGCGAATACGGGAGCCGGTTCCGAACCGCACTCGGGCGCGAGACGCGGGCATGGCAGGCCGGGTTAGCCGCCGGTGTCAGGGCGCTTCGTCAGACAGGCGATGTCGACAACGGGCCCCAGTTTGTTGACGACGACGAAGTCCAGGCCGACGCTGACGTTACCTGAAGGTCGCTAAAGGCCGCTCTGCGTCGGTCGGGTTCAGAACGACCTGCCAGCGTGGCCGGCCACGATCGGCTCAGGATGTATTTTTCAATGGCTGTTGCGGCACCGTCCTGTTCAACACTAGGGACCACATCGACGGCCAGTTCGAGTAGTTCATCTTCAGCACCGTCCATGGCAACCGGGATTCCTGCGACCCGAAACATCGGGATGTCGTTCATGCCATCGCCGATCACCATCAAGTCGGCAACGCGAATACCGACATGCTCAGCGAAATCACGGGCGCCCGACGCTTTGTCGGCGCCCGCCTTCGTGCAGTCCAGATACCAGGAATTCTTGTTATCCAGGGATATGCTCGCTGTAATCGAACTCGAATTCAGTCTATTCGCCCAATCACTGGCCTCCGCACGGGTGGAAAATTCGGCCATGATCAACGTTATCTCCCAGTCGGTCACTTCGTCGGGATCACGAATGAACCTGCCTGCGCCAGAGGCCATCAACCTCCTCGAAACCCGACGCAGGGCTGCGAGAATTTTCTCGGCTTCTGTCCGATCGAGCGTTTGCCGTTTGATAGCGCGCCCGGTAACGGGATCGATCAGGGTTGCTCCGTTTTCTGCGACCTGCGGTGCGGTCAGACCGAACAGTCGAGCGTAGTGGCAGACATCGTCCTGCACTCTTCCCGATGCGATTCCGACCGGAATGAGAAGAGACGCAGCATGGACTGCCCTGATGACGGACGCGCTCGGTCGGTCACTGGCCGAGAGAACTGTTCCGTCCAGGTCTATAAGCAGACCTGCGGGCACATGACCAGCGGTCTTCGTGATTTCCGCCGGAGCGTGCTTCGAGGTAGCGTCGGACTCAGTCAAGCACCTGGACCGGGTTTTCGAGCGGCTCACCGTTGAGTGCACGTCGAGAGTTTTCAAACGAAAACACCAGTGCGCGGTCGACGCGCTCTTGAGAAGATCCAGCCAAGTGAGGTGTCACCACAACGTTGTCCATGGTAAGTAACGGCGAATCGAGCGGTGTCGGCTCAATTTCTGTAACGTCGAGCCCGGCTCCGAGAATTTCCCTATTGTTCAGCGCATCTATCAGAGCCGATTCGTCGTGAACAGGTCCTCTGCATGTGTTTATAAAGATCGCGTCGTTCTTCATCGCTGCAAATTCTCGTCGACCAAGCAATCCAGTGGTGGACGAGGAAAGAGGGACGTGTACCGTAACGATGTCGGACCGATCAAGCAGTTCGTCCATCGAAACCCGTGTGACCTTGAGGTTTCGCTCATGCTCGGGCGAAAACTCTCTTATGTCAGTGTAGAGAGTCGTCGTCTGAAAGCCCTGCAGCATTTGAGCGACCCAGGTACCGATGTTTCCAAGTCCCACAATGCCGACCGTTCGACCTGACAACTCGTAGACACTGCCAAATTCACCCGATTTCGCCGGTTTTTGCCAGGTCCCAGCTTTCACGCCATCGATGCCCTGCGGCAACCGTTTGTAGACCATCATCATCATACCAATGGCATGTTCAGCTACAGAGCGAGCGATCGCTGGGGAGTTATTGCAGACTTCAATGCCCATCTCCCTGATCGCCGGGACGTCGAGTCGATCGAAACCGGCACTCATCACCTGAAGGAGCTTCATTTTCGGCATTTTCGATAGCATTTCCGTGGTTATCGAAAGACCGTTGGTAACAATCGCCACGGCGTCGGCCATTGCGGCTTCCTGCTGCTCCGGCGGATCTTCGGGACTGACAACTCCCCAGTCGAGGTCCTTTGGGCCGAGCTCGAGTGCGCGAATCGTCCTCGCTCCGTCGTGTTCTCCGTAGTAGATGACACTGTGTCCCATGCGTTGTCTCCGCTCCCACTTTCATCGTGCTACCGGCCGAGAGATCTGTGATATTCAACTGGTCGTTGCTGGCTGGCGTGTCAACTCGGCGACGAATCCGATTTCACCCGGGCGACTAAATCGCAGACCAGATCGATCGGAGTCAGCCGCACTACAAGAGCCAGAGAACCAACAACGATTCCAACGTCGTCAAGATAACCCAGCACTGGCACAAAGTCTGGTATCAAATCGACCGGGTTGAGCAGGTATACGACAAGCAGCAACGGAATTAATTTGACGACTATCGGCACGCGTTTATCGGCTACTAATAAGCGAAAGAACCTGATCTTGTCCCGGGTACGAAGTGCTAATAACGAAGCGTACGGCTCTTTCGATCGGAGTCGATTGATCAGCCACAACAGAGCCGACAAACTGGCGATCAACACCACCAGGGCGGCTATCACCCACGCGTACCAGGTCAAACTGATCCTCCTTTTGATCAGTGAATCACGATAACGCCTGATCGTGGAGTTGCGTAAGGGTCCAAGGAATTATCGTGGGGGATACTCTCAAACTGATCAGCATGGAAATTTGTGGTCGTAATTTGACGATTCGGTTCAGGGTTCTACAATTGGTGCACATATTCGTGGGGAGCTCGGGGAATCCGGGCTGAGAGGGTGGCCCAGGCCGTCAGACGCTATCGCCACCGACCCATAAACCTGATCCGGATAATGCCGGCGTAGGAAGCATCGTCAAACCGCCTCCCAGCCGCCAGTACGGTACAGGCGGTTTTTTTGTGCTTCGACACTTGCATGATCGACACGGAGCGTATGGATGAGCGACCAACTTACGATTGCGGGCAGGACGTTCAATTCGCGTCTCATGACCGGCACAGGTAAACACCGCAGTGTCGAAGACCTGCTCGCTTCAGTCGAAAAATCCGGAACTGAGATCATTACGGTCGCAATTCGCCGGTTGAATCTCGACGATCCGAACGAGAAGACACTCCTCGACCACCTCGATTGGGACAAGTACCAGATCCTCCCGAACACGGCCGGAGCGAAGACTGCCGCCGAGGCAATATTTACCGCTCAACTGGCGCGTGAAGTTACCGGGTCGAACTGGATCAAGATCGAAGTAATTCCTGATCCCAAGTACCTCCTCCCCGATCCGATCGGAACACTTGAAGCCGCCGAAAAGCTAGTAAAAGACGGATTTATCTGCCTGCCATACATGGGGGCGGATCCCGAGTTGGCAAGACGCCTGGAGGACGTTGGTTGTGCGACGGTCATGCCACTTGGATCACCGATCGGCTCAGGTAGAGGCGTTCTTACGGCCGAGGAAATCCAGATCATTATTGAGCAGGCCACCATACCGGTTGTGGTCGACGCCGGCCTCGGGGTCCCTTCGGACGCCTCATCGGTAATGGAGTTGGGCGCGGATGCCGTGCTTGTGAACACAGCGATCGCACAGGCAGCAAATCCGGGTCTCATGGGCGAGGCATTCAAACTTGGAGTCCAGGCAGGTCGGAAGGCATATCTGGCAGGTCGTATCCCTGTTATCGACAGGGCAGCCGCGAGCAGCCCGACAGAGGGCGTTGCCGCCGTGGCTGCATCTGGCTAATGTTCGGTTTACCTGGCCGACCGGTCCTCGCACTTGTAACCGACCTTGACCTCGTTCCGAAATGGGATGAACTCATAGAGCGGACTATCAGTGCGGTCCGTGGTGGTGTCGACCTTGTTCAGGTGCGGGCCAGGTCGCTGAATAACGACGAACAGATCAGGTTGACGTCAGAAGTCGTCAATGGGATTGGCCGGCATGCACGGGTGGTGGTGAACGGGGATCCCGAGGTGGCTCTATCAGGCGGTGCGAATGGGGTCCACCTGCCGGAAAATGGAATCTCCGTCTCAAGCGTAAGGTCGGTCCTGGGCAAAAAAGCATTGATCGGCAAGTCAGTACATTCGGCCGGAGCCGCGGTACAGGCTGAGCAGGACGGAGCTGACTACCTGTTTTTCGGAACCGTATTTCCTTCTCGTTCACATCCCGGTGGACAACTCAGTGGCATTGCCGGGGTCGCCGAGGCTGTAAGTGCAGTGAGTATTCCTGTTATCGGAATCGGCGGAATCACAGCCAATAATTGTAAAAGCGTGATCGATGTCGGAGCGTCTGGAATCGCCGCGATCAGCGCGATAATCGGTGAGAGCGACTCTTACAGGGCGACTCGTGCGATCAGGAAGGCCCTCGCAGCCCGATATTTTCGATTAGCGCTGTGACCCGGGTAGTCTTCACATGAGTGCACCACGTCTGCAGCGCACAGTAAACCGATGATAAATATCACACTAAACGGCAGGGCCTCCGAACTCGAACAACCTCAAAGTATCACCGCACTCCTCGAAGCAAAAGGATTCGGCGGTCGATCGGTGGCCGTCGCCATTAATTCGGTGGTAATTCGTCGCGCTGAATTTGCAGAAACCCTGATCAGCGATGGCGATGTTGTCGAGATCGTCCGGCCTGTCGGCGGCGGTATGTAGCCGCACTGGCTGACGACATCTCCAGGTCGACGGGTCGGAAAAACGAGCCGGTAACTATCACCATCCCAAATCCAGTTCCCAATCATCATTCCGTCGCCGCGCCTGCTACAGCGATCGATTCAGCGAGTGTTCGACCGACCCGTTTTGCCCAGATCGTTGCAATCGCAGTCGGTGGCGGCGCCCTCTTCCTGGCAGCGCTGGATTTCTCGATAAACGTGAATCTGCCGAGGTTCCGAGCAGATCTCGGGGAAACCCTCGTAAGTGTTCAGTTGATCATCATTCTGTATCACGGTGCGAGGAGCGGAGCAGGCTTTGTGGTGGGTGGAATTGCGGACCGATTCGGCACTAAGTGGCCGTTGACGGCCGGAATTGTGTTGTATGTAGTGGCAGTCGGGTTAATCTCACTACAGGACTCCCTGGCGCCGATCGTGGCTCTTCGCATACTACAGGGCATCGGCGTCGCCATCCTGTTTACACTTGGACCTGCCCTTGTCGCCAGGGCCTTTGGACCCTTGAACCGCGGTGCGGCGCTGGGGGTAACCCTGGCTGCGATGGGAGCCGGAACGTTTGCAGGGACCCTGGGTGGCGGGTTTCTCGGTCAGCAAATAGGCTGGCAGGCGATCTTCTGGGCAAGAATACCGATCGGCCTGGTTCTGTTGTTGGTCGCCGTGTTCTGGCTGAACGGCAGGTTCGCAACGGCGGTCCCCGAACGGACCAGGCAGCGGTTTGACCTGGTAGGTTCCCTCGTACTGTTCGCAACCCTGTTCATCCTGACCCTGGCGTTGTCGTTCGCAAGGGTCGAGGGGTGGTTCGACCCACTCCCACTGGGCCTCTTCGCAACCGCGGCCGTTCTGGGGTCCGCTTTCGCCAGGGGTAAAAAGCGCGGCACGTACACAATTTTTCCGTCCGGTCTAACCGCATTTCCAGGATTCAGGTCCGGTGCCCTCTCGAATCTGTTACTTATGGTCGCATCGTTTGTAATGTGGTTCCTGTTTCCGTTTTACGTCGCCGATGTGATGGGTCGGAGCGGTCTCGTCCTGGGTGTGTTGTTGGCCGTGATGGCGGCATCGAATTTTGCCGGATCGGCGATGGCTGGCCTGCTTGCAGATCGAATCGGCGACAGGCGAGTGACTTTCCTGGGTGCTGGCGTAACCTCACTCGGGCTGTTCCTAACCGCTACGGCCGGGAGTTCGCCTGAAATGGCCACCGTCATTATCGCCACGGTTGTCGTGGGGAGCGGATTTGGGATCCACCAGGCGGCGGTTTACGCACTGACGCTCCGGGGTGCTCCCGGTGAGCATGCAGGGGCCGCCTCGGCCGCGCTTTCGGTCTCGCAAACCATCGGGACCGTACTGTCGATCGCCGTGATGACATCATTGCTCAACTGGCATCAATCCGCGAACGGTTCATCCTTCGTAGACGCGTACAGATTCTCGTTCATGGTGGCCGCGGGTGTCGCCATTCTGTCCGGGCTAATGGTGATCAATTTTTCAGGAATTCATCGCAAAAATGCCGAGACTCGTCGAATAAACCTCTGATCCGCTGCGAGTTGCACCACCACAGGTGAAACAGCATGGTATCCTTCCGCCAAATTGATCATAATGGTTCGTCGTTTCATCGTCTTAAACGACGGTGTCTGAACTGAAATACCCTTACCCTGCGCAATCAAATACGCTTCGTTCATGGGGGAACCAAATGTCGATCCGAAATCGCCTGATCCTTGTACTAATCGGTGCGTTTGTCGCGTCAGCAGTCATGGCCGCTTGCGGCGGCCCGACAACGACCGACATCGTTGAGACTTCGGTAGCGCAGAATAAGATTGACAATGCGACTGCCACTGCGCAATCAGCGATCGCAGCAGGTATCGACCCTGACAATGTTCAGGTGCAAATAACAAAAGGAAGCGCGGCAGACCTGGCCAACCAGGAAACGGCGGCAACAGCCACGGCCCAGGCCGAGGCAGGAATTTTCACCGAAGGTGTTGGGTCAACAGAACTCCTACAGGGCGCAGCGTTTGCGGTCGATATCCCCGACGGTCCTGCCCAATCCGGAACTATTGAAGTTGCGTTTGTCTCACGTGGTGCAGAAGGTGTCCAATTTGACCCGGCCATCGTGAAAGTTAGGTTGGGATCAACTGTCCGATGGAGCCACGATCGACGTTCAGCAAGCAGCACGACTGCTGATCCTGGTCAGGATGATTTCTGGGACTCGGGCTCCATGTCGAAAGGAACATTCGCCACGGAGTCAGCAAGCTTCGAGCACGTGTTCAATGTTGTTGGATGTTTCACATACAGGTCTGAGTTCTCGGGCGACGCCGCAGCAGGTGCTGTGTGCGTAGTCGACGAATAATAAGTGAACCGCGTGAACTGATACGAAGAGGCCGCTCTTGGTGGGAGCGGCCTCTTCTTTTGCGTACGTTTTTACGAACCGCCCAACTGCGGTTATTTGCAGGAGCAATATGCTTCCGTGCAAAGAATCTCGTCCATCGCTCGAGAGGGCCAAGCGCTGCTCAAGTAGTTGGCCATGGGGTTGGGGACCACACGGCCGAAGCACGACCAGGATGCCTCTATCACTCTGGGGCCCTTTTTCCAGAATTATTCAACTGGCGTTCAGGGTGCACGTTTGCTGTCGGTCCGATTGTGCGTGACGACGTCATCGGTGAGTTCACCCTGAGCCCCGCCAGGACCCTCTCGATCATGCATTCCTTACTACCGCCCAACTGCAATGGAATACTCGACAAACGCACTAAACAGAAAAGCCCCCGGAGAATTCTCCGGGGGCTTTTCGCATTGTCGAATTCGAACTGAACCTAGTCGATCTGGCGGAGGCTTGGGTCGAGTCGGTCCCGCAGCCAGTCACCGAGGAAGTTCATCGAGATCACCACCAGGAAGATCGCAGCTGAGGGCACCAAGACCTGGTGTGCGGCGATCGTCAGGTAGTCTTTGCCCTCGTTCGTCATGACGCCCCATGCAGGTGTAGGCGGTTGAATTCCCGCACCAACGAAGCTCAATACAGACTCCGACAGGATCAGGCCGGAGGTATTCAGCGTTCCAACCACGATGGCTGTATTCAGAATTCCGGGCAACAGGTGCTTCCACAGGATACGGACGTCCGATGCACCGTTAACCCTTGCAGCAGAGACATAATCCAGTTGTTTTAGCACCATGATCTGGGCGCGGATGACCCTTACAAATCCAGCCCATGCCACTAGTGCCAGCACGAACAGCAATACCGTTAGCCCTCTGCCGAATATCAGCACGACTATCAGGGCCACCATCAGGAATGGCATCGCATACCAGATATCGACAAACCGGGTGATTACCTCGTCAAGTATCCCGCCGTAGTAGCCGGAGATCATCCCCAGCGAGACACCAACGATCATGCCAAGCACGAGGGAGACGAGCACTACCTGCATAGACACCCGGGCACCGTGAAGAACCCGAGAAAACACGTCGCGCCCGATGTGATCTGAGCCAAAAAGATGGAAACCGTCTGGCCACAGGCCGTACTTAGGCTTGTCTTGCTTCTCAACTGGGAGCTTGGAGTGCTGGAACATCCCGAGGTGACGATCACCAATTGGCCCGATGTCACGTTCGTAAGGCGCAATGGTTGGCCCAATAATCGCGGCAATCACCAGGAAAGTCAGGATTATCCCTGGCAGAACCGGGTATTTCCGCATGACATACCAGAAACTACCGAATGCGGACCTGTCCACCTTTACCCGTTGCAGGGGAGCATCCAGAGCCACGGAATCCACTCGTTCGATCTGACCCTGAGTTTCAGAGGTTGCCATCAGTGATCCTTGCTATTCCGAAGACGAGGTAAGTCGTACTCGTGGGTCGATGAGGGTGTAAGCGATATCAGCAATCGTGGCGAACACCAGGTAAATCAGTATGAAAATGAACACCGTACCCAGCAGCAACGGGAAATCATTGTCATTGACCGCCCGGAACAGGGCGTCGTAGCCGATCCCCGGCCAGGCAAAGACGATCTCAACCACCAATGCACCGTTCAGCCAACCAGAGAACACCAGCAACGCCGATGTAACCGGGGCAATCAGTGCATTTCGCAGCGCATGCTTGTAAATAACCCAGTTCCAGCCGACTCCCTTGGCGCGTGCAAGCCGAATGTACTCAGAGTCGAGTACCTCGAGCATAGAAGACCGGGTGAGCCGCATCAGACTGGCCGCAGCACCCCAACCGAGCGCCATACACGGCAGGATATATTCCTTCCAGTTGAAGTCTGGTGATCTCCCACCAGCAGGTAGCCATCCGAGGATTACTGCAAAGATCCAGATGGCAACCAGCGCGGTTACAAATGGTGGAGCGGCCTGACCAACAATGGCCATTCCTCGCCCAAAGTAATCCCAGAATGTGCCGCGCTTTACTGCAGCTAACACCCCCATCGGAATTCCCAGTGCGATGGCAAAAATCCAACCGCCAATCGCCAGCTGCACGGTAGCGCCAATTTTGCCCTTGATGAGTTCGGTGACCGCACGGTCACGAGCCAGTGAAATTCCAAGGTCTCCACGCAACGTACGGCCCATCCAGGAAACGTACTGCTTCCAGAGTGGATCGTTCAGACCCATCTTCTCGCCCAACCGGTCCCACTGCTCCTGCGAAATCCCGTAACCGGAATCCGGCACAAACAGTTCCCGCGGGTCGCTGTGGAATTGGATCAGAACAAAGATCGCTATGGTCGCCCCGATAACAGAAATCAGTGATGAGAGAAATCGTCTCGCCAGAAAATTAGCCATTTATGCGCTCTTCCAGATCTGTGCGGCGGTCAATCGGTTGCCGTGCGACCCGTCCATTCGTCAGGTTTTGCAGCATACTACTTGAATATGCGTCCCATCGAGACTTCATTCATTCCAAAATGCTGCGGAAATCTAGCATTTGGGGGGCTTTAAGTCAACGTTCGCTAACCTGCCTGCAACCACCTGCGGCAAGTGCGGCCATGAGACCGCGAGCAGCCAAATTTCCCCTCGGTGCTAAGCCTCCGGGTTAAAGAGAGATGGGGGCCGGAATATCCGGCCCCCATCTCGACTAGCGAACTGACTTCGCTCTTAGAGCATGGACTCTTACTTGAGTACTATCAACTCAGGGTTACCTGACACGTTCGAGTAGTGCTGCTGGTACCCGTCCCAGGACTTGATGCGGCTGTTGACCACGATGCCCTTCGGAACCTGGAATACACCAGCGTACTGTAGCCAGTACATGCTGTAGTCAACCCATGTGAGGTGCTTCACACCTCGGACGTTCGCATCCTTTTCACCAAGGATTTCGAACAGCCACTTGGCTCCAGCCTGTGACTCGAATCCGACACCCCAGCCAGGTCGTGACGACGATGTGTCCACCGTCGGCAGCGGCCAGTCAAGCGGGTATACGTTCGAGTGAACGTCACCGTTCTTCAACACGGGCAGGAACTGGACTCGCTGTCGCATACGTGGGCTGATAACTCCGCCGTAGTCTTCGATCAGGCCTTCAATCTCGATACCGAGACGTGCCCAGTCAGACATGATGGTGTCAGCAACTTCAAGACCGACAGGCCCTGCTTCAGCCGCGTAGGCCTGAAGCGTCAGCTTCCCGAATCCCTGGCGTTTGCCACCAACCAGCGGGTAGCCGGCTGCAGTGAGCAAGTTGCCAGCGGTGGCGAGGTCGCCATCAGCGAGTTCCCACTTGACGTTCTGTTGCGTGCCTGAGCAGGTGATTTTTCCACCAATCCAGTCCCAGCAACCGGTCGTTCGAGTCGCGTCCCAGCCAGGGTACTCAGGACCCATGTACTCGGAGTAGATCGGCGTACCAATGTTGTTCAGGAGTGATTCGTTGATGGCTCCCCTGTCGATAGCGGTCGAAAGGGCAAGTCGAACAAGTCGAGACTGCTCCATGTCGTCCATACCGACCGGGTTGTTGGTGTCCGTGTAAGGAGCGTTGCCACACAGAGCACGGCCGAGGCCATCGCCATTTGTGCAGGTTCCGCCCTGGTGACCCCAGGGGTTACCAATCCACGGGTAATCCACTGCATACGGTGCAGCTTTCCACGGCTCGAGCGGCTCGGCCGTTCGTGCGTGGGAGTGCTCCCAGAGGAGACCCGAGAACAGAATTGACTGACCTACGAAACCACCAGGCATGGTCTCTAGGAAGGTGAAGCCTTGGGCAACAACATCCGGGAGCAGCTTGTAGTCAAGTACGGTCATGTCAATCTGGCCGTTTTTGAGCATCGAGATCTGCACTGTGGTGTCAGGAACCTGAATACCAGTGATCGATGCTACGTTAGAGACTCGGTTCCAGTGTTCCGAAACTGCGTGCATCGTGCAGCGGTCACCAGGTGTGCAATCACCCTGGATGAACGGACCGGTGCCGACGTGGTGAGCACGGGCCCACTCGATGCCTTCGGTATCAGCGTGTGTCACCTTGTGGACTCCACGAGCGGCTGAAAGACAACCGAACTGTGAAACCGGGAGACAGTAGTACACAGGGGCCACAAGACCGACTTCAACGGTGTAAGCGTCGACTGCCTTGGCCTCGAGGAATATCGCTGCGAAGTCACCGGCGTCACCATAGGTGGAGTCCGGGTTCGTCGTTGCGTTCGAGCGGTTGAACCACTCTGCAAGTTCGGTGGCGTTCAACTCACCGAATTTTTTATTCTCGTAACCACGTGGGCTCTGCCACTTCAGTCCCTTTTTGAGGGTCATTCGGGCACGTGTACCGGCTGAGTCGATGTCCCACGTGTCAATGAGGAACGGGGTCATCGGGTTACCGTTTTGGTAGTTGAAGAGAGGTTCTTCAATTCCACCAATCTGGTTAGTGGCCGAATCGCGGTACGGACCAACATAACCGATACCGTATACGGATTCGAGCACGTTGAACGCACGTACGAGTGATCCGGACGGTCCACCCATTGCGCCACCGGCGGGTTTGGGTGTGCTAGTGGCCGCGGCTGCGACCGTTGCGGCGGGTTTTGCCGTAGCAGCTGCTGCCGCACTACCG
>JAQBVG010000160.1 GCA_027623655.1 Chloroflexota bacterium
CAGGAGTCCAACAGAGCGGCCATACAGAGCGCTGGGTCAACCGACTCCGACCCGTTTCACCGGACATAAAAGCAGCAGGGGCCGTGGCGGCCGGATGAAGCCCGGAAATTAACCCTACAGCTGGTACGGAAATCGGCTCAGGATCAAGAATATGTTCAATTTTCTGTAAATATATGGATATATGGCTTACCAACGACAAAAGATTTGTCTGAAAGGCTGCGTACAAGCCGTTGGTACCCGACTGCGGTCCGGGAACGGGCACCTTTTGGCACCATATACACGCCCAGGTTAGTTGGTTTTCCGATCGCTCGGTACAATGTCGGCCGAGAGGTCCGATGCGAAAAAAACCTAATAATTAGAAAAAAACGGTTAAGAACGGAGCGACGCTATGAAGATCGTCAGGGTCGAGGCAAGAGCCTACGAACCACCGAAAGCGGATGGAGAATCAACTCCTCGAAAAGATTCGTGGATAACATCAGGTCCTGTTGCGAATCCGATGTCACGCTACCCTCGGTACGCCGCATATCGCCCTTCCTGGACACCGACCTGGGGCAATTTCATGTGCGTGGTTACAGCCGAAGACGGGACTGCCGGCACAGCAATCGCCAACCACGGTGCTCCAGTAGCGTCAATAATTACGGAGTATTTAGGACCGCGACTGGTTGATGAGTCAGCCCTCGCCACCGAAAAGTGCTACGACATGATGGTCAGGATGTGCGCTCCCTTCGGAGCCACTGGCATCGCATCTTACGCAGTCAGCGCAATCGATCTTGCGCTGTGGGACCTCAAGGGAAAGCTCCTTGGAGTGCCGGTGTATGAACTACTCGGTGGGCCTTCAAGAGACGAAATACAGTGCTACGCCACCGGCGGTGACACCGACTGGTACATGGAGCTTGGCTTCCTCGGCACTAAACTGCCTTGTCCTTACGGACCGGACGACGGTCTCGAAGGTCTGCACAAAAACATGGAATTGATATCAGGTGTCCGTGATCAGATTGGATCGAAAGTCGAATTGATGCTGGACTGCTGGATGGCTTTCGACGTTGAATACGCTGTCAGGCTTGCTGAGGAACTCCGCCCGCAGAAACTTAAATGGATGGAGGAAACTCTCAGGTCTGAGGACTTCGAAGCGCACAAGGAACTGAGGGACAGAATCCCGTGGCAAACACTTGCAACCGGCGAGCACTGGTACACGACGGTCCCATTTCAGCACGCTGCCAGTCGTCATCTTGTTGACATCTTTCAGCCCGATATCAACTGGGTGGGTGGCCTTACCCCAATCGTCAAAATCTGTGCGATCGCTGAGGCTGCGGGTATTTCCGTCATTCCTCACGGTGGAGGCAACACACCGTACGGTCAACATGCCTGCTACGCGTTACCTGCCATCCCCTGGGCCGAATGTTTTATTGCCAGCCCGCCAGGGGTACCGCTTGAGCAAGCAACCCGCCTTCCCGGGATGGCGGTTCCGCGCAACGGGAAACTCGTGCCATCAGACGCGCCGGGATTTGGGGTCGACATAGACGGGGCAAAATTGAGGCCGATCAGCTGATGTGAATTCACCTAACTCCATGCACCAAACAAAAATACCATTGACTATTTTAGGTTGAAATGAAAATCGAACGAGTTGAATCGGTACTTGCCGGTAATGGGCACTATGTGCAGATAACTACGGACAGCGGTTTGACTGGCATCGGCCAATCTTCCTGCTGGGCCTATCTAGAGGCCGTCGACAAGATCGTCGAAAAATTCAGTGAATATCTTGTAGGCAAAGATCCTCTCCAGATCGAGCATCACTGGCAGTATCTGTATCGGATGGGACCGTTCAGAGGGTCAGCGTTATCAGGGGCGGTCAGTGCCGTTGATATAGCGCTCTGGGACATTAAAGGAAAACAATTCCAGGCACCTGTTTGGCAATTGCTTGGAGGGAAGGTGAGAGATCGAATTAGACTCCACCTTCTCATGGGTTCGGCAACTCCACCCGATGGCTCTGATTTGCGAGTGGATAAGCTGCGATATGGCGCCGAACTGGCGGCTAACGAAGGTTTCACCGCGATCAAAACCGATCCCTTGCCACTCGGATTCGAATCAATGACATTATCGAGGCTTATTCACGACACGCGCGAGAATGTGGCGGCGATGCGAGAAGGAGCAGGGCTCGATGTCGATATCATCCTCGAAATCCATCGCAAACTGACGCCGATGAACGCGATAGCTCTTGCAGAAACTCTAGTCGAGTTCAGGCCGCTATTTTACGAAGACCCAGTGCAGATTGATTCGATAAAATCTCAGGGTGACATTGCGAGGCGCACGAGTCTACCCGTCGCAAATGGCGAAAGAATGCATACAATTTGGGAATTCCGCGAGTTGCTGGAATCGGGAGGTAGTCAATACATCCGGCCTGATCTCGGTCTAGGTGGTGGCATAACGCACGTGAAAAAAATCGCCGCGATTGGCGAGTCATACCATGCCGCCCTGGTTACTCACAACTTTCTTGGACCCGTGGTAACTGCTGCCGCTTGCGCTGTTGACACGTCGATCCCGAATTTCCTGACACAGGAGTACTCGAAAGCCGATGAAGGTCCTGAGAACGCCATGTTCACCACCGCCTGGCGACGAGACGGAGGGTATCTGTTGGTACCGGATGAAGTTGGGATTGGGATTACAGTGGACGTTCGCGCGCTGAAGGCCACAACGTTTGACCCGCGTCCTCTGAACGTCCCTATCAGGGTCGATGGCTCGGTGGGCTATTCCGTGTGAGTTGGCCGAGCGAACGTTTCACGAGACCGATACTAGATTGGGTTCCGATTAGGCTGCGCATAAGCGATTGTCGAGGAAGATGCCGAATAGAATATTTCTAAGCTGATGCGATGATACCCGTATGGCAGACGGCTCCGCGACCATTAGTCGTAAACAACCCGATCAACCTGATGTTTATCGATGTAGTCCCAGTCGATCTCAACGCCGATGCCGGGTTTGTCCGACACGCTCACACAACCGTCTGCGTCGATCGCGTCGAGATCGTCTGAATATCCATCCAGAAAATACGGCCCATGAACGAAATTCTCGCAGCTTGGGTGAACTAACCCAAGTTCGTAATAGTTTGAATTCCTGGTAGCAGCCATGCACTGGCGTCGGACGGCGCCGGGACCGTGTGGCTCAACGTCGAGTCCGAAGCCTTCCGCTGCGTGTGCGATCTTCATCGTGCCGGTGACACCGCCATCGTAATCCTGGTCGATACGAACAAAGTCAGTTCCGTCAGCCACGATGAAATCAACATGCTGCTCCAGGCCGCGTTGGTGTTCAAGCTGTAGCAGAGGAGTCTTGATGATTTCTCGGAGCTTACGGTGGGCGAAGGCCGAGACTCCTCCGTCTTTGAACGGATCTTCGTACCAGTAGTAGCCCCAGTCGTCACAGGCTCTTCCGACTTTGATCGCGTCCCCGAAGGTCTTGTATGCGCAGAATGGGTCGAGCATCAGATCCATCTTGCCAGACATGCGTTTTCCGACCGCTTCGACCAGCGCTATTTGCTTATCCAACGGGGCATCCTGCCATGGATGGATCTTGAACGCTTTGTATCCCATTCCAAAGCACTGCTCGGCAAAGTCTGCGTAGGCCTCAGGACTGCTTAACCCACCATTTTTTTGGTTGTCGCCCACGTACGTGGAAGCGTAGGCAGGTAACTTGGTGCGGTACTCTCCCAGTAGCTGGTACACAGGCATGTCGAACAGCTTTCCGGCCAGATCCCACAACGCCATATCGACCTGGGACATCCCCATGCGTGCGTGTTGTCTTAACGCCTGTTTCGCATCGTTGTAGATTGCCTCCCTGGCCAAAGCACTACGTCCGATAACTGCTCGAATGAACATCGGGATCGCTGAGTACTCCGTCTTGCTCCCACCTATGTATTCACCAGTGATACCGACATCCGAGAATATGCGGATGGCGAACTTGGAACTGGTCAGGGTCGATCCGGGCTCATAAATCGGAATACTTATCGTGCCCTCCGAACCAATGTCCTTAAGTTCATGGGTGAATTCTGTGATCTCGACTTTCTCTACGATCGGCGGTTTCATGTTCTACTCCTATTGTTCAAAGCCATGAGGAAGGGGCATTCGCTCGCAACTAGCCGGAAGGGCAGGCCCAGACGGATCGCTTGC
Organism: Chloroflexota bacterium; assembly: GCA_027623655.1. GTDB lineage: Bacteria > Chloroflexota > Dehalococcoidia > Lucifugimonadales > Lucifugimonadaceae > Lucifugimonas. The sequence continues at coordinate 4,158 of JAQBVG010000160.1, forward strand.
GTCCGCCTTCCGCCGCCAATCCAGCGCATTAACCGGCGACAATAATTTGTGACGCAAATCTCTGCCCCCCCCCCCC
>JAQBVG010000161.1 GCA_027623655.1 Chloroflexota bacterium
AGTCCGGATTAACAGAAAACAAAACCAGACCCGCAGTAGCTCTGTCCAGACGGTGCAAGGTCTGCAGGTGGTCGGTACCCGTTCGCCTACGTAATCTGTTTTGCAGGCACTCGTTAACATGACCCTGTCCGAAAAGGGTTTCGGATTGGGGTGTTCAGTGTTCAGTGTTCAGGAGCGGTTTGGCCCTAGAGAGACTGCTGTCGCGTCATTTCTGCGGTCGAGCGGCTTCGACGGGCGGGCCGGCGGCGGCATTTTGACACACCTGTGCCGTGACGGGCGTCATTATTGCTTGTCGGCGGCAGTTAGGCCGCCCGTTCAAGTTCCTCTCGTTGTCGTTGCCTCATCAGAATGCTGCGACAGCAGTTGTAGGCCAGCACCTTTTCCAACAGTTCATCACGGACGGCCTCGATGCCGCGGCGGCCCAGTTCGCCAAAAGCAAATCCGTCCTTTATCGTGAACATCAATGACTCCACCGCCGAGCGACAACGGCGTGCGTCCCGGTATGATTCGCTTTCCCAGTCCTGCAGTGCCGTCAACTTCTTGCCCTTGGCTCCGCTGATGCTGATGTCCTTCACGCCCATGCCTCGCAGATCATCACGCCCTTGCGCCGAAGCATACCCGTCATCCGTGCTGACCAGTCCAGCAACGACGCTGGTGCGCTTGATCGAATCTTCGATGGCCGGAACCAACTTGATGGAATCGGCGGCGTTGCCTTCGGGAACCAACAGGCTGGTGACAAAACCGTTCTCGCTGCGGACCAGTTGGGGCTTGTAACCGATGACCGGATTGCGACTGCCCTTCTTGATATAAGCGGCCGATCCATCCGACAGGCTCAGAACCTTCTCTGTGGACGGCCGCTTCTTCTCGTGGAACACGCGATCCGAGGCGTATTCAATCACCCGCTCTGCGTCGGAAAGATCGCTCCTCATTTGCTCGATCACCTGCGTCAGAAGCACCCGTCGGCTGGGTGCAAGCGTGTCGATTTTCAGATCTTTCTCAAAGGCGCTGAACTCGACCTTCAACGCCGCCAGTGCTTTCTTCCCGCGTCGAAGCAACTTCCGGTAACCCTGTCTGAGCTTTGTCTTGGAGTTCACTTTGCCGGCCGCCAGACAGATCTGAAACTCCAGCTTGTCCATCTCTTCGAGCCAGCGGGGAACCCATCCCTGCCGGAAGTTCTCCAATCCGAAGACATCCATTTTCTGGCCCCGGCGATCCACTCGCATCAAAAGCCCTGTGAGAATCTTCGCATCAGTCGGCCAGGCGCTGTTGGCCTTCACCGATGTGCTGTCGATCGTCAGCGCCTTGAAATCGTCCAGACCCTCTTGGAGAACGTACGCGATCTGTCGGTCGAAGATCAATGTTCGGGTCGCATGAGTGATGACGTTGAGATTGTCGAGGATCGTACTGACACCGGGCATCTGCAACCCTCGGCTCTGCAACCAACCGTATAAGCTCATCGACTCACGCAAAAATCGGCGTGACTGCTTCGTGCTCAACGAGCCGAGAAAACCGCGCAGCATCAAAAACACATACACCGCCTCGGCAGGCCTCCTCCACCAACCGTCCCCTCGTCTCTGCCAGACGGGAACCGTGCATTACACTTTGCACTTCACCGAAGGCCAGGAGCAGGTAGCTTTGTATTCTGAAGTCTACAAAGCTAATATATGGGCTCATCCCATTCGGCAGATGGTACGATCCCATCCGGATGTATTTGATGAGCTTGTCGCGTCATACCTCCCCGAGGAAGGATCACGTGTACGCCTGGATTATAATTCTCCAACGGAAATGAATCGCTATCAGCTCTTTCTGAACGATGACTCGGTGATGCATTTTCCGCCGGCGCGAACCTTCGAAGGAATCGCGACGGGGGCACTGATGGTCTCACGCGAGCATCCGTGTTTCGAAGAATACGGCTTCAGGAATGGAAACAACTGCATAACGGGAAACGTGGACGATGCACAGTGCCTGAAGTCGCTCTTACAGGAATCACTTTCCGCCCAGGAGCAACTCGCCGGGATTCATCAACGCTCCCTGCTGCACGCCAAACGCTTCGCACATAAAACCATGGCTCAAAGCCTGCACACCACGATCGAAATGCTGCTGTCAGGAAAAAAGGACGACGTCAAAACACTGTTTGCTTGAGAAAATTCAGTGCCATCACCAATGGCTTGCCAAGCGTCGGTCCATTCGGGTCACGTCTCAATCGCGCCAGCCAAGCTCAGAGAAAGGGGAATGTGAATCACTGAAACCATTCTGTAACAGCCCATCTCGGCGAGAGACCGAGAGCGGTGAACGGTTGGCCACCACACCGCAAGCGAGTGTTGCGTAGTCGTCAGTGATGTCGGCACGAAGCGTACACAGCGAGCGTGAAGCCGTGTGATAGAGCCTCGAAATTGACGCAAAGCAGGAGTCCTCGGTGTTTGAGAGCTCGGGGACAGCATCGATGTGCCGTATTGGCCTGGCACTGAGATCCGGCCGGGGTCGATGAACAGGGCGTCCACGCGATGGGCCGTCTGGGAAGCTGGGAGATCCTGAGTGTTCTCCGAAGAAGAACCGGATGAGGGTTTGCCGGTTGAACAATACCCGGCGGGACCGATGCCGACGGTGGCTCGGTTTCGAGCGGCGCGCATGCGTCGAACACGAATGATGCCGTCAACGGAGTAGGCGAGGGCGAGCGATGAGCGAAGCCTGAACCGATGGCACGCAGGAAGTCTTAGCGCCTTCGTAGTACCGATTGAAAACGGGGTAACCTTCCCGAGGGAGCCCGTGAGTAGGAAAGGGAGGCACCGGGTCATGGACCCGTTGCGGGGAAACATGAAAGGAACACCGTGTCCTGGTGAACATGTCAACAGAACAACAACGGATAACGGCACTAGCGGCCGAGGATAAGGGCAGGTGCTTTACGAGCCTGAACCACCTGCTTAGTCCCGATTGGGTGGAGGCGGCTTACCGCCGCACCCGCAAGGACGGAGCGAAAGGTGTGGATGGGAAAGGTTCCGAAGAATTCCGCGTTGAGCTAAAGGCGCATTGCCGGCAGCTCAGCGAAGCCGCACGATCTGGAAGCTACAAGGCACCGCCGGTAAAGCGGGGTTACGTTCCGAAAGACGAGCATGAGTCTCGGCCTATCGGAATGCCGACCTTTACCGACAAAGTGCTTCAACGCTCCGTGGTCATGATCCTGGAGCCGATTTACGAGCAGGACTTTCTGGACTGTTCGTACGGTTTCCGGCCAGAGCGTTCCGCGCATCAAGCGCTGGAAACGATCTGGCAAGAGACCATGAAGATGGGCGGGTGCTGGCTTCTGGATGTGGATATACGGAAATTCTTCGATTCGCTGGATCGTAAACACCTTCGCGACATCCTTGATCGCCGGGTGCGAGACGGAGTGCTGCGGCGTCTGATAGACAAGTGGCTGAAAGCGGGTGTATGGGAATCGGGGCAGTGTCACTACCCTGAAACCGGGAGCCCGCAAGGTGGGGTGATCTCGCCGTTGCTCAGCAACATCTATCTGCACACCGTATTGGATGAGTGGTTCGTCAAGGAGATCATGCCTTTGTTGAGAGGCCGCGCCTTTCTTGTTCGGTATGCCGATGACTTCGTCATGGGCTTTGCCTGCAAGGAGGACGCCGCACGGGTGTTGCGGGTGCTCGCGAAACGCTTCGCGCGTTTTGGGCTGAGCCTGCACCCCGAGAAGACGCGGTTGGTGGACTTCACCAAACCGCGAGGTACAGGGAAAGCAAACGGGGGGACGTTCGACTTCCTGGGTTTCACTCACTACTGGGGCGTCTCACGCCACGGGAACCGAGTGGTGCAAAGGAAGACGGCCAAGGACCGCTTACGTCGCGCCATTACGCGTATTTCGCAATGGTGCAGCAAATGCTGTCATGCAGATAGAAAGTGGCAACACTGGATGCTGGGTCTGAAACTTCGTGGGCATTATGCCTATTACGGACTTACCGGCAATATGCAACAGCTAAAGCACTTCCTGCATGCCGTGGAGCGGCTATGGTGTTATTGGTTGGGTCGGCGCACACGCGGCCACCAAGGAATATCATGGGCCGCATACTCGAACTCGCTTGCGCTCTTTCCCCTGCCTCAACCGCGCATCGTACGCTCCGCGCTCGCAGTGAAACCATGACACGAGGAACCGGATGCGGTAGTCCCGCTCGTCCGGGTCTGTGGGGGCGCTG
>JAQBVG010000162.1 GCA_027623655.1 Chloroflexota bacterium
TAAACAGGTCTCCTCAGTAAATGAGGAACGATGTTATTCCACCCCGACACTGAGTTCTGACAGAACCGGGAACGATACCTCCAACGTCGGTGTGATGGGCCACGACCCCGACAAAGCATTCGAGCTCGGTGCCGGTGAAGACCGGCCGGATGACATAGATATCAGGTAGATGAATTCCACCCGCCAGGTAAGGGTCGTTCAGGATGAACACATCCCCGGGATTGATGTTGCCATGGAACCTGTCGATGACGGCCTTCACTGCATCCGGAAACGACCCGAGATGGAGGACGATAGTGAGTCCCTGCGCCAGGACGTTTCCGTTTCGATCACACAGGGCCGTCGAGTAATCCATGGCATCTTTGACGACCCCGGAATGGGCGGTCCTGAGCACGGTCAACGCCATGTTGTCGACCACCGAAGCCATGGCGTTCTGGAGCACCTCGAAGGTGACAGGATCGATACCGACGCCCCTGGTCATGTCGACGATCCTTTCCTGAGAACGCGGCCACCACGGTGCGACGTCTGTTGAAGGTTTCTCAGTGTTATTACCCCGTTTACGAGCACGTCGCGTACACCGGTGCAGGGCACGTTGGGATGGTCCAGCGTACCCTGTTCGACGAATTTATCGGGTTCGAAAATCACGATGTCAGCGCGCCTGTTTTCCAGCAGATAACCTCGGTCTGTCAGGCCAAATCGATCTGCGACTGCGCCTGAAAGTTTTCTCGTTGCTTCGGAGATCGTGAAGCGGTTGGGCTCCGAAACTAGCCTGCTAAATATCCATCCTGCCCATGTGTACGCGCCCAGGAACGTTTCGTCCGCCAGGGGGCCGTCAGGAGAAAGAGCGGTCGCATCAGACCCTATGAGACAAAGTGGATGGCGCGCCGTGGCGACGATATCGGACTCTTCATACGAGTGACAGGTTACCAGCGGTGAATGCACGTCTTCAGCGTTGGCGCTCAAAACTTTGAACAGCGCATCCCACTCCGAAATTGCCCACTCGGTTGCCAGATCTGAAATCGATCGTCCGGCAAGGGCCGGTTGAGCAGGCGAAGTGAATATTCGGATTCGTTCCCATCCGCCGAGCGCAAAGCTGGAAATGAGGCAGTCTCTTTTGCTGAGTTCCCCGCGAATAGCGACCGAATCCAGAGTTTGGACAATTTCACGACTGGTCTGCCTCGCGATGTCTGGCGTTAGCGCGTCAGAGAGGTGGGTTATGCCATGCATGCGGGTGTGGACATCGAACGCGACATTGAGACCGGCGGCGTGGGCCGATTCGATTGATGCGATGATCCGTTCGAGAGCTGTGGTATCGCCGCCACGGCGCGGGAGCACGTGAGACACCTGCACGGTCGAACCTGAAGCTCTGCCGAGTTCGATCGCCTCCTGGACAGCCTCGACTGCGTGTTTTTCCTTGTTTCGGGTGTGCACGGCGAGCAATCCACACTTGCTGGACGAGAGTTCGGCAAGCGCACTCAACTCCGCGAAGGATGCCGATCTCTCCGAACCGTACTCAAGTCCCAGCGACAGGCCCCACGCGCCAGAATCGAGCGCCTCTGCAAGCAGTCGCTTCATTGCTTCGAGTTCGTCAGCCGAGGCAGATCGGAAGCGGTCTTCAACCGCCGAAATTCTCAAGTTGCCGTTAGGTACCAGGGGAATCGTGTTGATTGCCGGATTGGCCTTTTCCAGCCGTTCAAGGTATTCCTCGAATGATTGCCGGCTGAGGACAGGGTCGCCGGTGTAGCCATAGATGTTGCCGGTGAAGCTCGACGCGTCACCAACGAGCGGCCCACAGCCGTGCCCGCAGTTGCCAATCACTTCAGTGGTGACGCCCTGTGAAACCTGGCTGAACGCCCGCCCGTCGGCCAGCAGCGTGTAATCGGAGTGGCCGTGGGCATCTATGAATCCGGGCGCAACGTGCATTCCGCTGGCTTCGATTACCACGGATGAGGTCGAGCCAGAAAGGTCCCCGACCACCGTGATCGTGTCACCGTTCACGCCGATATCGGCCAGCCTGGGGGTGTTACCGGTGCCGTCGACCACAGTGCCCCCTCGGATGATTACATCGAAGGCAGTCATGACAGCTCGATGATCACGTTTTTGTAGTGATCGAGTGACACCGCACAACCGGGTGGGACAACGCAGGTTGCATCATCCTCTTCGATGATCATTGGGCTGGCCGCTGGAGATCGGAGCAATGCGCTACGCGAGAACACCGGCACTTCGATCGTTCCGATGTTGCCGCCGAAGTACGCCATGCGGTTGTGACAGTTCGAATCATGTGGCAGTTCGAACGACGGATCGACTGGCTCGTCTTCGGTCACCATGGCCGTCAAACGGACGTTGACTAGCTGAGCATTTCCCTCGGTCGGCGCGTATCCATAGGCACGCTCGTGCTCTGCAAAAAAAGCCATACGTAGCTGTTTATGGTTTGGAGGCAGGGCCCATCTGACTGTCAACTCATGGGCCTGTCCGACGTGACGAACGTCAGCAGAGAACGACCACTCGACATCTGATTCTTTGAACCCCTCGGCCGATAAAGATTCGAGTGCGCGTTGCTTTAGCTCGGACAGCACAGGGCCCACCGCGGAAGGCAGTGATTTGTCTAGCGGCAGAATCGAGGTTTGTACGAAGTTGAAGTCACGTCGGGCGGTCACCAGACCGACCGCCGAGAAGACGCCTGAAGATGGTGGAACGATCACAGTCGATACTCCCAGCTCCCGAGCGATGCCGACCGCATGAACGGGACCGGACCCACCGAAGGCGATCATCGCAAAATCCCTGGGGGATCACGCCCCCGGTACGTCGTAACGGCCTTGATTGCCCTGATCATCGTGGCATTCGCAATTTGGTGAATACCGAGAGCCGCTTCTTCGAGCGATGTTCCGGTCGGTTTAGCGACCCGTTCGCTGATCACGTCCGATGCAAGGGTCGAATTAATCTTGAGGTTTCCGCCGGCGAGTTGGTGAGGATTCAAATACCCAAGCACGACGTTTGCATCGGTTACGGTAGGCTCGGTGCCCCCGATGTCATAGCAGGCCGGCCCCGGCTGGGGACCAGAACTGTCTGGACCGACTTTTATCCCGCCGCCGTCATCGATCCGCACGATGCTTCCACCTCCTGCGCCCACTTCAGCAAGATCGATTACTGGCAGCCTCAAGGCGTGTCCACGACCCTTGGTGAGCTTTGACGAAAGGGTTATTCCTTCGCCCACTTCGTACTCGGTTGTCCAGGTCGGCAGGCCATTTTCGAGTACAGATGCTTTTGCAGTCGTTCCTCCCATATCGAAGGTGATCAGGTTCTTGCGCCCCGTCAGCTTTGCCAGTCGAGCCGACGCTATGACTCCGGCGGCCGGTCCCGACTCGATCATTTGAGCAGGCGTTCGAATCGCAACTTCTGCTGACATGATTCCGCCATCCGATTTCATGATGTCGAGGGGGCCGTCGATTCCACCGCGCTTTAGCCTGTTCGTGAGCGAGTTCAGGTAGGCATGGACAACGGGGCCAACGTAGGCGTTGATGACCGTTGTGCTCGTTCTCTCATATTCTCGGATTTCAGGCAGGACCTCGATCGACAGCGAGATGAATTTGCGTGGAAACCTCGCCCGCAGCATCCTGCCGACTTCCGCTTCGTGGCCGGGATTACGGTAGGAATGCAGAAAGCACACGGCAATGGCGCCGACTTCGTCACCGGCGATGCTCTCGATCGCAGTTTCCAGGCTCTCGGTGTTGAGAGGTGAAACGATCTGGCCCTGTGCGCCGATTCGCTCGTCAACCTCGTAGCGACGACGCCGAGGGACCAGGGGTATCGGCGGTCGGTAGTGAAGAGAAAACAGTTCGGGAACTCTGAGCCGACGAAGTTCAAGCACATCACGAAATCCGCGGGTTGTGATCAGTGCGGTGGTCGCACCCTTGTCTTCGAGAATGGCGTTTGTCGCGACGGTAGTGCCGTGCACGACGCGCGAAATCTGGCGGGGAGAGAGTCCCGCGGCGTCGGCTAACTCGGCAACAGCCTCCGAAATTCCGCGCGAGTAGTCGTCGCTGGTGGTAAGGACTTTTCGACTCCACATTTTGGAGTTGGAGTCGACGATGATCACATCCGTAAATGTGCCGCCAATATCGGCACCGACTACGACGTTCATTTCGGTTTACGGCTTGTCT
>JAQBVG010000027.1 GCA_027623655.1 Chloroflexota bacterium
GTAGCGGCGTGAAGACGTCCCGGCTCCCTTGTTTTCAGCACGGTGGGGCCATCGGCCCCCACCAACTTCGCCCGAACAACGTTTCAAACGGGAAAACACGGATTCTTCAGCACCCTGCTAGGTGGGACCGGTCATGCAAGGGTCGACCGGTCACCAACTCGCAACGTTACTCGGATTGATGTTTTTTGTCGTGATCGGGTCAACGTGCTCGATAACTTCGCAGGACGGTGAGCCGGAAACGCCAACCTTTCCGCTCTCAGCGGCGAGTGACCAGGCGTGGGTTGAAATGGCTCTGCCATGGGCTGAAATACAACTGACATGCCTCGGTATAGGTTCAGCGGTCGCAACCGAAGTGTTTGCAAGAAGTGGCGAAACAATCGAGATCGCCCCCGGTGAAACCGCTGTGGCTGATAGATATACAGACACCATCTGGAAAATGTCCCGTTCGCTGCGCGAGGGGTCACGCGACGCGGGTGATTTCCGCAGCTTCTACCTGGAGGTATCACACCTCAAAGAACAGGGATTAGCGGCTGTACGACTTGAGATCATCGAACAATACGATTTCGAGATCACTAACAGGGGCACAGCGCTTGTCGCGACCTCAGCAAGCGTGGCCGCGGTTGAATCGACCGAATCCGTGAGCAACCAGATTTACATCTTCGACGGAGCACGGGTCGCAAATGTCTCCGTAATTTCCTCACCGGGCGCCAGACCATACTGCGACGCTGTCGAACTCGAATCACTGGTCGAGTTGGTTGTCAGAGCACTGAAATAGGCAAGTGGCGGAGGGTGCGGGATTCGAACCCGCGAGGAGGCTTTACACCACCAACCCACTTAGCAGGCGGGCGCACTAGGCCACTATGCGAACCCTCCGCGGATGATTTTTCAGTGCGCTCAACCTCAATATAGCTTCACATCAAGTCCTCGGCAAAGGCGTTCGGCACATAGATAGCATGATATCTCGCCCGTTGCCGTTATTTGATCAGTCGCCGTTTCAACAGGTAGACGGCAGCAGGCCACATGAGCGCTGTGAGAAGCACCATATAGAGACCCGCCCAGAGGTGACTTGTGTCGAACTGACCCAGCCCGAATCCACGGGCGACATGGACACCGGGCGTCAGTGGCATTGCCCACGCAATCGGCTCGACCCAGTCAGGCAAAATCGAAATCGGGAAGAACGAACCGGAGAAGAAATACAGCGGAGTTGCTACAAGCGTAAACACGAGGGTCAAGAATGTAGTGTGCGGCGCAACGGCTGAAAACAGAAAGCCCATGGCACCGAACATTGCCCCGACCATAATCGCTGGAATCAAGATTCCTATTGCCCACCAGCCATCAAGCCAGCCGAGCATTGCAGCGACCACGGCAACGCCGATGGTTGTCATCAGGGCCCGTGTGATAGCCCATGAAATATCGCCCAGCGTAACTTCGAGCACCGTGATCGGCGTTGTCAGAGCCGTCTCGTATACATCATTGTCGATTCGGTTATAAGCGTTCCAAGATGTTTCGAAAAGTGCGTGAAACATTGCAGAACCCATGATCAATCCGGGCGTGACGAACTCTGCGTAGGTGTCCGCACCTTCGACCTCAGTAACCAGTTTGCCGATCCCAAATCCGACTGCGACAAGCGCAATAACGGGTTCAATCAGCACCCAGGTGATCACGAATTTCCAGTACCGGACGAAGGCGACAGCATGGCGCAACCAGAGCCCTGTTACGCTCCTTCGTCGGATGCCCGGAGTTGGAATTGCTATATTCACTAACTGTCTCTCAACTCTCTGCCGGTAATCGCAAGAAAGACGTCTTCAAGATTTCCAGCCCGGTATGTGGTCCGGATGCCTTCCACGCTGGTTAAACCGGAAAGATCGGGACGGTCGCCGTTGGCACCTGTGACACTCACCAGCGCTCCAACTTCACGGTAGCCGATATCACGTTCCCCGAGATAGTCACGGACCGATCGGAGCGCCGCCGGCTCTGCCCTCAGTTGAGTGATTTCGGACGGAGCGTGGCGCTCAATCATCTGATCAGGAGTTCCTTCATCGAGGATTTTGCCGTGATCCATGATGAGCAGTCGGTCGCACAGAATTGTCGCCTCCTCCATGTAGTGCGTTGAGAGCAGGACAGTTGCACCGAGCTCCTTGAGCACCGCAAGTTCTTCCCACACCCGATTGCGACTCTGCGGGTCAAGACCCGTGGTCGGCTCGTCCATCACGATCACACTTGGACTCGTCATCATTGACCGTGCAATCGACAGACGCCGTTTCATGCCACCCGACAACTCGTACACGTTCGCCTTCGACCGGTCTCGCAAACTGAAGAAATCGAGAACCTCGTGTGCGCGATCTTTTGCCCGTTGCCGAGTCAGGCCTGCAAGAAAGCCGTACAGAAACAGGTTCTGAAACACAGTCAACCCGCCGTCGAGGCCATCATGCTGGGTGACGACACCCATGACCTCTCGAACGGCGCGGCTGTCCTTGATCACGTCAATTCCGGCGACCGTGATTTTGCCCGATGACACGGGAGACAGACCGCTCAGCATGCGCATCGTGGTGGTCTTGCCGGCACCATTTGGCCCCAGCAGGCCATAAGTTTCACCGGCATGTACCGAGAACGAAAGACCATCCACGGCCGTAAGCTCGCCGTAGTTCTTACGAAGATCCCTGACTACGATAACGTCGGCATCCACCTCGGCCGGGGTATCGCCGTTCAGATTCGCTTGTTCGTTCAGTTGTGGCAACTGTGGTCTTTCATTTCGGGGTTTCTGGCTTTCTGTGCATCTTAAGAGTCGAACACTCGAAGTTACCCCGCAGGGTGCCCGCCACCGGGTGTTTCACCGATCCAAACATTTCCACCTTCGAAGAATTCCTTCTTCCAGATGGGCACGACTTCTTTCAATCGATCGACAAAATAGAGAGAGGCTTCGAAAGCGGGACGGCGATGAGCGGAGCCAACCGCGACCACCATGCTCGTTTCGCCAATATCGACTCGCCCCGTTCTGTGGGCGATCGCAATTTTGCCAAGCTCCCAGTTACCTCGCATCTCGCCTATGATCTCGATGATCTTGCGCTCTGCCATTGGTTGATAGGCCTCGTACTCAAGGTGCAGCACCCTGCGCCCCTCGTTATGATCCCGGGTCACGCCAAGGAATGTCACTACCGCTCCATCGGCACCGGTGGTAACGAAATCTGTTAGCGGCCCCGGGTCAAGCTCGTTTCCCGTTATGAACAGCCAGTCGCTTTCGGTCTTTATTACATTCATTCCACCGCTGACCGGGGGAATAATCGCAAGTTCATCGCCTGCCGATACCTGTTGATCGCCATTGACGTACTCGCCGTTCAGCGCGTACATCACGGACGTGCCGGGCTCAGGATCACGCGGTGCGTCACGCCTGGCCGCAAGAAGGGCATCTGCTACGGTCATCCCCTCCGTAGCGGCGATACCCACGGACCGAGTACCGGCTCTCTCACGCAGCGCGGCGAAGAACAGCACGGTTATGGGAGCCGTTGTGTTTTCCTGTTCGCGCGGGTTCAATTACTTCTTACCTGTGTAATGCGGACATCTCGTAACCGCCCTGCGGCCGCGAGAGAAACTCAACTCCACCTCTGGTTTCAGGTTACCGCCGAACTGGTAAGTGTGGGCGCGACCGTCGTCACCAGAAGTGGTTAACGTTCAAGTAGCGCGGGTAGTGGGATGATTGGGCGAGGAAGTGCAACAATTTGCCACCCCGGTAAAGGCACGACGCAGTGAAAGAACAACAATGACCGAAGAATTGAAGCCTGTGCCTGATCCAGCGGTCAGGTTGAGTCGCCTCCCTGAGCGCGGGTCGTACGATCGTGCCACGATCGACGCCATACTCGACGAAGGGTACTTATGTCACGTGGGATATGAGTCCGACCACGGTCCGGTCGTGCTGCCTACGCTTTACGGCCGGAGCGGAGATTTCGTCTATTTTCATGGCTCCCCAGCTGCCGGAATGTTCCGGAGAGCGAAGGCGGAAGTCGACGTTTCCCTCACCGTCACACTCGTTGATGGCTTCGTGCTCGCAAGGTCGCTTTTTCATCACTCTATGAACTTTCGTTCAGTCGTCGCAATAGGTAGCGCGGTGCGCGTGGAGGATCCGGCCGAAATACTGCACGGGCTAGAGGCCATCACCGAAAACTGCCTCCCGGGCAGATGGAACGAGGCCAGACAGCCCAACGAAATCGAGCTCCGTCAAACAACCGTTTACAGAATCGAATTGACCAGGGCGTCGGCAAAGATCAGAACCGGGCCGCCTGGCGACGACGACGAAGATGTCGACCTCGACATCTGGGCAGGCGTATTCCCCGTCCTGGCGGGGCTTGGCGAACCAATTCCGGCACCGGATTTGACTTCGCCGGTCGGATTACCCGGTGCGCTGGAGAGTTTCCGAAGATTCCTCTAGCGTAGTAGCTGCGATCCGGGTTCGATAATGGCGGTCGGGCAGGCGTGGTCCGCTTTGCGAATCTTTTGTCCCAGACTCAGGATCGTCTTCGCAGGAATTTTGAGAAGTAGCAGGTTGCGCTAAAACGTCCATCGCTTCATCGAAGGACATGCCTAGCGATATTACATCGCCTCTGCGACCGGAGTGCGGTTTCTTACCCATGTGTCAATTTTACACGCATAGGGAGAAACATATTGGACGAACAAAAACGAAAAGAACTGGAACTTGAAATCACACTGGCTTGGCTAAAGGCCAACGCTATCTTAGATTCCGATCCCGCTCTTCAAGAATGGCTTCGACAGCGTAGACAGCAGCTTCAGCAACAGCCTTCGCCATAGGCCATAATTCAGCGTCCTCTATGACTTCTCCTGAAGTCATTTTCTCGAACAACCGCATCATGTCAAGGTTGTCCTGCGCAGCTTGTTCCCTGCTTTGCTCGTCCGAGTCAATCTGACGCATTTCACCGGCGAACCGGCTGCCTTGCCTGAATGAGTTACGGAACATGTTTACCGTATTTGCGGTTATTTGTAATTTGTGTTCTGGTGAAAGACCAGTCATCGAGTCCTCACTATCAACTACAAAATTTGTTGCCGGTGAGGTAGACTGAAGACATATGTGCGCTTGCAGCCTACCCCAACCGGTATTTGCATAGTGCGTTAGCGGCGAAGCATTCGAGTGCTTTGCCGCTTTTCGTTTAACGCTTCTTCCCCGGCTGCTATGTCAACCTCCAACAGGTATCACTGGACCCCCTTCGTCGCTACTGCGCACACTCGATTGAGCGTGCGAGATTTAGTATATATTTTGCGTTGACTCTTACGCAAATCGTCGGGTCTGAAACTACTATCGATGGATACCGTAGTACCACGGTATAATACTGGCTATTTTGAACTTGAATCACGATTTTGTGTGTCAAGTAAATAATCGCCAATAACTTTGACACTCCACGACACCGGGCAATACAATTTCAGGTCGATTGTGTCGTTACCTGGCATGCTGTCAGTGCTTGACTAGCTTATTTTTTTCCGCCGGCTTCCCTATCGACACGGAGTATTTTTCCGAATGGTCCGAATCCGTCTTCGACGCGCGGGTGCCAAGAAACACCCCTTCTACAGAATCGTAGTTACGAACCAGCGAGCCTCACGTGAGGGTGCGTTCATCGAACAGGTCGGCACTTACGATCCGTTCCCAAACCCACCTGAAATCAAGCTTGATGAAGAAAAAGTGGCCGCCTGGATCAAGAAGGGTGCACAGCCTTCAGATTCGGTCACCAGCCTGCTTCAGACCAGGGGTATCCTGCCGAAGGTTACATCGCCGGTCGCTGTTTCCGAGGTAGCCGCCAGTGGCTGATCACGATGACGAAAACGTCTTCGATGATGACGACCAGGATGAACTGGATCAGGATGAAGAAGACCGGGACGAAGATGAACAGGGCGAAGGCGACGTTTCCCCTGTCGACTCCATGCGCGAGATGATCGAGTACATTGCCCGCGCCCTCGCTTCTAACCCGGACGCAGTTTCTGTCACCGAAGAAGAAGACGGGGACCGTATCTTTTTGCGCCTGTCGGTCGACGACCAGGACAAGGGTAAGGTGATCGGCAGGGATGGCCGAGTCGCCCAGTCGATGCGATCGCTCCTGAGAGTCGCGGCTGTGAAGGCTGGCACTCGCGTCAGCCTGGAAATCGATTAGCGGTTTTACCTCATGACCGGTTCAGTTGATCGGTCCGAATTTCCGACATCGGGTATACGACGCCAGCAAAATCTGGACTCACCGGGTCCCGGCTTCCCGAATGACGAAGAACTCGTGGTGGTGGGTCGCGTCCGACGCCCAACCGGTATCAACGGCGTATTGCTAGTCGAGGTGTACTCAGGCAATCTCGACCGCTTCACCCCCGGTGACACAGTTTTTGTCAACGGCGTCGAGCGCCAGATCGTCGAAACAGGCAAATCTGGAAATTCTGCAAAGCTCAAATTCAAAGGAATCGACTCCATCGAGGCTGCCGAAGTTTTTCGGGACGTCGAGATCTACGTTACTGCCACATCGCTCCCGGAAAATCCTCCGGGCGTCTATTACCACTACGAAATCCTGGGGTGCACCGTGGTTACCGTCGATGGTCAGGCGCTGGGGACCCTCACGGAAATAATCGAATCCGGCAGCAACGACGTGTTTGTCATCAAACGCTCCCCGGACACTCAAGACCCCGCATCAGCCGAAAAAAAGCCGGCGAAAACCTCAACCGAAATTCTGATTCCTGTGCTCGATGGCGTGATTATCAGTGTCGATTCCAGCAGTCACACCATGACCATTGACCCACCCGAGGGTTTGTTCTGAGAACGAAATCTTCGTAAAATGGTTCTTCACGCTGGTTTATCAGTTTTCTACTTCAGGGCGCGGTCGCCCACTAGCACCCAGCAGAATGGAAATCTGAATGTCAGGTCACTCTAAATGGAGCACGATCAAGCACAAGAAGGGCGCGGCCGACGCCAAACGCGGGCAACTTTTCACGAAGTTGTCTCGTGAAATCATGGTTGCGGCCCGCGAAGGTGATCCCAACCCCGAGATGAATTTCCGGCTACGGCTTGCGATGGACACCGCTAAGTCGTTGAATATGCCGAAAGACAATATCGACCGGGCTGTTGCGCGTGGTTCAGGCACCGGTGACGATTCCATCATCCTCGAAGAGATCAGCTACGAGGCGTACGGGCCCGGCGGCGCGGGAATCATTGTGCAGGCGCTGACTGACAATAAAAATCGCACTGCAGCAGAAGTCAGGGCCCGTATTACACGGGCGGGCGGGAACCTTGCGGGTGCAGGCGCGGTTGCCTGGAATTTCGAGAGCAAAGGTCTTATCACAGTCGACGTGAACGGTCGGGATGCCGACGAGGTCGCCCTCGAAATTGTCGATGCCGGCGCCGAAGACGTGGAAATTGACGGCAACACCGTTCAAATCGTCGCGCCCTACGAAGATTTCGCACTGGTAAAAACAGCTGTCGAAGCGCTGGAAGGGATAACGCTCGAAAGTGCGGAACTGGCTCTGGTCCCGACGGCAATGATCCCGCTCGACGACCATTCTTCCATGCAGACACTGCGGTTGCTTGACGCACTTGAGGAGGTCGATGACGTTTCGAAAGTGTATTCAAACGCCGATTTCCCTGACGAAGCACTGGCCAGATACGCCGAGGACTAGCCTCCTTTTCTCTATTTATCGCTCACACTGCGGGGCAGCGGTTCTCACGCGCCCATCACAGACGCAATCTAGACTCGAATAAGCAAAACACAACGAGCCAGCTATTGCTGTACTGACGGTGGTCACGCGACGCAGGACTCGTGGAGAGGGCTGAGGGCAATGCAGGAGACTGGTACGGCAGCGATAACTACGGCTGGACTGACCAAGTTCTACGGCGAGCACAAAGGGGCCCTCGACGTAAACCTCGATGTCAGGGAAGGCGAAGTTTTCGGACTTCTCGGTCCGAACGGCGCGGGCAAGACTACCTGCATCAGGATGTTTCTTGATTTCATTCGGCCAACCTCCGGTTCCGCCACCGTACTTGGGTTCGACAGCCGCGCCGATTCAGTCGAAATCCGGAAAAATACTGGCTACCTGCCAGGAGAGTTCGTCACCTACCAGAGCCTTACCGCCCTGAATCTGCTCCAGTATTTCGCAAATCTCAGGGGTGGCGATTTGAAACTGGCGCGTACGCTGGCAGAACGTTTTGATCTTGATCTGACACGAAAAATCGGTGAGCTTTCCCGTGGAAACCGGCAGAAAGTTGGCCTGGTCCAGGCCTTCATGAGCGACCCTGCACTACTGATCCTCGACGAACCGACCACCGGTCTCGACCCCCTGCTCCAGCAGGAGTTCCACAACCTCGTGCTGGAACAGGTGAAAACAGGCAAGACGTTGTTCATTTCTTCACATGTTCTTTCCGAGGTTGAGGTCATTTGCGATCGTGTAGGGATTATCCGCGAGGGGTCACTCATCACGGTTGAAGAAGTCGCCGCACTGAGAGAGCGTGCGCTGACGAGAGTGGATATCGAATTCGGTGACGCTGTGCTCGCATCCGATTTTGCGGGGGTAGAGGGTGTGGTTGACGTCAAGGTCACCGATCATCGGTTGACCTGCACCGTGACAGGCAGCATCGATTCCCTGATAAAGGCAGCATCGAAACACACTGTCAACAAGATCCAGTCTGCACAGCCCGGACTTGAAGAGGTGTTCCTCGAGTTCTACACCGACCATGGAGATCAGGAGAGTCCAGATGTTGCGTAACGTTTATCTGAAGACTCTCCGTGACTCGAAGAAATCGATCCTGTTCTACTCGATCGGCTCTATCGCGATCGGGCTCTACGTAACACTTTTTTACCCGACAATCCGCGACGCAACGGGCTTCGCTGAGTTCATCGAGCAGCTACCAGAAACGCTCAAGGCGCTGATCGGAGATGCGGAGACCTACACTACCGCCGAGGGATTCTTGAACGCCGAGATGTTCAGCTTCATGGCGCCCCTGGTGATCGGCACGTTCGTAATAATTGCGGGCATGGCGGCAATCGCTGGAGAAGAAGAGTCGCACACTCTTGACCAGTTGCTGGCGAATCCGATTACCCGGCAAAGCATCGTTTTGCAAAAAGCCGCCGCACTCCTGACAGGGCTGTTGATTTTAGTAGTCGCTATGTGGATAGGAATCGTCAGCGGATCGAAGATCGCCGGGTTTGATTTATCGATCACCGGAACCACGCAGGCGCTGGTCAGCCTGTTTGCGCTGGGGGCCGTCCTGGGGCTAATTGCGCTGTCGGTTGGCGCCGTGACAGGGCGAAAAGGACTTGCCGGCGGGATCGCGGCTGCCGTGGGAGTCGTCGGTTTCTTGCTCGACACGTTCCTGTCTGTAGTTGAACTCCTTGACCCGGCCAGATTCATCTCGGTGTTCTACTACTTCAACAACAACGACGTCATAATCAACGGCATTAACATTGCTCACTTTTCTACTCTCGTCGCAATCGCAGTGATCGCGGTGGTTGTCGCCGTCTGGCGGTTTGAGCGGAGAGACGTTTTTAACTAGCTCCCTTCGATCCGAACGACCGGTACAATTCGAAGGTCATTTTTACGCTTTTTGAAGGACAGATCGGACCTTTTTCCCAGATGTGCAGAGCAACCGCCGGCCCGTTGATCGCGATGATCGGTGTGGCCGGAACGTTTGCAGGTGTGGCACTTGCAGTAGTACGAGAGAGGGTCGATCGACTCTCTGATGCACGTGCTGCCAAGCAGGCAGCCGCCGAACAGATGACCCCTGATACCAGCACGGACTCTCGTGAAAAAGAGCGTGCTTCTCCGCCAGACAGCGGCAGCTAACGCAGTTGCGTTGCCAACTCGGCAGCCGAAGTGACGGGTAGTTTGCAGACGTAGTTTTCGCAAACGTAGGCCGTGGGCTTGCCACCAATCTGCGTGCGTTGGGCCAGCAGAGGAGATTTCTCTCCGTCACCCGGGCTTACCGGGGCGCCTCCGAAGGTAGTATTTGGCAGATACCGGCCGCGTGCCTCGCGCAGCATGTCGGCAACTATCGGGGCATGGCGATCGCCAATGATTACAACTTCCTGTCGGTTGGCTGTCAGAAAATCGACCGCAGCAAGCCAGGATGTCATCGCCTGTGGGGCCTGTTCGAGGTGTGGGATCAGGGCTTTCATTGAAGACTCACCTTTCCTGGCATGTTCAGACTCTCCGGTGATCACGCTCAACCGGAGTAGTGCCATCGCCGCAACGGCACCGCCTGAAGGCACAGCATTGTCCAGCACATCCCGTGGACGAACGAGCAGTTTGGAATGCGCTAGGGACGTGTCGTAGAACACCTCCCAGTCGGGATCCCAGAAGTTGCTGATCATCTGTTCGGCCAACCTCTGGGCCTCATCGATATATGAGTAGTCAAACGTCGCCTCGTACAGCGTTACAAGCGCATCGATCAAGTAAGAATGGTCATCGAGATATCCCAGGATTCGAGCCTCTCCGCCGGTGGAACTGGTGGCCTTCCACGTGTGGAGCAGCTTCCCTTCAGGGTTGACGACCTGATCTAGCAGTAGTCGTGCATTTTTCTCGGCTATGTCGATCCATTCGCTGTTCTGGAATGCAGTGCCGGCCTCCGCAAATGCCTTCAGCATCAACGCGTTCCACGACGTCAACACCTTGTCGTCAATTCCAGGGGCGACCCGCTCCGATCGTTTTTCCTGCAGCGTCTGACGTATCCGAGCGATATCAGCAAGCAGTTCAGACGGTTCTCGACTCGACTCCCCGACGAACTCCTCAAGGGGCACGGGCAGATGCAAAATGTTGGCGTGCTCGAAATTGCCCTCCTCGGTAATCCCCCAGAAGTGTTTGGCCAGTTCGGCGTCGTCCCTGTCCAGGGCTTCGTCAATCTCGGCAGTCGTCCACACGAAATATTTACCTTCGACACCTTCTGAATCAGCGTCAGACGCTGAATAAAAGCCGCCTGCCGAGTGGGTCATTTCCCGTTTGACGTATTCGAGTGTCTCTTCAGCAATCCGTTTGAAAAGTGGTTTTTTGACGGCCTGATAGGCGTGCACGTAGAGAGACACCAGCTGTGCGTTGTCGTAGAGCATTTTTTCAAAATGTGGGATCAGCCACCGATCATCAACCGAATACCGGGCGAAGCCACCTCCAAGTTGGTCGTAGATGCCCCCGCGGGCCATTTTTTCGAGCGTGAGGGTCACGATGCCGAGTACCTGTTTACTTCCGGTCCGCTTCCAGTATCGCAGCAACAACTCGTACACCATCGGCTGCGGGAATTTAGGAGCTCCAAGGCTTCCGCCGTTTTCACTGTCTGCGTTGCCGACCAGGTGAGTGAAGCTCCCGAAAATCAGCGACTCGTCGATTTCGCCATCGTGCTTTTTTGGCGTCGACTGCTCTCGGATCGCGTTGACGACTTTCCTTGAACCCGTCATGAGTTCGGCGCGCCGGTTCGCATATGCATCTGAGACAGCGGCAAGAATCCTAGGAAATCCGGCCATATTTTGTCGGTCTTCCGGAGGGAAGTACGTACCACCAAAGAACGGTTCACCATCGGGAGTTATGAAAACCGTCAACGGCCATCCGCCCGAGCCGGTCATCGCCTGGACTGCGGTCATGTAGATCGAGTCGACGTCAGGCAACTCTTCTCGGTCGACCTTCACGCTGACGAACCGTGCATTCATCATGCTGGCGATCGAACTGTTTTCGAACGATTCGTGGGCCATCACGTGACACCAGTGGCAGGATGAGTAGCCAATCGACAACAGGATGGGTTTGTCGAGCAATCTTGCTGCGGCGAACGCGGCGTCTCCCCACGGATACCAGTTAACAGGATTGTCCTTGTGCTGGAGCAAGTACGGGCTGGTTTCGTCGGCCAGTCGATTGGGCATTTGTACTCGTATTTCTTTGAGAGTTTTAGGAGCGAGAGGAGCTGGTTGTCGAACACCTCATTTGGATGCAAGCGCAACAAATCAGGTGGATTTTCTCGCGGAGACGTAGATCGGCGACGGAAATCCATTTCGATAATCAGTGAATAACCGCTCTGCTATAAACGGGGGAATCACGCGTTTTCCGGACAGTTCATTTTCCGATAGCCAGTCAAGCTCGTGGATACGTTCCCCGGCACTGTTTTCTGCTCCCGGCACGGCGGGGATTCCATCGAGATCTTCCGAGAGGAACATAAACGTGGCCTGGTTTGCCTCCCGCGTCGTGAACTGCTGAATATAAACGAGCCTGAGATTTCGAGCCTGTGCACCGGTCTCCTCGACAAACTCTCTGGCCGCGCAGTCCCAAATCGATTCTGGGCCCTCAAGTTCCCCGCCTGGTGGACGCCGGTGCTCACCGATTTCAGGATCGTCACCCCTGAACATTAGCAGTCGGCCATCGCGCACCACCAGCACACCGCATCGAATGCGTTGCGTCATCGAACTGCCTCGGACTGGAGGTCAATGTATCTGATCGATGGAAATCCCATAGCGGCGTCAGCCCAGAAAACCTCTGCCGCGATGATCTCCGGGGCGACATGCTGAGAAAATCCGTTTAGCAGTTCATGTTTAGTGATCCACCGGACATCGAGGATGCTATGAGCAAACCTGGTCCCGTCTGGATTCGTTCCGACAGTATGCTTGCCGACCATTGTCCGGTCTTTGCCCACTACTCGGAAAAATAGCTCCACGTGGTGCGCGTCCTGTGCCGGTTCGATGAACTCCCTGACGTACGCCAGGTTACCTGACACAACCTCAAGACCTGTCTCTTCCTTCACCTCGCGAACAACGCAATCTTCGAAGGTTTCTGCGCCTTCAACTCCACCACCCGGCGGAACCCACCACACGTCACCGAAGGCCCCGTGTTTCACCAGGAGAATGGAGTCATTTTCGATCAATAATCCTGCTGCCCTGATCCGTGGTTTCACAGCCCTTTTACCTCCAGGGTGGCCACTTCACCTGATTCCAGGTCGACCACTCGCACAAGGTGGTTGTTCGTGTCAGCGACGAATATCCGATCGCCGATTAGGGCAAGATCGGCCGGTTCATTGAACTGTGCGGTGACCAGTGGACCGTCGTTCGTACCCTGTTTGCCCGAACCCGCGACCGTAACCACCTGCAGCGACCCGATCGCGATCGATTTGATCTTGTTGTTATAGGAGTCGGCTACATAAATTGTGTCGTTTCGAACCTCCAATCCCTGCGGGTGCTGCAGCAACGCACTCTTACCCACGCCATCGTAATCACCGAAATCGAACAGGCCGGTCCCAACAAGAGTCACCACCCTGCCCTCTTCGGCGACCGCCGTCACCCTGACTGAGCTGGTTTCACTGTCGACAAAGAAAATGGCGTTGTTCGAAACATCGACTCCATACGGCTGAGCCAGGCGCGCTTCTAACTTGAGCCCGTCCTTAATATCCTCACCACCGTCACCCGCGAACGGCGTAATCGTCAGTCTTTTGAGGTCCAGGACCCAGAGTTGATGAAATCCCGCCATAGCGACATAGAGTTTTTCGTCCTTGAGCGATAGATCATAGGGAGAATTCAGCGGGACATTGAGTGAATCGCCGCCCTGGTGCCGGTACAGCGACTGCTCGCCAGTTCCTGCAATTGTGGAAGCGATGCCCTGTTCGACATCCACAGCAACGATCGTGTGTGTGCCCGCATCTGCGACATAAACCACGTCACCGTCGACTGAGGTGCCCTGCGGGTTGTCGAACAATGCATCGTCGAGGTTACGATCAACGAAAACCGGCTGTGCTCCGTCCCCAACCAGCGGGGACTCGCCGTTTCCAATCACCGACTCGACGTTCCCTTCGACATCAGATATCAGAAGTCGACGATGGTTGGAATCTGAAATTATCAGTCGCCCCCGCTCAATATCGGCAGAGATCTTCCCCGGGAACGACAGGGGTGTATCTACCATCGACTCCTTCGAATTCTGTAACGGACCACGTTTGAGGAGCCCTGGTGGGTCGTACTCGGCAATCATGTCAGCGAGCACACCGTCGAGTACGTCTACCGGGAATTCCCCTTCGTGTCGACCGATTACCTTCCCCGATGGATCAATGAACATCAGGGTAGGCCAGGCACGAACGGCGAAGGACTTCCAAATCTCGAACTTAGCGTCGTTCACCACAGGGTGTCCAATATCGTAACGACGCACCGCCTCTCGCACGTTCTCAGTCGACTTTTCAGCGTTGAATTTGGCAGAATGTACCCCGACCACGGTAAGAACGTCGGCGTACTTCTGTTCCAGCTTCCGCAACTGCGGAAGTACGTGCATGCAGTTAATTCAGCAGTAAGTCCAGAAATGAAGGATCACGAAATGGCCTGCCAGGTCGGAAAGGCTTAGCGGAGATCGCGTGTTGATCCACTCGAGATTTTTGGGGAATTGGGGAGCATGGATCGTGCCTTCGAACCTCTTCGCCACGATCTACTCCCAGTTGATGCCTCGCCGGATTCCATCCAGCGTACGAACGAATCTTCCAGCACGAATTATTTCATAGTGTGCGTAACCGGCAACACTTGCTCAACGACGAGGTGCTCTGTCGCAACTTAAAGTCGCCGTACCGCTAGTCCCCGGTGAACACAGGTTGCGTCCAGGCCCTGGTGCCCCTCGACGAATAGACCGTCGCCCGGACATAACCATCCAGTCGTGTGGGTTTATAAGACGGTGAATTGCTGATCGACTCGTGCAACACTCGTCCGTTAGCGCCGGTAAAAACCGTCGTGTACTTCGCCTGGATACCATCTGAGGGAGTCGTCTCGGGATCAATTTCCAGCTTGATCTCGCTCATACTTGCTGTCAGACCGCCGATCGTTACACCCGTCGATGCGTAAAAATCCCCGTCCGACATCGCCTCGTAGATATCTTGCTGACTGAGTGACGACGCCCTGACCTGGACCCATCCGCGGCCCGGATTCGACCGATTCGCTGTGAATTCGCCGGTGTAGTGATGTGCGTCGTCGACAGCGATGCCCCAGACCCTGCGGTTTTGGCTCAGCAGACGGTCCCAGATCCCCACAGTGCTGGTTTTTCCGCCACCGCCTTCATTGTGGGATTCAGGGTGTCCGTTGAACACTTCCATGAACTTGTAGCCCTCGACCTGCATCATTGCGCCACCGTCGAAGGCCCACCTAAAGTTCGGATGGTTTATAGACGCCATGCCACCGGCGGCGATGATCCGTTCAACGTTCTCACGCATCGCTGTAACGATGTCGTCGGAGTCAGATGCCTTGACGACTTCGGTGACACCGTATCCGTTCACATGCACCGGACCGTTTGCACCACGCGAAGTAACCTCTTCGCCGTGCACCAGCAGGGGCCACTTTGCTTTCTCGGCAGCCGTGCCTTCGAGAATAGTCAGGTGGTCATGATCGGAAAGGCACAGCCAGTCGTAGCCGTGTTCGTGGTACCACTCGGCGACATGCTCCGGCGATTCGTCGCCGTCGCTGTTCGTGGTGTGGGTGTGGAGATTGCCTTTTAGCCAGCTTTTTTCAGTCATTTGGAAATGTTACATATCATTTGGGCCGTCGGTCGTCATTGACAGCCACGGAAGTTGACGAGAGACTCCGGCAATGTTGAAAACAAATCTTGAACCGACCGCAAAACTCCGCACTCTGTTCCCCGATTACTGGCGACTTGACAGCCTGGTTCGCGCAGAAGTTACCGAGCTATCGGACCAAGTCCTCGACTGGACTTCTGACAGCTGGAGTTGGTCTGGCTGGTCGATCAGACAACAGGCGAGTCACATGGCGCCGGTACCCCTGCGATGGCTGATTTCGCGCTGGGGCGATCAGCTGTTCGGTGACGACCGACCCGTGTCGGCAGAACGATACGCAACATTTGATTCTCCCGAGCACGATCGGAGGCTCGATGATCGGGTGCACTGGAAGATTGAAGACATATTGAGCGCACTCGGTGAAGCGATCACGGTATGCCGGACGGTGCTCACTGACACTACTATCGGTCGGGCTCGCTCGATGACGGTCAGGCGACAAATGACCGGTCAATGGGAACTAATGCGCCAGATCCATCCCGATGGAATATCGCAGGATCCAGAGACCGGTGAAATGACCGGCATGGACCTGGTGGCGACATTCAGGCATGTACAGTTCGAGTTCTATACGCATCTGTTCAACGTGCAGAGAGCGAAGATTGCACACGGAATACCGGTGGTCGTGAAACTTCCGAATGCCGGATATCACACTGTCAAAGGCTGGGATTCATCGGTGCCGGAATTCGGAGCGGCTCAGACAACGGCCCGATGAGTTGCAGAACTTAGTCGCAGGTCAAGAGATAGTTTATGCGGGTCCGGCGGCACTCGAAGATGAAGATAAGGAAATCGAAAGAATGGCCAAACGAAAGGTACTGATAACCGGCGCTAGCGGGTACATCGCATCGTTGATGCTTCCGACGCTACGAGAGTATTTCGATCTGACGCTGGCGGATGTTTCTGACACCGACCGTGCCGGTCAAAAAGTCGAAGGCGTGGTTACCGCCGATTTCATCGATCCAGACCGATCTAAGTACGAGCATCTTTTCGAGGGTGTCGACGCCGTCATCCATCTGGCATTCAAGCCTCATACGCCTCGCGGCGCTTCTTCCGAAAATCCGCCGATCGACCGGTTCTGGAACGAGCACGAAAATGTACAGATGGCCAACAACATTTATCGATCTGCTTACGACGCCGGTGTACGACGGCTTGCAGTTGCCAGTTCGAACCATGCCGCCGACTGGTACGAACACTCGCTGGTGCACGACCGCAAATTCGACATGGTCCGTCCGACTGATTTCCCGGTTTCTGACAATTTTTACGGCTGGGCAAAGGCGGCGTACGAACTGCTTGCATGGCCTTACGCATGTGGAATATTCGGCAGGAAGCTTGAGACAGTCATGCTTCGGATCGGTTTCACCAGGCCAATCAAACTGGAGGAGTACGTTTCAAACACGCCGATGACCGAGCAGACATCGAGCGGAATCGCAGAGTTCAAGAGAAACCTCGGGGCCTACATCAGCCCCCGCGACATAACACAGCTGTTCACAAAGGCTGTCGAAGCACCCAATATCGAAAACGAGCATGGCGTGCCGTTCGTGATCGCTTACGGCTGCAGTGACAATACACGCCGATTCTGGTCGCTGGAGACTGGTCGCAAGTACCTCGACTATCAGCCAGAGGACGACACAGAGATCAAGTACTCGAAAGAGATTACGAAGCTCATCACCGGCGAAAATACGAAGGTTCGTGGTGGCAAAGTCGGGATTTAGGCGCGGCAGCCAGCGATACAGGATGCCAGGTTTTTTTTGATTGTGGATGCCTGCCAGTCGCGCCGACTTCTGGCCGCTAGTAGAACGAGAATTGACGCTTGATCATCTTCTCGGCGCCGATTTTCGCGACAATCGTCTCGTGCAACTCGAAGTCCCATTCGCCGATGAAACTTATGGCCGTTCCACGTTTGCCCATACGCGCTGTGCGACCGATTCGGTGCACGTACTCTTCAATGTTTTCCGGCATATCGTAATTTATTACGTGCGAAATCGTTGGGATGTCCAGGCCGCGAGCTGCAAGATTGGTTGCGACGAGCATTCTGAGGCTGCCGTCACGGAACGAATTCATCACGCGGTTGCGTTCGGTCTGGGACATGCCGCCGTGAATGCCCTGTGCCGGAAATCCCTCGCTTGCCAAACCCTTCGCCAGGCGGTCGACGCCAACCTGCATCTTCCTGAAAATCAGTACCTGGGAATCTGAATCGATTTCATCCAGGATCTCCATGATGCCGTCGGGTTTATCCTGCCCGGCTACGTCATAGAAGATCTGGTCGACTTCATCGACCGTTTCGATTCCCTTTGCATCGGATACCAGTTGGATCCAGCGAGGGTCGTTCAAATGTTTCCGGATCAGGCCACGGATGAATCCCGGGATAGTCGCCGAAAAGAGGGCAGTCTGCCGGGTGCCAGGAGTACGTTTGAGGATGTACTCCATGTCATCGGCAAAGCCAATGTCAAGCATTTCGTCTGCTTCGTCCAACACGGCCATCCGAACGTAACTGAGATCGAGGGTTCGTCGGTTCATGTGATCTTTCACACGACCCGGTGTGCCTACGACGATCGACATACCCTTCTCAAGCGCCTTGATCTGGCGGGCAATGGGCTCACCGCCATATACAGCAATCACGCCAACTCCGCGATTGCGGCCTATCAACATGAGCTCCCGTGTGACCTGCTGGGCCAACTCCCGAGTGGGTACAAGCACGAGTCCCTGCACGTCTCGTGAATTCGGGTCGACCACGTCGCACATCGGAATTCCAAAGGCTGCAGTCTTCCCCGACCCCGTGACAGCCTGCGCAACGACGTCACGTCGTTCCAGCATCCAGGGTATCGAGGCCGCCTGGATTTCAGATGGTGCCTTGTACCCCATTTCGATAATCGCACTGACTATCGATTTGCTTAATTCAAGACCACCCCAGGAGTCCGTTCCATCCAATTCCGCAGGAATCTCTATTGCGGGTACTACGGGGACTTCACGATCGCGACGACGCACCGGGCGGCCGCGTACTGGAGTGCGTCCAGGTGAGTTTGATGTCCTGGCGTTCTCTATAACGTTGCTTTCCCTTGTGCCACTCGGTGCAACGCGGTTATCGTCTCGCGCTCGATCGTCATAGCGAACGTCCGAGGTTGTTGACTGTCTACTCGACTGATCTCGTCGTGGTGATAACGATGATGTCGGCCGCCTGGAACCGCCATGAACACCGGTTCGTCGTGCACCGTTGTTGCGAGATCGAGAAGAGTCGCGATTCAGCGGGTCAGGTCGATCTCTATCGCGCTCAGGCGATTCTGGACGCTCGCGGCGAGAGCCACTTCGCAATGAGTCATCCCCCGCGCCTGTGCGGCCACTGCGCCTCGGGGATGTGCTCAACCCACGTGGTTGCCCGATGTCTGATCGAGTCGGTGCGGATGATGTCGGAGTTTGATTTGCGGCTCTGCGTTCGGGCTGTTGAGAGTTCGATTCAGCAGATGTTGTTTCGTTGCCGTTTTTACCGCGACTCACGATGTTTTTGAGTCGGCCTAGAGTGCCCAGTGTTCTGGTGCCCTTCCGAGGGTAGGAGGTGTTTTCAGTATATTGCTTTGATTAATTCTGTTAAGTGTACGTCTTCAAGCCGCTGTTACGACAGTGCATGACCACACAATTAACAGTTCCTGTCAAAACTCGCGTGAATGTATACAGGCGGTTTCCGAACGAAATCAGCTAGTGTCTACGGCATGAATGTCAGTGAATTCACTAATTCGTTTCGTGAGCAGCAAAACGGTCGGAACAAGCGTCTGAAGTCTGCGGGTCGCTCAGCGGTAGAGTACTGGAAGCAGTACCTGGCAGTCGTCGTTTCTGGGGTTGCTGCAGTCCTCCTTGTTGTCGCTCTCGGTGGCACAACCTGGCCTGTTGCGTTATTGGCAGCGCTCCTCGTTGTCGCAGCGACAGCATGGCACGCCGATTTCACCGCTAGATTACGAACGGCGATGATTTTTATCGATCGTCTCGAGCAACGTCTGGTTTTCGAAGCGAATTCCAGCAGGGTCCTGGCCGGTGTTCGGCAGCTGACCAGTCTTGATTCTCGCAGCGCCGATGCACGACTTGCTTCAGCTGCACGGCTGAGCACCGAGTATCCGGCAGCCGTGGTGTTCAACCTCAACAGCGCGCAACACGTGTTTGCACCGGCGAGTTGGAGTTACGACGGGCCACTGGCGCAGGTACGAGATGAGTTCGAGGCGATTGATGGCGATACGCCGGGTGCCGTCGCATCAAGGCAGGGCTCGGCGATCGTTATGTCGCTGACCGACCCCAGTTGCACAAGTCTCCCGAAATGGGCGGAGCAGGCAGGATTCTCCCAGGGAATCGTTGCTCCGGTGACACGTGGTCTCGACACCACTGCAGTCGTTTACGTGCTGAACAAGTCATCTTTACTCCCGTCTCTCGCCGAGATCGAGCAATTCGAACTCGTCATTAATTTCAACTCTGGCACCACTGCCGCGATGGGGACTGTCAGCTACGACGGTTTCTCCGGCACCAACTCGAGACAACAACCGTTCCGAATTATGGAAAATTCGTCGACCAGGCAGTCGTTCGCTGAATCAGATATTCGCATGCCAGGGTTCGCCCTGGACACCGGTCTCGAGCGAATGAATCTCGACGGGATTGCGGTCACGCTATCTCCAACCGAGTTTTCTCTTATACACGCCCTGGCTTCATCTCCGGGTCGGGCTATGTCACACGATCAACTGATGAGCAAGTGCTGGAGCGACAGCGACAAACCTGCTGACAATGCGGTCGACGTTGCGATATTTCGTTTGCGCCGAAAACTGAACAAGACGACATCCGGCAAGGATCTGATCAGGACCGTACGCGGCAGCGGGTACATGTTCGTTCCACCAGCGGTAATCGACCGGGTAGGTACGCTGGCCGACTAGCCTGGCTCGGCGATTTACAACCTCCGGCAGGTCTGCTCGATCCCCATCTGCAATATAAATGCACACGCCGCACCGAGGCGTTTGGTGCGGCGTGTGCGCCTGCCGGTCGCGAGACCGGGTCCGCCAGGAAATACGCGATCCGTGCTTATCCGGCTGGCAACAACATGGGGCCACGCGTCCGGACGGGCTTTGGCGTGTCGAAGATCGCCAGTTCGACAGGGCGAACCGAGTTTACGGTTTCGAAATTCAAGCCTGGTGCAGGTGCCGTCGGTCGCTTCCCGATGGACGACTGGCTGCCACTGGAAATAATTAGCGTGACGCGAACGCTCCCGCCAAACTCAATCTTGCGGATGCTCGAAACATTCATTCCCGCCTGATTGCCAACCTTTGACCTGACCGTCGTAACAACCTCCGCGACCTGCCCGTGCGACATACCTATTCCACCCTGGATGTGGATCACCACGTGATCGGTCCGGGTCAGATTTTGTGCGTCCGAGTCCGCGGCCAACTGGGAGAGCGCCGCGATCACGGCGTTCTTGCCGGCGTGAAGACCGTCTGACGATCCGCTCCCCACCGTTGAACAGCCCCCACTCGACAGCGCACGGCATATCTCGTCGAACCGCTCCTCAGCTGTCTCCAGTGTCGAGACCAATGTCTCTACCAGGCTCATTATCGCTCGATCAGTAATCATGAACATATCGCTCGACGATGGGTCACTCTTCGTCGACATCCTCAGTCCACCGTTTTTTACTTCAAATACCGAATCTGCCGACGTGTGGCGGGCCTGGAGTGCGAGAACAGCTGAACCGACTCGTGCCTGGCCTTCAAACTCGAACGGCATGCTCACCACCGCAAGTGACGTCGCCCCGGTGTTCCGTGCCATTTCGGCCACGAGCGGGGAAATTCCGGTGCCGGTACCTCTGCCGAGTCCCGCCACGACAACGACTACGGCGGCTCCGCGTACGAATTGCGCGACCTCGCCCGTTACATCCTGAAACAGTCTTATCGCGAGATCCTGATCGCCACCACTTCCGAAGCCATCACCCAGCACGATCGATTCAGCGTTCGCGGGCAGGGAGTTGATTCCCGCCCCGGTGTCGATTCCCAGCAGTTTGACTTTGCCTGGGAGGATTTCTCCAAGTCGGCTCAGTGTGTGACAACCCACCCCACCAATTCCAATCACCCTTATCTCCGTTCTGTTGAATGGAAGTGGTAATTGGACAGCCGCACCGGGCATTTCGAAAAGTCTAGGCACTTGTTTTTCACCCCTGAAAATGTCAGTTTTGTGTCGTTGACAGCCAGCACATCGAATCGATTTCGTTTGTGGAATTTAGCACACACGTTCTGATATCTGGAAGATGAAATCTATACCAATTCCGAACATTTGTGCGCTATCACCTGTTTTCCGGTAGGCAGCCCAATTAGTTATTTAGATACCTACAAATACATATGTGCTCATATTTGAGTTCATGTTAGGTATTTCACATATATATAGGTATGGAGCACCCAGACGAAGTGGATCCAGATGATTGGGAATCAGCAGCGATGGACTGGCAGTGTGACGGTGAGGCCCAACTACGAAACCCTGCCGTGATTCAGTCGGAGTCGCTTAGGTGACGGTGACCCACAGCAGGCAGAATGACAAAGGTGAGGGGCTGATGAAAACTGCTTTCTTAGGACTTGGTGACTATGGCTCACGGTTAGCGGCGCGTCTGGTCGCGGGCGGTACTGACGTCACGCTCATTGCACGGGGTGAACGCCTCGCTGCTCTTCAATCCGAGGGACTTAAGAGCACAAAAGGCTTTGGCGGTGAAGAGATGCACATCGAAAATGTGTCAGTCACCGGCGACCCATCTCAAGTTGGTGACGTTGACTTACTAATTTTGAGTGTGAAGTTGTATCAACTGGATCAGGCCGCTTACGACGCGACGCCCATGATTGGATCCAATACGATCGTGCTTCCGCTATTCAACGGCGTTGAGGCACCAGACAGGCTGAACGAAATACTCGAACATGGTCACGTACTTGGTGTTTCAACTTCTCCGAATCTACCGATTGGGGAATGGTCCAGAGGAACAAGTACCTCGACTGAGAAAGCTGTCAGTATGTTCACAGACGCCGGTATCGAAGCTGTTGAAGATGAGGGCGTATTCGACAAAGTATGGGGCAAATTCATTGTGTTTTGCGGCTTCGCGAGTATTTGCGCGATTAGCCGAAGGTCAGTCTCCGGGGTGGCAGAACATCCAGAACTGAAAGACATCAGTATGGCAGCGTCCATGGAAGCAGCAGCAATTGGCGAGAAGGCCGGAGTTTCCAATCCACGAGCGGCTCTCAAATATATGGAAAACCTCTGGGACACGTTTCCAAATCGCGAGTGGAAGCCATCGACCCTTCAGGATCTTGAGGCAGGCAAACCGTTAGAAACGGACGCTGGATCTGGTGCTGCGTCCAGACTGGGCCGTAAGTACGGTGTCCCAACTCCGGTCAACGACACCATATATGCGGCACTGAAACCTTTCGAAAACGGTATCTGATTGCCACTGACTGTCACGGGATTTGAACTTTCAAATACGGCTCGTAAATCCGTATTGCCAGGGAGTGGTAACTGTGAAAGTTAGGGTGCTAACACGATCTGATCACCAGTTGTTGGTCGATGCAGGTCGCCTGTTTGACGGTGAGATAACACCGGAGGGGGCCAAGCAGTTTTTATCTAGAGATGGGCACCACGTCCTGATTGCCTACGAGGGGCAACTCCCAACTGGCTTCGTAACCGGTGTCGAGATGACACACCTCGACAAGGGCACTGAGATTTTCCTCTGCGAGCTCGGCGTCGACGATGAGTTCCGCAGGAAAGGGATTGGCACAGCCTTAGTCTCGGCTCTCGCCAGACTCGCGAAATCCAGAGGTAGCTACGGTATGTGGGTACTCACGGACGATGGCAATGACGCTGGAGTTGGCACATATTCGAAGGCCGGCGGTATACGCCGGAGCAATCAGTGGATGTTTGATTGGAACTTTGCAACGGACCGTTGATCTTGCCCGGGCCGCACATATTAAGTACTGTCCCGCTGACGCCTAATCCCCACTTGCGCATGGAAGCATCTTGGCTTCGCTCCGCATCTGACTCCAGCTTCATAGGAGCGAATTCCAATGTCTTCTCAATATGTTGAGGAAGCCAATCAATTCCCGATTGCCAGACTTACCTCAATTGTAAGCCAGGCCCTTTCAGATAGCTCCGTCTCAGTAACTCAATGGAACGCTTCGCAAATGAATGTGCTTTCGGAGGGGGCAGGGACGATTGCGTTGCTACGTTGCTCAGGAACAGCTGTGACTT
Source organism: Chloroflexota bacterium (assembly GCA_027623655.1). Taxonomy (GTDB): domain Bacteria; phylum Chloroflexota; class Dehalococcoidia; order Lucifugimonadales; family Lucifugimonadaceae; genus Lucifugimonas. The sequence continues at coordinate 23,756 of JAQBVG010000027.1, forward strand.
CGACGAGACAGAAGAACTGGTCAGTAATCATCAAGATCGTAAAGCCGGGTGGTGTCAATAAGTTCGGTCATAAGTCGGGGACATCATCGGTACATACAGAAATCGAGTGCTACCGTCGAAATTTGTTTGAAAGGAGAGTTGGCCCTTTCAGAGCTGCCCGATGCTTCTTGGTGGACGAACATGATGATGGTCTGGTCTGGCTATGGCTTGAGGATTTGGCCGATCTTTCGGGTTCAATGTGGTCGGTGAGCGATTATGTGGACGTTTCAAGAGCTATCGGAGAATTCCGGGGGGCGTGGTTTCTGAACGAAGACCAGGACATAAGTTGGCTAGGCAGAAATATGGAGATTCAGGAACTCCTGACAAGTGAGCTTTTAGCGAATAACAGAGAAAATCTCATGTCCCTGAAAGACTCTGAATACCTCCGGGAAGGATTGCCAGGAGCCGTGTACGAGAAGGCACTCGGACTTAGAGACTCCTTGCCATCTCTGGCCAAAGCAGCACGGGGATTGGAGGCAACGCTCGCGCACAATGATTGCCATATCAGGAATCTATTCGTTTCAAAGGCAGGTTCATCGATCACGGACGTTGTGGCCGTAGATTTCGCCAGAGTCGGAGTTGGGCATGTCGGTTCGTACGGCGGCACGATGCTTGCCTCAGCATTCAATTGGACTGATGCAGAATCTGATGTGGCGATCGCCGGTGCAGACCTCAGCTACAAAGCCTGGTTGGAAGGGTTGCGCTCGACTGGATTGCAAATCAAAGACAACGTTGCTCGATTTGGATATCTGTTCCCGTTTTTACGACGCACCATGATGGTGTCGGGTATATTGGCGTGGGTTGCGTTGGACTCAGATTTTCCCTTGCAAAGATACGGTGGCCGAAACGATGAGATGCCTCTGAGCATTCGAAAGCGTCTTGAATTCATGCACCCGCTATTCGATGAAGCAAGAGTGCTTGCAACTCAACTGCCAGGCTAACAGGTGAGTTACTTGAACTCGTATTCAAGCACCTGGCAGCCAATTGCCGTCCATGAGCCCATCGATAGTTGCGATTTGGCGTCTAACGGTTGTCCGCCGAGTTTCTATGTATGTCTGATACACCCCGAGATCGAAATTCAGCAGCTTTGTCCTCAAAACACTGACTGGTTAGTTGCTCAATTCGCCCGCGCTGAACGCACAGTCGCACATACGAGGGGACGGTTCACTGATTTCTGTGGATGGATGGGCAGTAGATTCCAAACCTGTGTCATTCCGACACGGTGGCAACGACGTTGTCTCGGAGCGTCATGACCAGCTTGCCTTCCGATCCAAACATTGAGCCAAAGAACTTGCCGCACAGGAGATTCGATTCGGCACCATTCGATATCCCATTGGGCAGGTGGATCATCATTTGCGGCAGACCCGGAAAGACCGCGTATTGGAAGGCCCATTACTCAAAAGATCTGGCTGTACTTCATTGAGATCGACTGAATAAACCACTTACCTGGCAGGAATGAAAGACCACTGGAGTAATCACGGGAGATCGTAAGTTGCCGAACGTCTTGGTCGAACAAAAGATGGGTTTTTGACGGCAACTCACGGCGGGTCAGTGAGTCAATGTTTGCAATTGCAGACACCGTCATATTGATCGAACTGCCATGGCTGACGACGTTCTGGACATAATTCACAAGAAGTGTCAGGCGGGCAATTTCTGTCGGGCAATTTCACTGTGGCGAGCAATTCATGCATGACATTTTGTGCTTTGACTTCGATAGAACTGGCGGCTAAGGTCACTACGATTCGAACACCCGGAGGTAATCATGAACAAATACATGAAGTAGTGTCCACGTACGTGGTGTACGAAGCGTCCCCGTACTGACCGGGAAACAAGACCATCGCGCCAT
>JAQBVG010000163.1 GCA_027623655.1 Chloroflexota bacterium
ACGGATACTGCGCGCGAATGGTTTCAGGGTAAGAACGTCGTCGATATCGGTTGCGGAAGTGGTCGCTTCACTTATGGATTGCTCAAACTTGGCGCAAATGTGTTGGCCTGTGATCAAAGTTCCGCCGGTTTGGAACGCACTGAGCAGCTATGCCACGACTTCTCCGACCGTCTCCAGACTCAGAGAATCGATCTGCTCCAATGGGACGAATCGGGTGAATTCGACATGGCGTTCAGTTTCGGGGTCGTGCACCACACGGGAAATACTTACCGCGCGATCCAGAACGTCTGTCGCAAGGTGAAATCGGGGGGCAAGCTGTTTATGATGGTTTACGGATTCCCATTGTCGCTCAGTGACTTCGGCGAGGTGGTCGCCTACGAAAAGATCCGCAACGAGTTGGCGGAACAATCCTTCCAACAACGCAAAAACACCTTGATCAAATTGCATGGTGAACGGTTGGCACATGGGTGGTTCGATGCCGTGTCTCCGACGATTAACGATCTATTGACGTACGCCGAACTGGTTCAACTGCTCTCGCATCTCGGCTTTACAAATATCCGCAAAACGCTCGACAATCGCAATCACCATCTTCGCGCCGATAAATCTCTGTGACAATTTTGAACCCCAAGACACACTGGTCGGCGTCCCGCGAATTGCTCGGTCTTTTGACTCGCCATCGCCACTTGACCTGGGAGATGACCAAACGCGAAGTGACCGATGTGTACGCCGGACGTGTCCTGGGCGCGTTGTGGGTCATTGGCCATCCGCTGGTTCAGATGGGCGTCTACTTGTTTATCTTTTCCGTCGTGTTTAAGGCCCGGGCACCCCATTCCGCCGGATTTCCCGGTGACTATGTGATCTATCTCCTCAGCGGGCTTATCCCCTGGATGTCGTTCCTCACGGCGATGAACAAAGCCTCGCTCACGCTCGTTTCGAACTCAGCGCTGGTAAAGCAAGTGGTCTTTCCGATCGAGGTGCTTCCCGTGCGCGGCGTGCTGGCCGCATTGTTGCCGCAACTTGTCTCCTTGGCACTCCTGATGATCTACTGCCTCGCGCGATTCGGTACGTTACCCTGGACGTGGGTCCTGTTGCCTGCGTTAGTCGTGTTGCAGTTTATTGCCATGGCCGGGGTTTGCCTGATGCTCTCCGCCGTTGGAGCGTTCTTTCGTGACGTAGGGGAACTGGTCCAGGTGTTCGGGGTCGTAGGTATTTTCTTGATGCCGGCTTTCTATCACCCCGATATGGTACCCGAATTGTTCCGCCCTTTGTTATATCTCAATCCCTTCAGCTATCTAATTTGGTGCTACCAAGATCTCTGTTACTTCGGCGAGTTCGGCCATCCCTGGGCCTGGCCCACTTTTGTCGCACTGGCACTATTGTCGTTCGGATTGGGCTATCGTGTCTTTCGTCAATTGAAACCATATTTTGGAAATGTCCTCTAAACCAGCGCGCGTCTGGGAATCCAATTGCCCAATCCGCCGAAAGGGTGCTTCACGCAAAAGCTTCCCTACCCTCCTTTTCCATTCATGACTACTGAAAACGATATCGCCATTCGCATCGACGGGTTGAGTAAGGTCTTTCCGATCTATCGAAGGCCGGCCGACATGCTCTGGGAACTGGTCACACGCCGCACGCGCCACCGCGAATTCTGGGCGCTTCGAGACGTTAGTTTCGAGGTCGCCCGCGGCGAAGTCATGGGCATCATTGGCCGCAACGGGGCGGGCAAGAGCACCCTGTTGCGGATTCTCGCCGGCACCCTGTCAAAGACCTCCGGCACCATCACCGTCTCGGGCAGCACCACCGCGATTCTCGAACTCGGAACCGGGTTCCACCCCGAACGGACCGGACGGGAGAACATTCTCTTGGGCGGCATGTGTCTAGGGATGTCACAGAAAGAGATCGAACGAAAAACCGACTCGATTATTGAGTTCAGCGAACTGGAAGATTTTATCGATCAGCCGTTCAAGACGTACTCCACCGGCATGCAGGCTCGGTTAACCTTCAGCACAGCCATTAGCGTCGAGCCGGACATCTTCATTGTCGATGAGGCGCTCGCCGGTGGCGACAGTGCCTTTACGGCCAAATGCCTGCGACGCATGGCTAACATTTGCCAGTCAGGCAGCACGGTATTCTTCGTGTCTCACAGTACCGAACTCGTGCGTCGCCTGTGCAGCCGCGCCTTACTGCTTGAAGGAGGCAAATTGCGGATGGACGGTAGCGCATTGGAAGTAACGCGGCGATATGATGTAGAAACGCTGCTGGACGTTGATGCCGAGCAGCTTCAACAGAAAAATCGGGGCACGCTCGTTGCATCGGGCGCGGCGGAATTTGTCGAAGTCGTATTCTCGGATGACCTCGGGGTACCGCAAACCGGTTTTTTCCAACACGATCCGATGTTGATACGGATAGTCGTGAGATGTCGGGAAGTGCTGCGAAATCCGGCGATACTTCTCAAGTTTATGCGCGACGATGGCGTGTTGGCAACCTCCTGGATGAACGTTGAACCGGACCCACAGTCCCTCGGCACGCTAGCGGTCGGCGACGCGCAGATCGAATTGCGTATTGACGATTTGATGTTGGGGGACGGCGGGTACGAGCTGTCGTTCGCTTTATTCCACGGGCGTGAAACGTACGCGGAAACGGCGTTCTATCACGACCCGATTGCAATGTGGGAGGGCACGCATCGGATCGTCGTGCGGCGTCGCGCTCGGCCTTTATCGACCATTTTTGACCAGCCGATACGAGTGGTCAATGTTGGTCGGAAACTCGAAATTCAAATCGCGGGACAGGACTTCGAATCTCAGCCGTCCGACGAATCCGAGGGTTGATGTACAGCATGAACGAGCCCACCGTCGTGTCGAACAGCAGAACCCTACCTGTGAAATCCTCGGATAGCGATGCCCACGAAACAACTGGCGATTGGTTCGCTGACTATAGTGATCGCCATGGCCGGCCGCCACGTATTCTGCACATTGGCAACATCGCCAACAACGCATATCTCAATGCACATCTGTTGAACGAGGCTGGCTACGATTGCGACGTTCTCTGCTACGACTACTACCACATCATGGCCTGTCCCGAGTGGGAGGATGCCGATTTCGTCGGCACGATCGACAGCCAGAATCACCCTGACTGGCGAACCGTCGATTTGAAAGGCTTCCGCCGCCCGCGCTGGTTCGCCCAGGGGCCCTTCGATCTCGCCGTCCTTTATCTGATCGCTCGGCGCAACGACCGACCACTTGTGACGTGGATGCTCTGGCAGATCCTCTGCGCTCTCACCCGACTCCCCTATTATCGCCCTGGAGGCCTGTTCAATCCGGTCGCGGCATGTTTTTGGCGCGCATGTGGCTTCCTGCTACGTTGCGTCTACGTTGGAGCGCGAATCAATCCCGAGGTTCGGCCCACGCCGAAACGACAAGATCGTCTTAGCCGTGCGACAACGCTCGTCGATCGACTTGCCATTCGTACCGCCAACTACCTCATATCGATCGTCAAGATCCTGCTCCTTCCGCTCTGGTGCCTGAATTTGCTGGTTGAGCGAACGATCACTACGGTGGTCTTTTGCAGCGCTCCGATGTGGCATGTTCGGTGGTGGCGATACTGGACCGCCGGTCTCCGCGAGCGCATCGCGTCGATCGTGCGAAAGACGCCTGTCGATCCCAACTCGCAGGAAAAGCGGCGGAGCGCCGACGAGTTGATCGAGTGTTTTCGCGGCCTGTTTCCAGATCGCAACGACGCGCTTGACGTAACGGATTTTGAAGTCCACAAAGCAATGCACCCGCTGCTCAAAGAGTTGCTGCCCCGATATGACATCGTGCAGGGCTACGGAACGGACCCCGTCCTGCCAATGCTTGTCGGCAAGCGTCCCTACATCGCGTTTGAACACGGAACGATTCGCCAGATCCCATTTGAAGACTCCTCGATCGGGCGACTGAGCGCGCTCGCCTATCGACTGGCAACGGGTGTCGTCATTACGAATTGCGATAATCGTACGGCGGCGGACCGACTAGGGATCGAGAATTACCGTTTCGTGCCACACCCGATACGAGAGAAGCATTTGATCCACG
>JAQBVG010000164.1 GCA_027623655.1 Chloroflexota bacterium
GTCCAGTCCTCGAGTAGCGAGCATGTTCCAGCTGACGTTCGACGGAAGATCTTCACCGAAAGATGGTCGACTCTAATGACCGAGCTGTCAGCTTAAATACAGGGAAGAATCCTGTGTTTAGGTCGGCCGAGTTTCATGGTGAGCGCTGAGTTCTGACAGAACCCGCACAAGTGTTCGTTCACAAATCACCGAATGAGGAGACATCATCATGAAAGGCTCAGTTAAGGAACGACCTGGAAAGAACGGCGTGAAGACCTGGCGGGTGGGAGTGGACGCTGGAATTGATGATTTCACCGGGCAACGGCATCAGGTGAGCCGCACTTTTCAAGGTAGTCAGACGGGTGCATACGGGCTGCTCCGGAAGCTTATGACTGAACTGGAGAACGGTACCCACGTAGGACGCAGCTCGGTCACGGTCGCTGATTTGATGGACCGGTGGTTGAAGTCGGTTGCGGTGAAAGTCCGACCCAACACACTGGAATGCTACCGTGGACCAATTAAGACTTACATCAAACCAGCGTTGGGCAAGCTGCGAGCGACTTCGCTGGTTCCGGAGCGAGTGAACGGGTTCTACAGGGATCTGATGGCTTCGGACGGTGCTCGTACGAAGCGTCCGCTCTCGGCACGGACGGTCCAGCTCACGCATCGGATCCTGTCGATGGCATTTGATTGGGGAATTAGCCAGCAAATTGTCGGGCGAAACCCGGCGAAAGCAGCGAGCCACCCAGGCCGCGTCGACCCGAGATCCACGTGCCGGATTCCGAAACCGTGTCTCAGATACTTGAGCACCTGCAGGCCCATTCACCGTGGGTTGTGCCGATCGTTGCGTTCGCCGTGCGTACAGGCATGCGCCGTGGAGAGATAGTCGCATTGCAGTGGCGAGACATTGATCTGGACGCTGTGAATCCCAGCGCAAGTGTCAGGCGATCGATCGTGTTCCTGGACAACGGTGATGTTTCAACTGGCTCCCCGAAGACGGCCAGCGGGACCCGCAACGTATTGCTTGACAATCCGACAGTGGCGCTGCTGCGCGACAGGCGCTCTGAAGTGGAGAGAATGGCAAAGCTGCGGGGCATAAAAGTTCGAGCAGCCAACCATGTGTTTGGGGATGTCGACGGGGAGCCGGTCAGGTCGTCAAGTGTCTCCAGGGCATTCAGAAGAGCCGCCCAGGCGGTCGGATCACCCGTCACGGCGTTTCCATTCGCTACGACACCTGCACGCAACGGAGCTACTCAAGGCCGGGGTCCACCCGAGAATTGTTCAGGATCGACTCGGACACGGTGATGTCGCCGTTACGCTCAACACCTACAGCCACGTCGAACCAGGACTTCAGGTGAAAGCAGCAGATGCATTCAACAATGCGTTCGAATTCACCATGCCGATTTCAGAGGGCGAATCGAAGAAAGTATTGGCGTAAACGGCTCTATTTTCCGGGCTGGAAACGGGCAGTAAACGTGACCATTTCGAAAATTCCGTGACCAAATCCGTGACCAAATGAAAAAACCACCCATTTTCGGTGGGTGGTCTCTTCAGTTTGAGCTGAGATTGGCTGCCGATCCAGGGATCGAACCTGGGTTCCCAGATTCAGAGTCTGGTGTCTTACCGCTAGACGAATCGGCAACTGCGAACAGCGGTTAATACTAGCAAGGCGATTAGGATTCGCCTATGCGTGTGTGCGCAGAATCTCCCGATAGCGCAACGGCGATACCCGTAGTTGCGATAACAGGTTCGGACCTGGCGCAGAATGATCCCTCCAACACGATGACGTACAAACACGCTAGACTGTCGATCTCAGTCGCACATGCGAAGGATCGGCCCGGGTACGGTCTGGAATTCGCTTATTTTCTGGAGAATTTTGAATGGCAACGATCGCTACCGCAGCAGAGCGAGCACGTGAATCCGGCAAAACACTCGAATTTAAAGGCGTGTTCCCTGCGAACCCAACACCGGTACGCGCCGATGGGCGAATAAACGAAGAGGCACTCAGGGCGATATTCGAAGACAACCTTTCGCACGGCGTGGGTGGATTCTGGGTAGCCGGCTCGACGGGCGAGGGTCCGGTGATGAGTGAGCAACAGCGCGAGACCACTGCCCGTGTTGCCGGCGAAACGATTTCTGGCAGAGGTCTCTCGATCATGCACGTGGGCGCGATCAGCACAGAAAGCGCGGTGAAAGGTGCGAAAGCCGCAAAGGATTCAGGCTGCGACGCTATCTGCTGTGTTCCACCGTTTTTCTTCCGCGGTGGCGACCAGATGACGATTGATCACTACAAGCGAGTGGCTGACGCTGCCGACGGTCTTCCGTTCTTCGTTTACAACCTTCCGCAGTTGACACAAGTCGAAACGACCCCACCTCTGATGGAGAAGATCGTGGCCTCGGTCCCGAACGTTGTCGGACTCAAGCACTCAGCCCCGAACTTTGGCGACATACGTATTTTCGCCAACATGGGCTTGAAGTGCTTTTCAGGCAGCGGGACTCTGCCGTTGCCTGCATTGACCATGGGAGCAGTCGGCACCGTCGATGCACCGCTGTCAGTCGCGCCCTGGCACTACACCGAACTCTTTGATGCGTGGGAACGCGGCGACATAGAGAACGCACAACGGCTGCAGGATGGCGTCGTGAAAATCGTGAACGTTGTCCGGATGTTTGGTGCACCGGCAGCTGTTACGAAACTAATTCTGTCGGAGCGACTCGGCATGGACTGTGGTCGGCCAATTCCACCGGTGTCGGATTTGACTGACGAGCAACGGACGATAGTTCTGGCGGCAGCCAGGGACGCCGGGCTGCTTCAGGCTCCGTAATTCGACAGCCAGCAATCGTACGCGAGACCCCGGTGGTTGTTTCCCGTGGCCCGTTCGTCCACGACTGTTTAAACCGATCCTCGAGAGATCGACTCGGCGCCGAATCGATCTCTGATCGCGTCTATGGCCTGACTTGTGTCAGTGTCGGCGGTTGGATTTGTCTCCAACAGTGATAGTTGAGCCGCCTGTTCTCCAAGTCCGCCCACAGCCACACCGATGAGCCGTATGGCATCTCCTCGCCGCCGCATAGCGGTGACGAGGAGCGCGTGAGTTGTATCGTAAATCACCTTGTCACTATCACCGGGGGTAGGAAATGTTCGCTGTCGTGTGATGGTCGTGAAGTCGCCATAGCGAAGTTTGATACTTGCGCCACGTGCCAACTGCCTGGATTTGCGCAAGCGAGTTCCGACCCGCTCGCTGAGTTTTCTCAACACGTGCTCTAGTTCTGTTCGGCTGGACACGTCAGTTTCAAACGTAGTTTCGGAACTGATTGATTTCGCTTTCGCGCGTTCCCTTAAGGGCGCATGGTCGATTCCCCTGGCACGACGCTGCATATAGTCGGCGTTATTAGGTCCGAGGGCTCGGCGCAGTGGACCGACCGGTGCGGCAGCCAACTCGCCAAGAGTCGATATCTTCAACTTTGCGAGGGCTTCACCTGCCTTTGGTCCTATGCCGGGGAGATTGCGGACGGGCTGAGGTGCGAAAAACGATTCAGCTTCGCTTTCTCGCACCTGGAACACCCCGTCAGGCTTGGCGTGTTCGGTTGACACCTTTGCGACCAACTTGCTCGGGCCTATACCGACAGACAGGGGTAATCCCAGCTCACTTCGAACTGCCTTCTTGATGGAATTGGCGGCGGCGATAGGAGGTCCGAAAAGACGGTCCGTACCGGTCATGTCGATGTAGGCCTCATCGACGCTGACAGGTACGACGGTGGGGGAGTACCTGGCGAGAATCGCCATGATTTTTTTCGAAACCTCTCGGTAGAGCTCGTGGTTTCCTCGCATGAATATGGCCTGCGGGCAAAGCCGACGCGCGATCGCCGTGGCTTGCGCAGAGTGCACTCCAAACTTCCGGGCTTCGTATGAAGCTGTAGCGACGACACCTCGGGGGCCTATCCCACCGACCACGACGGGTTTACCGCGCAAAGACGGGTCGTTCTGACGTTCAACCTCAACGTAAAACGCGTCAAGGTCGACGTGGAATATGACCCGCTCTTTGTC
>JAQBVG010000165.1 GCA_027623655.1 Chloroflexota bacterium
TTCCCGCCGCCGCCGGGTGGCCCACTTTTGCTCCGGCGCAGCGGTACGTTATTACGCCGCCCTTGACATTCAGCGTGTCGGAGTTGAATTTGTTGCCACAGCGGACAGCTATTTTATGTCGAAAGTGTGGCCCGAACCCGCTTCGAAATTTGAGGTATGCTCAGGCGATTCACGCAGATAAAACTATCGCACCGGTGAATTCAATATCAACCTGCCTGGGAGAATTCGTTGCTTGGACATGTTGCGGCCATCTTCATTGATGATGGCGGTGTGATGCAGGATAACCAGGTTCGAGGTAAGCAGTGGCTTCAGTTTCTGCCGGAGTACCTTGTTCCGATCTACGGTGGGCGGAAGGAACTCTGGGCCGATTCGAATGGAGAGGTTCTGAGGCGTCAGATGCCTCTTTTTATTGAAGGCACCGGTTTTCCAGAGGTCGGTGGATTCATAGAAACTCGAAGAGCGTTAGCAATCGAGGCCGTACACATAATGTTCAACTATGTCGGCATTGCGCTCCCCGGCACTGATGAGGATTGCTTTGCCCTTTACCAGTCGTACAACGATTACGTAGTCAAAAGAGTTCGTTCGGACCCTCCAGGCACGGTTGAGGCCATTCGCAACCTCGCGGCAGATGGCTACAGGCTTTACACCGCGTCGGGGACGGAATCGACTCATATTGATCTGATGCTCGACGTACTGGGCGTGCGGAATCTGTTTATCGAAACCTACGGACCAGACTTAGTCGATACACACAAAGGCAGCAGCAACTACTATCGATTGATCCTCGAACATGCCGGCGAACCACCGGAAACTGCCCTGTTTATAGACGATTCACCCAGATCTGTCGGATGGGCCAGGGAAGCCGGGGCAACTGCTGTTCTCGTCTCCAGAGATCAACCGAGTGATAGACCAGACATGAACGTCATCCCGGACCTCGCCTCTTTGCCCGGATTACTGAGTTGAATAGCATGGTCGCCATCCAGGGCAACATCGCCTTCAAGCCGGGATGACCGGCGCGAGCACAACGGCTTCGGCCGTGGCATCCATACCCTTAGTGCCTGAGAATATGCTCAGGCACTAAGGGACCACCAGGCCCCTGGTGGCAGTCGAAACCCCGGGTCATCGAACCCTTGTCGCCAGTGGGGGTCAAACTCAGGCAAAGCAACGATCCCGGAGCGAATCTCGAGGCAAACTAGGCCGACTCGCGCCAAATCGGGCGAGTCGGCCGGAAACGTTGCTCACTACTCGACGCGTGACCGCGAACAAGCTGCCCGCAGTTTCCCCGAACCCTGTCGACTTACTCGCCGCCCCGTTCCTGGAACCCGCCCACAAGTTGAGGACCGTGGATATGTCCTTCTTTTCTGTGTGGTGAACCGCTGAGCACCGACAGGACCTCGACCTTCGTCTGCCAGTGGTCCGATATCACCCTGAATTCTTTGCCACAATCCCGGATTCGGCAGTGACCGTTCCAGCGGGCGACGCTCTTTTCTCGCTTGTATAGTCGAAGTGTCGTCATTCCATTCTCCTCAGGTCACCGGCTGACGATCAAGCGCCATTAGCTGGTCATAACCATCGTTCATATAGTGTGGGTTTGACCTCTTCAACTCTGAAACTAACTGGCCAAATACTCTGTCGTCGCCCGTCTCGCCATCAATGTTGAACGTCAGGTCGTATAGGGTCGGATCGAGTGGATCCACATCTCCGATTTTCTGGAACCAGGCCGCAGTGGCGTGTTCAAGACCGGTCACCACGTCCTCGGCTTCGCCAGTCCCAACGCGCAGCCGTTTCGCCACCCTTGCCACTCTCATGTGTAGCGGTGCGAACAGTCCGACGTGCATGATTTCAGGTCGATCTTTAAGCGTTACGCAGCCCGCACGCTTTACGAGCAGCAGCGAACCCTGGTCAGCAAACTTATCCGCTGTGTCGTGTATAGCCTGGATATAGTCGCGGGTGCTGATTTCGGCTGGCATCTGTTTCTTGCCATCGAGCATTTGAGACATGTAAGCAAGAGACGGCGCATCCCCCATCGCTGCATCCGCTCCGTACCAACCAATGCGGGAGAACAGCAGTTCGAGAGTTTGGAGGAATCTGTCCCGTCGACTGCCGAACGAAAGTTCCTTCCTGCTGACAGCTTCGGCGGTGGCGTCGAGCCTCCTGGCCAGTCTTCTCAGGGCAAGATGCTCGACGTAACGGTATCCGAGGTTTTTGGCGACTCTGGAGCCGATTTCCGGTGCACCCGCACCCGGCTGGCCTCCAAGGGTTAGAGCGATCATGTGACACCTCCGATCACAAATAAAACTCTGCTAGAAACCGGCTTTAATCTAGCACAGTTAGTAAACGTTTACTAATGAAGAGGTGATTACCCGCAACGAATTGAACGAAAACATGCCGTTAGTCACTGTCTTCGGCCAATATACGCACATAAATGCTCAATTTTTCCCATAGATAGTACGTAATACGATCATGTTCATGGCCCTGACGTTTAGCGCGCTGACCTCTTCAGCAATCCCATCGAGGCATGCACGGTTGATTGCCGTTCGACGGGCCATTCAGGCATTCGGTCGAAATTGCATAGCAGGGTCTGGTTGCACCCACCTACAGGCGGCTGGTCGATTGGGCCCGTGTTAGGCGCCAGAATTGCCCTTATGCTCGGAGGATGTCAAAACAGGAATACCTTCGGATTCGAAGGGTCGCCGTTATGATCTGGCTCGTAATCACAGCCAGTGCTTGCGCGGCTGGAGTTGAGTTGGCTCCGAATTCACCCGCCTCGACCGGTGTGCCTTCGAGGGTGGCAACAACCTCCACCCCGGCGACCGCCCCCGATCGGAATGACCTCGGTTCGACTCTGGCTTCTGCCGAAACGGCACGTTCCACCGCGACACTGACCACGCCGCCTCGATCATCTTCGACAACTATCACCACCCAACGTTCTACAGAGTTACCCCTACGACAGCCGCAATCAAATCCAACGAACGCAGTCACCCCACGTTCTACCCGGACACTGATTCAATCGTCGTCCCTGTCCGGCAACCGTAGTGAGGAACCGATTGGATTCAACGGCTGCACTGGATCGGGTCCGGTGATGTTCGCGATATCACCCATGCGCCCAGAGGACATTCTGCACCTGCTCCCGTACGGCATGCTTGCCGGTGCACACGTCACCCCAATCGACCACATGTATTTTGAACCGGCCGACCGGTCGCTGGGTCGGGATATATACGAGGTGCGTGCAATACAGGACGGCGTGATCTACAACCTTCAATGACGTGATATCAACGTAGACACAGGTGAATCTCGCCAGCGTGAGTGGCGCATGGATATCGCCCATAGCTGCACGTTCACCAGTTACTTCGACCTGCTGACATCGCTGGACCCGGAGATCGAGGAGGAGTGGAGTAAGTCAGAGGGTGGTCGAACTGGCAGGTGGCAGGGGATACCTGTCACTGCGGACAGGTGGTTGGTCGAATCGGCGCTCAGACACTCGATTCGGCGTCTACGACTACGAATCGACACTCCCCGGGTTTATCGTCCCTGGCCACTACGATCGTGAGTCGTGGAAACTCCATACTGTCGATCCTTTTCCGTACTTTCCAGAGGATATCCGCACCTCATTGCTGTCCAAGATGCTCAGACAGGCGGAACCCAGAGCTGGAAAGATCGACTACGACGTGGACGGGACACTCTCTGGCAACTGGTTTCAGCAGGGCACGGCTGGTTACGGCGGCGTCGAACCTTCAAAGTACTGGGATGGTCATCTTGCAATCGTCCCCGACGCCCTCGACCCCAGTCAGTGGCGGTTTTCGATCGGAAATTTCTCAGGCGAACTCGGTAACGCACGTCAGTTCGGCATCCAGGGCAATAGCCCCGATCCACTGAGCGTAACGGCCGAGAGCGGCCTGATCAAGTACGAACTGAGCTACTCCAGCCACTTTGCCCGCAACGATGAGTCGCGATCAGGACTAGCAGGGTGCTGAAGAATCCGTGTTTTCCCGTTTGAAACGTTGTTCGGGCGAAGTTGGTGGGG
>JAQBVG010000028.1 GCA_027623655.1 Chloroflexota bacterium
TCAGGGAACAGCTCAAGCCAACCTGATCTCTTTGTTACCGAAACGGTCCCACTTTGCTGAAGTCCAACATACAACACCGGCATTCCCGAGTCAGGAGTGTCGAGTCCGTTGTGGGCGATATTGGTCGGGTCGACCTGGACGGTGCTCGGGGTGTTCGGTGTCGGCATCGTCGCAACTGCCAAACTGCTGGGAATCGCCCTGGCGCTCGGCTCGGGATGGCTCGTCATGCACGTCGTGTGGCGGCTTTCACGGCGAAAAAAACTGGGAATATTTGCTGGCGCACTCGTCGCGATTGAACCCAGCTTTGCCTTTGCTGCAGTTTCGGGCACAGAAGTACAGCTGTTCAGTGTCCTGGCACTGGGCGCCGCATGGATGTTTCTCCAGGGCCGAATTAGAACAGCCGGGATCCTGTTTGGTCTCTTGATCCTGGCCCGCCCAGAGGGCTACGTGTTAATCGGGATAGCCTTTGCCACGGCAATCACACGTCGCTTGTGGCAGCGCGATCGTCTTGAACTTGTCAACAGCGAAGACGTGAAGGAACTCGCACTGTTGCTCGGTCCGACGTTGTTGTTCGGAGTCGCCTGGGCTGTGTACAACTACTCGGTTAACGGCACTCCCTGGCCGAATACGTATGTTGCCAAACATCAGGAGATGGGCCTCGCGCCACTCGGTAACGTCGTCTCTATTTTGAAGGGCTACTACCACCACCTTTCGTTCTTCTCAGGCGTGGCATTTCCGATAACCCTGGTAGCGGTAGTCGCAGGCGGCATCTGGATCCTCAGGGTCTACTCCTTCGCTGGCGCACCGCTGGTTTTCATGCCTCTTGGTCTGACCTACGCCGTAAGTACGTCGTTCCCGATGAGTTCAGAATCGTGGAACTTCTTCACTCGCCGATACCTCGATGCTGTGATACCCGTGTTGGTCATCCTGCTTGCCGTGGGTTTTTTGCGGATCTGGCGAAAGTTCCAGTACTGGCGCGAAACCCGATCTCCTATCGATCCGCAGGAGGCAAAAATATTCAACTTTGGGCTGAATGTCCTGTTCGTCGCTATCGTGGTTTTGCCGTTTGTCGCGGTGCCGAGCGACTGGCAGAGACTGGCTAAAGATTATTCGTGGAATTCAAAGAACGTCGACGATGTCGACGTCGCGATGGGCAAATGGATCGACGAGAATCTGCCGGCTGACGCCCGCATTGGCGTCGGCGATCCCGGTGCAATGCGTTTCTTCGGCAATCGTTTTACATATGACCTCGCAGGCTGGAATACTGCCGACGCGATCAAACGACCACCACTTGATTTTGCTGAAGAAAAGAAGATCGAATACCTGTTCGTTTATCGATCGATATATTTCGATAGCTGGCATCTGGCGGAGCCCCTCCATGCCATCGAGGTCGACCGGAACACCATCCTCGGCGGGAACCAGTTGCGCGTTTACAGGGCCGATTACGATTCTAAACCCGTGTTTGTGAATTCCCTGATCCCGCTTGACAAGAACCTGCTGAAGCGGGACGTGGCTGTCATCGACATTATCGATACCGGCAATGGAGCCGCAGCCTCCGAGTTCTCTGAACCGGCCCACGCCTACCGGCTTGTCGGGGCCGGTGCGGTCGTTGAGCGATCTTTCAAAACACTGGCTTCCGAAATCATCAGGGATGAGGCGACGACCTATACCGAATCGGAAACCTTCACCGTGAATTCAAGTCCGGGTGAGTTGCTAATCGTGTCAAAACGTTATGACGCCGCGATCGGAGGGACTCTGAAAGTATTTGCGGACGACGTCGAGGTGGGTGACTGGGTACTATCCAGTAAGGAGTTTTTCTTCGGAGTAGATTCGTTCGACATTCCGGGATCGTTCATCCGAGGCGACACCACGATTCTGCGATTTGAAGTTGTGCCGACAGGCAGTAATTCATCGGGAAATAGTTTCATGTGGTGGATCATGGTCGAGGGTTCGGTTGCCGACAGAACGGGGATCAAAACGATCGACCTGGGTGACGTTGAGCTACAGGCAAGCTAGTTTGTGAGCCGGCATATTCCGGCCGACAGCACGAGGACGGGGCGGTACTCACAATTACAACCAGGGCGGTTCGGACACCAGGCACGACCGGTCAGCAACCTGCCCCCGGTGCAGCGCCGTGTTCAAGTCGGCCCAGGGCCTTGCAGGTCACCTCAGGTTCCGACATGGCGACGCAGAGTGGTCTGATGCGGTAGACCGTGCGAATGCGCAGCGCATCGACACTCTGACATCGTTCTCGAGTATGCCAGGACTTCCACAGTCCACCCAGCTGCTCGTTGCCAAGCTGCACCGTAAGTACACCCGGGGTAAGAAAGTCGAACCCCCTACTGATTGCGTCCTCTGTGGAGCACTCTGTAAAACGCCGCAGGGGCTTTCAGGGCACATGCGCTACCGGCACGGTTACGGACGCATCAAGAGCGACCCCAGGGCAACGACCGAGCTGGTGAGATACGTTCAGACGCACGACGTACCTGAGGTTGTGAGGGAAGCGATCTGGGAGAAGATTCTCCGGCTCGAAGGATTCCGTTGGTAGCCGCCAACTGAGCGATCCCGCTGAAGTGCAGTCGCTGACCCCGGAAAAGATTTCTACGGCGTGAACCTGTACGCGATCTCATATGAGGCGTAGCATCGAGCAGCCCCATCCATCGAGGCAGGCTGAAAGCCCAACGGTGATCTGAATGTGCGTCCTCGAACGTTCGGTGATAGTGCAGAAATGAATACGCAATGACATCTTTACGAGAAGGCGAGCGAGTCGCTTATTTCAACGGCGAAATAATGCCGGAATCGCAGGTAAAAGTTCCGTTCAGAGACCGGGGCTTCAAGTACGGCGACGCCGTGTTCGATATGACCCGTACATTTGGGCACAAGATATTCAAACTCGAGACCCATATTAGTCGGTTCTACAACTCGCTCAAATACGTCTCCATTGATCCCGGCATGACCGAAAACGAGATGATTGCCCGGACGATGGATGTGCTGAACGCAAATCTCCACCTTCTTGGTCCGGACGACGACTACTGGGTTGGTCAGCGTATTTCACGTGGTGTTGACCTTGTTGGCGGCGACATGTGGGAGACTTCTGGCGGCCCGAACGTGATCATCGAGTGTGCGCCACTTCCGCTGAAGCCACGAGCGAGGCTCTACAAGGACGGTATCGACGTTCTGATCCCTTCAGTGCGCCGCGTTCCACCTGAATCGCTCAGCCCGAGGGCGAAAACACACAACTACCTCAACCTGATCATGGCGGACATGGAAGCCAAGTCCCAGGACCCCGAGGCGTGGGCCATACTGCTCGACACCCGCGGGTTCCTGACCGAGGGAATCGGTTCAAATATTTTCACGATCAAGGACGGGGTGATCTACACACCACAGGAACAGTTCGTTCTGGGTGGAATCTCCCGGGAGACCGCGATCGAAATGGCTGAACGAATCGATGTTCCGGTGGTTACCAGGGACATCGACACCTTCGACGCCATGACCGCCGACGAGATTTTCCTTACTTCAACCTCGCTATGTATCTGCGGGGTTAGATCGTTCCAGGGTCGTAAGATCGGCGACGGCTCTGCTGCCGGACCGATTACGAAGGCTTTGATGGACGCTTATGTCGATTTCGTCGACTACGACTGGATCGGTCAATACCTGAAGCGACTTGAAGATTAGGAAACCGACAGTTTGACGACGAAACCAGAGTTGTACCTGCCACCAGAAGGCACATGGGAGCGGAGAAATGCTTCCTCGGTTGGAATAGATCCCGCAGCCCTCGACACCGCTGTCCAGTTCGCTCTCGACAACGAGATCGACTGGCCAGTAGATATTCGACTGGCGAATGTCGGCGACGACGCACCTGAGTGGGCTGAGAAACTCGGACAGTTCAAAGAACGCGGAGGTCCGGCTGGCGTAATTGTCAAAGATGGCTTCATCGTGGCTGAGTGGGGTGATACAGAGCGCGTTGACCTTACATACAGCGCTACCAAGAGTTACGTGGCAACGATGGCCGGTCTGGCGATTGATAGAGGCCTAATAAAAAGCACAAGTGACCGTATTGTCGATTACGAGGCGGGTAAGTCGATATCACAGGATGCCACCGGTGAACGGATCGACGGATTCAACACGGCCCAGAATCGCGCTATCACGTGGGAGCACCTCCTCCAGCAGACCTCCGAGTGGGAAGGGACTCTCTACGGCAAGCCGGATATCGTCGACTGGAACCGCAACCTTGCATCTGTGGGTCTCGGTCAAACTGGCGAGACCGGTCGCCGGGATCGGAAAAAACCGGGCGGTCACTGGGAGTACAACGATGTTCGAGTGAACAGGACCGCCCTCGCCCTACTTGCAGTCTGGGGAGAGCCGCTCCCCGGGGTGCTGAAACGCGAGGTCATGGATCCTGTCGGCGCATCCAACTCCTGGGAATGGCACGGCTACGACGACCACTCGGTAGTCAATATCGACGGGCTTTTAAGTGAATCGGTTTCAGGCGGCGCACACTGGGGCGGCGGCCTGTGGATCAACACTCTCGATCATGCGCGTTTTGGCATGTTGTACCTGAACCGCGGGCGCTGGGGAGATCGCCAGATCATCTCAGCGCGGTGGATCGACATGATGACCGTGCCGTGCGGTCTCAACGACCAGTACGGCTACATGTGGTGGCTCAATACGGGGCATGTTCGCTACGGCGAAAGCGCATCTGAATCGACGTTTGCAGCGTCCGGAGCCGGCGGCAACAGTGTGGTAATAGATCCCGAAAAGAACCTGGTAGTCGTCACGCGCTGGTGTGCCGACGTCCCTGGAGTTGTCGATCTCGCAGCACGAGCTGTGATCGAGCCCTAACTGTCGATGCAAGGCAAGTTCAGCGGTTCCTCTGCCGACGACAATCTGTCGTTGGCAACCGATAACGGTCAAGCTCTGGCGCGGGCACCACACGCGACCCAACTAAACGGCCGTCGACCGCTCAGTGCGCGGGCCGGTGCGCTGGCGCTCTTGCTATCGACCATGTGGGCAGGTAATCCGGTCGCGAACAAGGCCGGGCTAGAGGACGCGGGTCCCATGAGGCTGGGCTGGCTGCGATTCGTTCTTGGCGGCATCGTTGTGATGATCTACGCGATCGCAACTAGGCGCTCGTTCAGAATTCAAAGCAGTGAATGGGTGCCGCTCACACTTCTCGGCGCGTTGTTCACCGTTCAACTGGCATTTATGAATGTCGGACAGGACTACTCGACTGCGGGCCACGCAGTGGTTGTCACATCGACCTTTCCATTGTGGACCGGCGTATTTGCTCATATTTTCGTACCGGGCGACCGTATGTCGCGCTCCAGGACACTGGGCACCCTGGTTGCATATATGGGCGTCGTGGCGGTGTTCTACAAAGGCTTCAGCACGTCGAGCGGAGATTTCCTGATCGGCGACTTCCTGCTGCTTGGATCGGCGATCTTACTTGGCGGTCGACAGGTGCTCCTGTCGCAACTGGGGCAGGGTATCGACCAACACAAACTGCTGATGGCCCAGAGCGTCTTTGGGATCACGGCTTTCGTGATCGCCAGCCTGGTGTTCGAGTCTGACGAGCCGTTTGTAGTCACTTCTCGACTGGTCGTAGCGCTGTTGTACACGGGCGTGCTGATCGCGGGTCTCGGATTCATCTGTCAAACGTGGCTACTCAAGCGATATCTGCCTTCGCGAGTAACAGTCATTTCATTGAGCCAGCCGATATTCGGTGTCCTGTTCAGCTGGTGGATTCTTGGCGAATCCGTTGGCGGCGAGCTCTATCTGGGAGCGGTACTGGTAGTTGTAGGGTCGGCCCTGGCGCAGCGAAGGACGAGTCCTGCACACCCGAACCCGGCGAAGTCGACAGATCTGCCAACCCCGACCCGTTAAGCCGCTATTGTGTCGAGATGGCGCCGTTCGATGAGATCTCGGACGACTTCGACATTGAGTTGTCGCTTCGGGTAAAAAGCAGCCGCCCCGGCCTCTCTGGCGATGTGTGCATACTGGTCGTCTTGCTTCATTGAAGTCAGGACGACGACGGCCTTTGGGTCGGCTCCCAGTATTGTTCCGGCCGCTTCGAAGCCGTTCATTCGAGGCATCTGCACATCCATTATGACGGCGTCTGGCAGAACTTCCTGGTATGACGCCGCCGCCTGCGCTCCATCTTCTCGCTCGGCAACCACCTCGAAACCGCCCGCAAGATCGAGCATTGCCCGAATGATGTCTCGGAAAATCGGTTGGTCGTCGATTAGAAGGACTCTGTACATATTCGACTCTCGGCCTCTGGCTGCGTGTGTTCTGAGCATTCCCGCTACACATTGCGGGCGCTGAGCGATCTCATTTGATACTACAAACACGCTGGGGAGCCGTGAATAGCCGATGGTTTAACGGAGTGTGCGGGAATATGCCACTCGCGGTGCGTGCGCGCTACAGGCTAGGCCGCTAAGAGTTCTTGACCGGGTTCAAGCACGGGCTGTTCGAATTGCGAACTCACATGCTGACCCGCGGTCGGCGTTTCGAATGGGATACTCAGGGTCAATCGAGTTCCATTCCCCGGTCGCGATTCGATCTCGAGGATGGCATTCATTGCGTCGGCGTAATCGGCAATATTTACCATGCCGATTCCATCGTCATGCACCGCTGAGACATCGAATCCGATTCCATCGTCAACGATGGTCAGCACGAAGTTTTGTTTGATCTCGTCGTACGCCCAGCTGACCGTGCACGACGTTGCATGGGCGTGCTTCGCAACGTTGCCCAGGGCCAATTCGGCGACTCTGTACACGCCAAGTCTGAGGTTTTCAGGGATCAGGGAAGTGCCTGCCGGTTCCATCAGTGCCGCAGCCTCGTTGATCTCCAGCTTCACGGAGACCATCGGATCGTAAAAGCTACGGAGCGAACGAAGTCCAACTGCTGCACCAACACGCACGATGCTCGGGTGTAAACGGTGCGAAATCCCTCGAATATCGTCGTCGCGAATCTTGTCCAATTCCACCGCAATCCTGTCGAGCTGATTACCCTGTTCAGGATTGTCGAACTCTATCGAATCTCTGAACTGCGTTAGGCGCATCCAGATGGCAAACAGTTTCGACTGGACCGTGCCATGTAGTTCTTCGGCGATCGCACGCTTTGTACTGTCGGCCGCATGAACCATTCGTTCTCGCGACTCCCGTACTGCCTGGTTCTGGACAGCCAGGGCCTGGTTCGCCTGTTCGAGCCTGCGCTGGGCCCGTCCAGATGCCCAGTGCAGTACCAGCAACACGAAGACCATTCCAGCGTTAAACACACCGGCGATGAGCCACACGCTCCTGTAGGCGACTCCGAGATCACGACCGACATTAGTTGTTACTACCGCGACCATCAACGCTCGTGCAGAGAGACCATTGCCCGGCGGCTGATCCCAGATCAACTTGTACGTCTGGAGAAGGTTGGCCTTCACGCCCAGTCTCGCCTGGGCAGCGTCGGGCTCCATATGAATCGAAGCCGGGCGATTGTTGACGGCGTCGGCGAAGGCTTCCAGCATCGAACCCTGCAGGACTGGAGCGTCCCCGTTAGTCGCATACAGCGGTTCACCTGTGATCGAGTACAGATCGAGTCTTTGAGCATCGGCACCGAACAGACCACGCTTCATCAACGCATCGAACGAGGGTGTATCCACTGCCGACACGAGACGTTCGCGTGCGCCACTGCCGGTAATTTCGGCGGTTCCGTAGTGGATAACGGACGCAAACCGGTCGATATCTTCGATCTGACCCTGCGCCAGACCCCTGAGGGTGTTCCTGGGGAATGCGCTTGACCCGAAGGCGATGATCACCGCTGTCATTAGCGATATCGCAACAATCCCGATCACCAGTGGACTCTGGAAGATACTCGGGTCACGGCGTTGCGCAAGTTCACTGGTTGATTGGTTCATAGTGATGAAGTTCTACGCCGCCCGGTTCTCGTATCTACCGACACTGTCGTCTCCGGTCTCTGGGTTTAGCAATCAGCATATTGGTGGATTGCGAAACCGATCAGTGACGTGTTCCACACTGAACCTGTGGGTTAGTACGCGGATGCCTGTTCCGCAAATAAAAAGACCCCGATAAAAATCGGAGTCTTTCTGTACACGATTAGTTGAAAAGTGCTAGGCAGCGATGGCGTCGGCACCGCCGGACGGCCCACCGGTCACAAGGCTCCTCAACAACGGGACGTTAAGGTTGCGCTTGGGCACGAAGCCGCGGGCTCCAATTTCACGTGCCAGCACCGGATACTCGGTGTCGGAACCCATGCTGGTCAACACCACATTCGCCTGCGGGTGTGCCGATAGTATCCGCCGAGTCGTCTCGATACCGCTCATTTCGCCCATCTGGACATCCATGACTACGATGTCAGGATTCAACTTGCCCATGAGCTCGATCGCGTGCGCGCCGGTATCGGCTTCGCCTATCACCTGGCATGCGCCATCTCGTTCGAGAACCGAACGTGCAACATTTCGGAACACCGGCTGGTCATCGACCAGGAGCACCGAAATAATCCCAAAACCTTCCTCTGAAGAGTTCTGGTAAAAGTCGACTAATTGACCCATATTCGCCGTGTCCGTATCTTGCGCTGGTACTAATAACCCCATGGAAACAGGGGGGCCGGTGTCGTTGCTTCTCGTAATCTACTTCACTGCCACCGACACAGTCAGTACTCTCCGCCCCTCGCTCCGTTGGTGCTAACCCCCAACCCGTGTTTCGTGATTCACTGACTTGCCATTTGATCAGACTGCTTCGGGGATCAATATTTGAGATCAGTACGGGTAGAATTCGTGCTTTGCACAGACTGATACCCGATGAAAGAACTTTGCCAGAACCGAATCAATTAGTTCCGTCCACGGCCGAGACATCTGGTGTCACACGCCTGAGCAGAACTAAAAGCGAAACAGAGGGCGCTCATCTGCGACGAGTAGCCCAGGAACTCAGCGGCACCGGAGAAGAGCGAATCGCCAGGTTGCGAGGAATGCTCACAAGTCGAAACCCCGACGAGCGTATATCCGCTGCACTTACCCTCGGAAAAACCGGATCGCATGGCGCAGTACAGGTCCTCAGAGAGTTACTCGTTTCCGACGACCAGAAGTCTTGGCAACTGGCGATCCACGGATTGCGGAGTGGCGGGGAGCGTGAAGGCTGGTTGTGCCTTGAGGGAGTTGCTTCCTACGATGCGAACCAACTCGGAGATTCCGATGCTCGTATAGCCGAGACTGCGTTCAGGCGCCTGATGGCAATGGGACGGACCAAGATGATGGACCGCTTGTTCCGGGCGGCGGACGGCCATTCGCGCTCTATCCCCGGTGAACTGGCACGAAAATTCTCGATCGACGCGGTTGCAACACTGCCTCCCATACACCAGAAAGTGATGGAGCTACGACTGGGCCTACCCGACGGTACGTCAGCGACCCCTTCCGAAACGGCACATGAACTCGATATTAGCTTGGCCCGAGTGCGGACACTTGAACTGGAATCCTGGCGGCAGATTCACTCGCCGATAGCCCTCGAAGATTGATATTCACTGTCAGTTGCAGGCATATACTGCCGTTAAATTGACACACACACAGACCGCAGAACTGCCAGCATCCCGCGGGGAATATTGTTGCGGTTGATTCCCGATACTTTTCTCGCCGCCTTCCGTTCTCTACGCAACCGCAATTTCAGGTATTTGTGGTTTGGCCAGGTCCTTTCGGCAACAGGTATGCACGCCGATATGGTTGCCCGTGCATGGCTCGTCTGGGACCTCACAGGATCATCAACCTCGGGTAGCGACGGTGCTTGTCGCTAGGGCGCTGCCGATGCTCATACTCGGCCTATTCGGAGGCGTCGCGGCCGACCGCTTCAACCGCCGACAGTTGCTGATGACCATCCAGGTATGGACGATGTTGATGCACATCACCATGGCCACCCTGTTATTGTCGGGCGTTGTCGAATTGTGGCACGTCTACGTAATTGCGTTTGGGCTTGGCGCCGGAATGGCCATGAACCAGCCGGTACGGACGTCGATCATCCCAAACCTGGTCGACAAAAAAGACATGATCAACGCCATGTCTCTGAACTCGATTGCGATAAACAGCACGAGGTTTATCGGGCCGGCGGCCATTGCTGCCCTGATTGCAGCCACCGATGTTGGTTGGGCCTACGTCTGGGCGGCCGGCGCACTCGCCGTGGTGATCTGGACCACTTCTAAGATTTCAATCCCAGACGTTATTCAGAGCAAAACCAGGGGCAACCCGATCAATCAGTTGGTCGAAGGATTTGTTTATATCGGGCGCCACCGGGTGATTTTGGCCCTGGTTTTGCTGGGCATGGGACCGCTTGCGATCGGGTTTTCGCACCAGGTGCTATTACCGCAACTTGTGGAAGAGACGTTTGGGCAAGGTATCACCTTGATGGGCTTCATACAGTCCGCCGGTGCAATCGGTGGGTTGACCGCCGGCCTGTTCATCGCTTCCCGGCAAAACGTCTCTTACAAGGGGCGACTTATGCTCTTTTCGGCCACTTCGTACGGAATCGCTCTGCTCGCCTTCGCTGGTGCAACCTACATCTGGATGGCCTTCCCGTTGATCATCTGGATCGGTGCATCCCAGACACTTTTTCGCGCGGGCAACAGTGCAACCCTGATGGAGTTGTCACCCGACCACCTTAGAGGCCGCATCATCTCAGCGACGTTGCTCGACACCGCACTTTCTCCGCTGGCCGGACTTGCCGCTGGCGCAGCTGCCGACAAATGGGGTGTCAGCGCCGGTTACGTCCTGTTGTCGGCGGGTTGCCTGGGGGTAGTGGCACTGACAATGCTGATTTACCCTCGCATTAAAAACATTTAGCTGGCGCCAAAAAAGATCGGATACGGCATAAAATGCCGCACGGCGGTCCGACGCAACATCGCTCGCCGTGGTGTTTGAGTCGTCTGGTGTAACTTGAACATGTTTCGTGGAACCTGTGTTTGTTAAGAATATGAAAATTACCGATATCAAAACCTTTCTGATGCATGGCGGAGCCCGCAACTGGGTGTTCTGCAAAGTCGAGACCGACGAGGGAGTCCACGGCTGGGGCGAAGGCACTCTCGAACGCCATGAAGAGGCTGTTGCGTCCGGGATCAAGACACTCGCTGCACGGCTGATCGGCCGCGACCCGGCTGAGATCGAAAAGAACTGGCAGATCATGTATCGCCACGGGTTCTGGCGCGGCGGCGTAGTTATGGGTAGTGCGATGGCTGCGATCGACATTGCACTCTGGGATCTCACCGGCAAGGTTTACAACCTCCCTGTTTACAAGATGCTGGGCGGTGCGGTCCGTGACCGTGTTCGCGCTTACACCCATGCCTCGGATCTCAGGGGCGGAAAGGACGCTGTCGACCAGGGGTTTACCGCGTTCAAAACCGGCGGCTGGAATGTCGGACGCAATGCATTCTACGAGGCCGACGTGGTCGAACACCTGCACGAAAAGATCAAGGGCATGCGTGATGAACTTGGCCCCGATATCGACATCATGATCGATAACCACGGGCGCGCCCGACCGTCACTGGCCAACCGGCAGATCGACGCGGTCGAAGAGTTCAATTTGTTGTTTTTCGAGGAGCCGATACCGCCCGACAACCTCGATGCGATGGAGCAGGTGCGCAGCGCAGGGCACCGCACTGATATAGCGACCGGTGAACGGTTGTTCTTTCGCTATGGGTTCCGCGACATATTGCACCGAAGGCTGGTTGACGTGATCCAGCCCGATATCGCACACACTGGTGGCATATCCGAGATCAAACGCATCGCGCAAATGGCCGAAATCGAGTACATAAAGTTCGCTCCGCACAATCCGAACGGGCCGATCGCAACCGCGGCTTCACTGCACGTATGTGCGACCGTACCGAACTTCCTGATCCTTGAAACGGCACGCGACATGCCCTGGCATGACAGGGTTCAAACGACCCCGCTCGAGATCAAGGAGGGCTACTTCGAGTTGCCGACAGCTCCGGGTCTCGGCACTGACCTTGACGAATCAGTGTTTGCTGAGCGCCCGTTCGATCCGCAAAAGGACCGCTACGTTGGCTCCTGGAACGCTGAAGACGATTCGGTGGCGGATGTCTAACACTGGAAAACGCTAACCATTTATCGCCATCCCGGACTGATACCAACTCCCGGTGAAGGCATAAACTGAGCGACCTGGCCGGGACGCGCATGACTCACCAGTCTCAATGCGTTCGTTCCGGTTACTGTGATTCTTCATTCCGACGGTACAGGCATGGTCCAGGCTGTTCTCAAAGCACTTGCAGATGCGGTGACCGTAGCGCGGTGGAGCGTTGCTTGTTCAAAGCCGCGCTCGATCCTGGTTTATTACTGCGTCGTCGACAGGATTTTTCTTCGTCGCCCCACTCGTCCTTATGGGCAAAACGATCATCGGAGAAAAGGGCGAGCGACTGGGACCGTTCTCCGAGCTTTCCGGTTACGACAACTACACCGGCTATCTTGCAGTCCCACTGTGCTTTGCGTTCCTGACGAACTCCGCTTACTCATGGATCGGGCAACGGATCCGGAGCGAACAGCAATCAGGCACTCTGGAGAGACTGCTAATTTCGTTGAAGTACCCGATTTCATTGTTGCTCGGCGGGGCGTGGGCTCATATCTCGTTCCTCCTGTTTTTCATCGTGGTGGGAATCGCGAGCCTTTCTCTCATTGCTGATCTTGATCTGAACATCGACTGGCCAGCAGCAATCGTGTCGGGCCTCCTGCATCTCTACGCCGTTTATGGATTTGCATTCATTCTCAGTTCGTTGTTCTTGTGGATTAGAGATGCGTTCATTGTTCAACAGTCGATCTCATATTTCGTAATTCCAATACTCGCAGGCGCTGGATTTCCTATTGCGATTTTTCCGGGGTGGTTGCAGGCAGTTTCGAAAGCAATTCCATTCACCTGGGCATTCGATGTCGAGCGCGCTTCGATGCTTGCCCACACACCGGTCAGCGAACTCTGGGATGAATTCGTAATCCTGTTTGTGATGTCTTCGGTGATGTGGATCATCGGCTACTGGATGTTCAACGTGACCCTGAAGCGGGCAAAACGGACCGGATCGCTGGGGTTGTATTGATGTGGTGCTCAGAATTACCGGAGCGACCAGAAATGCATGAGCGACCAGATATGGCGGAGAAAACGCTGTGAGCTCAAACCTGGCCATAGCTATGCATGTCGCAAAGAAGGAATTGCGCGTTCAAATCGGATATCGCAACAAATTTATTGCTGACGTTCTGAGTCACGTTATTGGAATCGTGCCGATTCTGCTGATCACTCTGGCGCTTTCAGGCAGCAGCTTGAACGACATAGACGGCATAACGCGCGCAAACGCCCTTTTCGTTTTCCTGGGCTACGCGGCGTTTATGGCATTCGGCTTTGGCACGCCAATCATGATCTACACCGGGATGGCCTGGGGCATCAGTGAGGAGTTGCAAACAGGCACTATCGAGCGAAATTTCCTGGCCCCAGTTTCACGACACACAATCGTCGCCGGGATTGGAATCTACTACGCGTGCCTCTACGCCTTTCACGTCACCACGTTGATGATCCTGGCGTTTTTCCTGTTTCCTTCGACAGCGGAAATACCCGTCGGGAACCTTGCTGTGGCCGGAACCGCGGCTCTTGGCCTTATCGCGCTGAGCGCGGGCCTGGGCCTGAGTTCGGCAGCGATGTTCCTGATGATCCGGGACGGGTCGCTATTCCTGCTATTCGTACACCGCCCGTTCATGATTCTGAGCGGAGCGATATTCCTTATCGAGCTTCTGCCGGGACCACTGAAACTGATTGCCCTGGTTAATCCCGTGGCATACGGGGTCGACGCGTTCCGGTGGGCCTTCTCAGGGCATGGCACCCTCGAGGATCCCTGGTTGGAAGTGGGAATCGTCTGGGCCGGTGCACTGGTCGCAGCAATCGTTGGTGTGATCGTCCTGGGGCGGGTAATTCGAAGACAGTCACGAACAGGCGAACTCAGCAGGATTTGAGATTCATGATCGAAGTAAAAAATCTACGGAAAGAGTTCAAGCAGAATCGTGCCGACGCTGGCCTGTTACGGATGTTATTCGGGCGAGTCCCATCCGAGACAGTAACCGCTCTTGAAGACGTCACGTTCAACGTCGAAGAAGGTGAGTTCTACTCGCTTCTCGGGCGAAACGGCGCAGGAAAGACCACGACCATCAAGGTGATCTGCACGCTACTGCTGGCCGATTCAGGGACCGTAACGGTGGGTGGACACGATGTCGAGCGCGAATCGTCGAGCGTGCGTGCCATGCTCGGGGTTTCTATTCGTGGCGAACGGTCGGTCTACTGGAGGCTTAGTGGCCGGCAGAACCTTGCCTACTTCGGCAGGTTGTACGACGTAAAGGGTGCGGCACTTCGTAACCGAATTGAAGAGATCGGGGAGATCGTTGGCCTCTCGGAGCGGCTCGACGACTACGTGGAGCGGTATTCGATGGGGATGAAGCAGCGGCTGGCGATTGGCTGCGCACTGATTCATCGACCCAGGGTGCTGTTGCTGGACGAACCCACGATCGGGCTTGACGCCGCTTCGGCCAGGGATTTCCGAGACTTTATTTCTCACGAACTACGTGCGCGGGAAAACGTGACGATCTTGTACACCACTCACTACATGCACGAGGCCGAGGAGATGTCGGACCGAATCGGAATCGTGAATCACGGAAGAATTGTCGCCGAGGGGACCCCCTCAAAAATTATCGGCATGGTCCCCGGCAACTCAGTTGTGACTATCGACGCTAAAAACGCCGTAAACATCGACCTCAGCACGCTGTCAGCCCTGGACTCGATCGAGCGCGTCCATGCAGAATCACTTGATTCGGGCAGCTCGAAAATCCGAATTGAAGCAGTGGTGGGAACTGAAGTCCCAGTTGCTGATGTGGTGCACCGGCTCACATCGCTCGGGGCGGAGATCGGAAACCTGAGCGTTTCACGACCAACTCTGGAGGACGCATTTCTTCGACTGACGGCGGATTAGCGCTGGCTGCCCAGAATTATCGAGTTCGACGACAACCAGGCCAGTTGGGCGAAACTTACGATTGAAACCATGACATTACCAAGATTCAGCGCAGCGCTTTTCGACCTCGACGACACGCTTGTCGACCGTAAGTCGGCATACGGCGATATTTACAGGTATTTCTACGATCGGCAGGAAGCGATAAACGACACGACGCCGTGGACCGATGCTCTTGAATTTTTCTGGTCGCTCTCGCTGAACAATGCCACCGAGCCCAGGGACGCATTTCGTGAGATTCAAAAAAAGTGGCCTGGCGTTACGGGTGATCCGGACTCACACCAGATTTTTTACTTCGACCAGATGTGCATATTCCTGAAGCCTGTACCACGGGCGCCGGAGTTCATCGACTGGTTGAACGAGGTGGACCTGGACTGGGGTGTTGTAACGAACGGCGATACGAACCAACTTCGCAAAGTCGAAGCCACCGGTCTTAATGGTCGAATTCCGTTCGTTTTGGCGTCAAAGCTGTTCGGAGTTGATAAGCCCGCGCCGGAAGTGTTTATGGAGGCCGTGCGACTGTTAGGGCGACCGGGAATCCAGACTGAGGAAATCCTGTTCGTCGGAGACAATCCCTACACCGATATCATCGGTGCTCATGGCGTCGGAATGAAGACAGCCTGGATCAGGATGGATCGAAAGTACCCTGATGACGCTCCACGCCCGGATATTATCGTGGATCACGTAGAAGAACTTAGAAAATACCTCGCTTAGCACGAGGTCCTGGCAGATTCTCCGATGCACCCGAACTTACATCGGACGGACTACAATCGACCCGACATAGAAATTACATTTTGTTGGCGATCGGCTCATGTCGGTGGCTCTTAGAATTCCGGGGTGAGCGAGCCTCACTCCATCGTTATTTGAAAGCGAGAGATTGATTTGGTTGGAGTTGCAGTACTGGGAACTGGCCGCATTGGCGGGAGCTACATTAAGGTTGTGAACCAGACACCGGGTGCAGAACTCATATTAGTAGCGGAGCAGAGACCCGAGGCGGCGGCCCCCTGGCAGGACCGGTATCCCGATGTCGAGTTCGTGTCCGACTACCGCGCGGCGCTGGAGCGGGACGATGTCGACATTGTTATTGGCACACTTCCCCACTGGCTCCACTACCAGGCAGGTCTCGACGCGGCGAACGCCGGCAAGCACGTGTTCATTGAAAAGCCGCTCGCACTATCGGCCGCCCAGGGTCGTGAGATGCTCGATGCTGCCAGGGCGAACGGCGTGAAGCTGATGACAGCACACACTCAGCGCTACTTTCCGGCGGTCAGGGCGATGAAAGAACTGGTCGATTCCAAAAGACTGGGCGAAGTCGTAATGGCCCATGACATGTGGCACAAGGTATACCAGCCGCGCGGACGCGCCCGGAATGGATGCTCGACGCCTCCAGGGGCGGCGGCATGGGCCAGATGGACGGTACACATGAAATCGATCGTCTTTTGTGGATACTTGGCGACGACGTCGAAACCGTGAGTGCACAGGTCCGCCAGGTCACGTATCCGAGGTCTGAAAATCCCGATATCAACTGCGACGACACCGCTATGTGCTTCCTGCGCTGGAAGTCGGGCAAGGTGGCGACTATCAGCCGTATGGCATGGCGAGTCGGTGCGACCGAGTACGGTGGAGACTTCTTTTTCACCGATGGGATGGCTCGGTTCCGACTCCAGTACGGCCGGGCGCCTGGTCAAGAGACTGCCCTGTATGTCGCCGACACTGAAGAAGGCACATGGCGCAAGGAGACCGTCGAGGAGACCGATAGCCTGCTCGATGAGTTCACGGATTTTGTCCAGGCCATCGAACGTGGTGATGCCGACACACCGATCCCGCAGGAGCATGGGTTACGCGTTCTGAAAGTGTTCGAAGCCACGGAAGAATCGGCCCGGACCGGACGAGAAGTCACGATTGCCTGGTAAACGGTTTGGCCTGGGATTTCTCAACTCCAGGTTTGCCGTAACCAACGTTTACGATTCTGGATTTACACGCCCTGACAACAGGTTTATTCCCGTTGCCTCCGACGATCTGATTGACTATCTCGCTGCCGATGAACATACCTTTGGCGAGAGTCGTCTGAAATTTCGGGAGTTGGGCAACTCGTTCATTCGAGTTCTCGAGCAGGAAAAATCGGCGTTCGAACGTCTCATGGTGCGGGACTACGCACGCGTCAATCCCGATCGTGAGACCATCGACGTTCTGAAGACCGGACCGCCGTCGGATGACGAATTCGAACTGCTGAACAGAAAACTTCAACACATGCTTGAAAAAGCGAACTTCGAGCAGCTTTCCGATGACCAGGTGAAAGCGGCGGTAGAAGCCGCCAATACCCGCGGCATTCGGGTGAAGCTTGATGCGGCAAGCCTGCGAGAGATGGCGATCTGGGTGCGTGGTCGCTCGACCGCACCGCATGTTCGCCGCACCCTCGCCCACCCTGTTCACGGTGAGTCGAGGGATATCGCGGTATTCAATCGACTGGCGCTGATCACGCGGCCGGCCGACCAGGCGAACGTTCAAATCAGGCTGTTCAAGGACATCCCCATTCAGGATGTCGAGGCGCTACTACCCCATGCAAAGGTGCGAATGGGGTTGCGCGATGGCGTGGTCATGGCCGGGAGCGGTGCAGGCGCATTGTGGACCGTCGTTACGAAGGTCCTGGCATTTGGCCTGGTCGCGGCGAGCCAGTTGCTGTGGATAGTGGCCGTGCCACTCGCCGGGCTGAGTTGGAAGGTATTTTCAGGCTACCGCGGGGCGATCAAGAACCGGGATTCCAGTCGCGCCAGACACCTTTATTTTCAGAGCCTTGGAGCCAACCGTAGCTCAATTCACATGATCTCGTACATGATTTGCGACGAAGAGATCAAGGAGTCGATTCTGTTGTATGCCTTCTGCCTGGACGCAGAATCAGATGGGCACTCTGTCACCAAAGCCGGGATCAAAGCATCGATCGAGGAATATCTGCGTGAGTTGACATCGGTCGAAATAGATTTTGATGTCGACGACGCGATCGAAACGCTTAACCGCCTCGATCTCTGGAAAGACCGCCACGAACTAACGGTCGTTGGCGAAAGCGAAGCTACTGAAATGCTCGAAACATACAGCCGGAGCGGATTGTCGAGGGGTTACCACGCCCGTCTGTTAGGAGTCACCGAGTGAGCCGTGAAGGAACCGTGCTCAAATGTGTATTGTTTGACCTTGACGACACTCTCGTGCCGGAGACGAGACCTGAACGAGAGGCTCTGTTGATCGCCTGCGGGATGGCCAGCGAGAGATATGGCACAGACGCAAACGCAATGGCCGATACGGTCGACGATGCTGCAAGTAAGCTCTGGGGTCAGTGGTCGGCTACCAATCGGTACAGTTCCATTGCTTACTCAGGTTGGGAGGGTCTCTGGGGGCCGCCCGATCTGCCTGACGACGGTCTCGGAAACGATCAAGAAACTATCTCGAAGTACAAGCGCGATGCATGGACCGCAGTACTGGCACACCACGGAATATCAGACGATGAACTGCGCGATTCCATAATCGAACGCCATCGGGTCGATCGGATAAAGCGATTAGTTCCGAATCCCTGGGCCGAGCAGGTATTGCAGCAACTTTCGGCCGACCACCGTCTCGGCCTTGTGACGAACGGATCTCCCGCTGTCCAACGATTCAAGCTTGCCCGATCAGGTCTTACAGGGTACTTCTCAACAGTCGTCGCCTCGGGCGATGTTGGGGTGGGCAAACCGGACTCGAAACCGTTTCTCGTGGCGCTGTCGAATCTTGGCGTCAGGCCAGAAGAGTCGGTAATGATCGGTAATTCATGGAAAAGCGACGTCCAGGGTGCGAATGCGCTGGGCATCCCGTCGATCTGGTTCAATGAGGACGGACTCGAACCAGGTGGAGGAACTCCAGCCACTTTTGAAATCGCCTCGCTCCTGGAAATCCCGGATTTGATCAAAAAGATCGGCGCTTGAATTAAGCCTTTAACTCACCCTGCACAATCTTGTCGTCCCTGACAACATCACCGAGTGCAAGCGTGTGCGATGAATCGTTTATCGACCCCACGTGCCAGCCGAACTGCCCGAAGCGGAACCGGCTGATGGAACAGTTGAATATGTCGGTCCGCATTAGCAACCGATTGTCCATTCCAGTGATGTAGTGAAAAATGGCTCGCATCGTGTCGCCATGACTGATGATGGCGATCGTATTGGTCCCGGGCTTCTCGCACCATTCCTCGTTATAGATAATTTCATCTTCGAGCCAGTTGGAGGCCCGACGTTCGACCCACCTCATGGTTTCGCCATCCGCAGCCTTGAAGAATTTGCCCTTTTCGGCCATGGCAATTCGAACATCGGTGGTCATTACATCTTTTGAGAGCTTCCCTCGCCAGGCCGGGGTCTGCTTCTCGATAATCTGGTCCACTCGTTGAAACTCGGCACTTTCGATTCCCATCCCGCGTAAAACGCCCTCGGTCGTCTGCACTGCACGAACAAGTGAAGATGAGTAGATACGGTCGAACTTCACACCTTCACTCGCAAGCCGCCGACCCGCTGCTTCAGCTTGCTTGTGCCCACGTTCGGTCATCGGAGCATCGAAGTTCGCACCCGCGGCTATTCCGGGAGTGACATTCGACTCGGATTCTCCGTGCCTGATGAAGTAAAAATCGAATTCGACGTTATTGTGAATCAAGGACGGTGTCTCCCGATGACGACTCGACATGACAGGTGCTCGACGGTCTGCTTGCCGCGACCACTCCAGCAGCACGACCGAAAACCCGAGGGCTGTAAATTTGCAGACGCACAGTATCACTCCAGAAAGTCAGGTGTGGCGACGCGAAAACGGGAACACCGGGCCGAAAAAAAAGGCTGGGTCACGGCGCGAGGAACGCTGATTCAAGTAAATCGGGGTTACCCCAATCCGAGGTTGGCAGATTGTTTCTCAGGCGGTCACGAGAACGCTGCATAAACTTGTCAGCGCGGGTCGACACCGCAAAAATATTTTTGACCCACGGTTCGATTTCGCCAGGCTGCATCGCCACCAGGAAGTCATAGATTCCTTTCGCTGTCGACGATGACAGGTGAGTGTTGGTCAGCATTTTGGTATTGGTATCAAGGCCCGAACTGTTTGTTAGCGACTCCATCCACAACATTTTGTAGCCGAGTGCATGCTCTGGCGATCCCGACAGCGAGTTGGTGTTGCCCAACGAGAAATCCACGGCATTCTTCATGGATGGGTTGTTGGGGTACTTCATCAATGGAATTGAACTGTGTTCTTCTATCGCCCTTAGAGCAGCAGCTTCGAACATCTGGGCCTGTGCTTCGAGGAGGCCCTTCAAGTTTGCGGTTCGCGGCGCGACTGAGAGCGCGGGATTGGTAAGGTCCTGCAGGGCATGACCCAGTTCGTGAAAGTATGTGGCAAGTGCCTGCATAGGCGACTCGCCGAGATCGACATACACGTGATTCTTGCCATTGATCCGCTTGGCGAAACCTACCTCTCCACGGAAGTCGCGGCAGAAGACATAGGTCGATGTGTAGACAGATCCACTCATCGACAGATAGTCGTTCATACAGGCGTCAAGCGAGGCTGCGATGAACTGGTCATGCGGCAAGAAATGGGCCACTATCCGTTCTGCGTCCAGGTTCCGTCCGGTGAGCAGGTAGTACCCGGCTTTACCGGCGGACTTGATTTCTGAAATCCACGGTGGCAGGTCAAACCCGGTCCCCGTTACAGGTCGCATTTGATCAACGAAGGCTCGACCCAGAACTGGAGCCAACATCTCGTTGATCTGCTCTGCGCTCAACAAAAATTTCTCGGTGTTTTGGACAACCGCGGCTACAGGAAGCCAGTTCACCCATCTGGCGACCGTATTGTCGGTCTCCGAACCCTCAGGGATCACCTGATCGCTATCAAGTACGAGCCTCACGAGATGTTGACCGGCCACCAGGCTGCCAGCGGGAACCTCAACCGATCCTGTCCACAGCGCCCCCGCGTCGCCACCCGTTGAGAACAACTGTGTCCCGTACCGCGTTTCGTCCACGTATACGTCGACCCTGAATGCAGCCGCGCTCGATGTACTCACCCTGCTGTTATTCCGCACTGTGAACGAAATGGTCGACGATTCACCTATCCAGACGTCGCTGTCCTGGCCTACCGGTAATCCGGTGGCGGTTCGACCTACGCTGATCGCAGCGTCCCATCCGTACTGTACGTACCCGGCAAGGTTCACCAGGACCTGGTTTGGTCGTGCGGGTGCTTCGGGAGCCGGGCGTGGATCAGGCTTCGCAAGCGGAAAATGTGCTCCCCAGACGAGATCGAGTTCGAACGAGTTGTCGTTCTCATCGCTCTCGGCGATTGCACCCGTCGGATCGAGCACCAGTTTTAGCGTGTGTTCTCCCGTAGTGAGAGGTTTCACAGACGCGAGATCAGCCCATTTGACCGGTTGTGCACTGCCGCCGAGTAGACCGGGCAAAGTAATCCTGTGGACGACGATATCGTCAAAAACGACATGGACTGCGAAGGTTTTATCGATCGTGATCGGTGAATCGTTCAAAATCGTCAGGGATATGTGGGTATCGCCGTGGACCGAGAGACCGCCAGATTCGTGGGCGCCGTCGAAGGGGGAGACAATCATCGGGGCCCTGTCGTTCTGGCCTGTGATTACGCTCAAATTAGGAAGTCGATCGTCGGGCATCGGAGCTTCCGCGAGCTGTCCTGCCCATGTGAATTCGGATTCACGAACGTTATCGTTCTCGGATGTTTCATTGATCCGGTTAGTTGAGTCAGCGACAAGTCTTACGACGTGTTTGCCGGGCTCGAGATTAAAGATTTCGAGCAGACCGGGAACTCCTTCTTCTGCGAAGAAGAAACCTGGAGGCAACTCACCGGCGTTCCATCTTTTTGCAAGGATGTCGTCTAAATAAATGTCGATGAAATAACTGCCTACCAGGCTTCCCGGACCTTCGTTCTGTACGAACCAGTCCACCAGGAAATCAGACTCATCGGCAAGTGGCCCACCTTTGGTATTGCGGACTCTTACCGGTTCACCTTTTCCGAAGTACGGCGTCAGGTTCACCGTGGAAGGTGGCAGAGGGGTTGGCGGTGGATACGGAGTGGGTGGGATCGGAAATGGAGTCGAAGACGGCGTGGGGGCGACCGAGAATTTCGGTTGTGAGATAAATGCCGAAGTCATGCCCTCTGGCAGCGGCATCGATGTCGGAGACGGTTGCGGCGTGAGGCTAACCGAAGTCGGCGTGGCGGGAACCCGGGTGGCAGTCGGCACCGGCGTTGCTGTCGAGGTCGGTATCGGCGTAGCGGTGGCGGGAGGCACCGTCGGGACAGCCGTCGGTGGTACCGGAGTCCCCGTTGCAGTGGGCGCAGCTGTTGGCTCGACCGTGGGGACCGGGGTCGGCAACACGGTTGGCGTTGGCGGTACCGTCGGCGGCACAAAAGTTACTGTTGGAGGGACTGCAGTAGCAGTGGGCGGGGCACTTGCAATCGTACTGGTTGCAGTCGGACCGACCGTCACCTCTGGCTCCGTTGCCGGGGTGCATGAAATCGCGACCGAAATTGAGATCGCGATCCCTATCGCGAGGAATCGGCTGGAGGCTGATGGGATTTTGATTTTCACTGGCACGGTGATCGAGGTTACGCGAAAATCCGCTCCTGTTCACTGAAGCCTCTACGCGGCAATTAATCACATCGTGCCTGTGATGAAAAGCCACTTATGACGACGTTCGCCTGTGTCTATTACGAAACACACCCCGCGATGGTTCAGTAAGTGGTAGTCTCCAGGGCCGGGAGCAACATACCTACTACACTGCTCGGAATGCCGACATCGGAGATGACTGAATGAAACCCGCAGATCTCAAAGCTGCACTCAAAGCTCGCAAACCTGTATTCGGATTCATGATATCCGCTACATCGAGCATGCGTTGGGGACGAATGTTCGCCGGGAGCACCCTGGATTTCGTTGTAATCGACTCGGAACACGGCTCACGTGATCGCCAGTTGATCGCCGACACCGTGCAGCAGATGCAGTATCTCAACATCACTGCGATCGTTCGAACTCCGAACACAGACGAGGTCTATGTAGCCATGGCTCTGGACGCAGGAGCTGACGGTGTACTGGTCCCTTACTGCGAAACCCTCGACGAGGTAAAGCACGCATGTGTGAAGCTCCGCACCCACCCGCTCAAGGGCGAGTACTACGAGCGGGTCGTAGCGACAGGTGAGTATCCAAGCGAGAAGTCAAAGGCGTACCTTGCCAACCGCCACAAGGACCACATATTCATCATGGGCGTCGAAAGCAAACCGGCCGCCGATCATGTTGGTGACATGATCGACTGTGCAGATATCGACGCAGTGTTTATCGGCCCGAACGACATGACGACTTCACTGGGTATTCCAGACGAGAACGACAACCCCATCTACCTGGACACACTGAAAAAAGTGATCGGTGAGGCAGACAAACGCGGTATTCCTACGATGATTCACCAGCAGTCGATTGCGACTACAGCCAAAGCGATCGAACTCGGTGCCAGGTTCATCATGCACTCGTCCGACCAGGGAATTTTGCTGCGCGCCACGCAGAACGAATTTGCCGAAATTCGGGAAATTGCTGCCAGGAAGCATGGCAGCGTAACGTCTGTTGAGGCCGAAGATACTCTCGACGTCGTGTAGCTTCAGTCGCCGGTAATATTTCGCAAAAAACATTCCAGGCACTCAACAGAGCCTCGGCCTGATAGGTCGGGGCTCTCTTGTTTTTACTGATCGCAGGTATCGGAGGCCGAGTTCTCAAGATGTCGGCCTGTAAAAGTCGATGTCCACGGCGAAGGGGGCCAGGTGTTCATCCCGATCACAAAAGATGATCACTGAAAGTGCCCTGACCGCCGATTTACGATATGATGCGGGCGAAATCGCAGCCAAAAACGTGCCTGACGCTGGCAACTTCAACGAAGCCCTGCCACTTTTCTGAACCACGCAGCATGTAATTCGTCATCAGGATGACTACTTCAAAACACTCCGAACTATTCGTCGGCAGAGACGACGAACTGGTGGTGCTTGCCGCTGCATTCGCGAATGCGTCGGCCGGTGAGGGTTCGGTGATCACCATTGCTGGCGATCCCGGCATTGGGAAAACTGCGCTCGCACGCGAAGCGATGACCAGGGTCGATAATCAGCTCTTTGCGACCGGTGTAGGACGATGTCGCGAGCAGCGGGACGCACCGCCATTCTGGCCGTGGAACCAGGCCCTGAATATGGCCCGAAGGAGACTCACAGCACCGGGCAAAGATGAACTCACCGGCCTGATAGATCGAGTCGTCGGTACTCTCGCGGAGGGCACCTCCGGTTTAGATTCGTCCCAGTTTCAATTTTTCCAGCGTGTAGTAGAGAGTCTCCGGTCCGTCTGCGAAACCCGGCCACTGGTAGTCATGCTGGACGATCTGTAGTGGTCGGACGATGCTTCCCTGGAACTCCTTGAGTTCTGCGCAATCGAGTTAGAGACGCTTCCGTTGGTCGTTATCGGCACGTACCGGACCTCGGAAGCTGCGTCGAATAAAACCCTGGTCACTGCAATCGGCAGATTGACCAGGGAATCGCGGTTCAATCGAATCGAGCTGTCAGGTCTGGGTGCCACCGAAATGGCAGAACTCGTCGCTGCTTCGACCGACGAGCAGATCACCGACGATCAACTCGCACTCCTGTCCGCGGGGTCTGGCGGCAGCCCGTTATTTCTTACGGAACTTGCCCGTATCCTCGGTAGAGCTGGTGCGATTCCGACATCCAGCGGCGGACCGCAGCAGATTACCGATGCGATTCAGCAAATGATCGAGCGGCGGTCGAGCGGGCTATCCACAGAATCACGTTCGGTCTTGCAGACGGCGGCGCTGATTGGCGAGTCGTTCGATCTGGAGCTGCTTCGCCG
>JAQBVG010000166.1 GCA_027623655.1 Chloroflexota bacterium
ATGGCGCGATGGTCTTGTTTCCCGGTCAGTACGGGGACGCTTCGTACACCACGTACGTGGACACTACTTGGATTTGCTGGTCAGCACATATCGATCTTCTGATCGAATATCTCATCTACGCACCAACTGGATCGACGTTTTAATTGTGTTGCTGCCTTTCCTTCGGCCTCTACGCGTATTCAGGGTGTTGCGAGCGGCAAAGCTTGTTGTCTTCACCGTGCGAGTACTGAGCGGCCTTCGCGATCTAACCGGGCAATCGGGATTCCGACCCACGCTAGGCGTAGGTCTTCTGCTGCTTATCGGACTTGCCCTGGTTACGTCGATTGCTGAGTCGGAATCCAGCAGCAATATCGACGGTGCAGGAGACGCTATCTGGTGGGCGTTCGTCACGGCTACTACTGTGGGGTACGGGGATGCCATTCCCGTTACGGGAGCCGGGAGAATATTTGGCGTTTTGACGATGATCGTCGGAATTAGCATCTTCGGCGCCGTAACGGCATATATCACCACCTTTCTGGTTCGCGGGTCTCAATCGAACGCCGATTTGTTGTCGCAAATAAACAACCGACTCGAGAAAATCGAAATGCAGCTATCGACAACCGCACACGACAGCGATTCACGAGAATGAGAGAACACAATTCATGATTGCAAGCACGATTATCGCCAGGAATCTCGCAGGTAAAAAAGCGCGTTCGTTGAACCTGACTTACCCTGCCCAGGAGGCGGTTGAATTAGCCCATCGGGCAGGTTTCGATGCGATTCACCTGGACGGTGAACACGGTGCATTCAGCCCTCCCGATATCGACCGAATCGTCGCCACCGCTCACATGGGCGGAATGTCGGTGACCTGTCGGCCAAGGAATTTCGAGTCCACCGAAATCATCATGTGGCTTGATCGTGGTATCCAGGGGATCATGGCCCCGCACGTCGAGACCGGCGAGCAGGCAGAATCCCTGGTCGAGGCATGCTACTTCGATCCCCGTGGGCACCGGTCCTGGGGCACTCATCGAGGCACCGAGTTCAACGACAACCACATACTGAATTCGAGGTTTGGCGGTCGCAAGAACTTCACCGAGTTCGCCAACGACAATATGCTGGTATTCGCGCAGGTTGAATCGCACCGAGGCTATGAAAACCTCGACGACATACTCGCTGTCGATGGACTGACCGCAATTACGTACGGCCACTTCGACCTTGCACTATCGATGCACATGCCTGGCGAGGGAACCGGCAATCCCGAGATAGACCGGATACAGGCCGAGATGGAAGTACGCGCCCGGGCCGCCGGTAAGGGCCTCATGAGCGACTACTTCGTAATGGTCAACCTGCAGGACATCATTGTTGAGTCGGGTCGAGAGTTCGTAGGAGCCCATGCGGAGGATCGGTTCCCGGGCTGAAGACGCGACCGAGGGGTGACTGACAAACGTGCAACAAATAGCAACCGGTCCGGTTATCGAACGACTGCTGAATTCGAACGAACCGTCTGTCCGATGGAAAACTCTGGTCCGTGTACTCGGCACCGACCCCGATTCTCCTGAAGTGACGGCTGTCCAGGGCGAAATCAGGAACTCGGGTCGGGTCAGGACGCTTCTGTCGCAAAGAGACGAGTCGGGCCGTATAGATGTGCCCAGAGGCGTTTACGCGAAATGGCAGGGTGGACACTGGGCACTGTCGACACTTGCAGACATTGGCTATCCGGCTGGCGATGAGTCGTTACGCCCTGCGACCGACCAGCTTTTAGACACCTGGCTGGGAGATGAATTCTTCACGGAATTCGAGGCCAGTTCGAAGGCGAACGTCTACTCGAGGCACGCAGGGGGAGTGCCGGTGATGCAGGGCCGCTACCGTCGTTGTGCATCTCAGCAGTCAAACGCGCTGTGGACTATCCTCAAACTGGGACAGTATTCGGACCGTTGTGATCAGCTGGTCGAGCGACTGCTCTACTGGCAATGGCCCGATGGCGGCTGGAACTGCGACAAGGACCCGGACGCTCACACTTCATCGCTGGTTGAGACACTTTTTCCACTGAGAGGGCTGGCGCTCTACGAGAGGTCGTTCCCGAGCGAACAGGTCCGCGCCGCCGTCCAGCGAGCTTCTGAGGTATTCCTGGCTCGCCGTCTTTTCAGGCGCCTGTCATCTGGAAAAATAATTCGCGGTGAGTTCAACAAGCTTCACTACCCGCTGTACTGGCATTACGACTTTCTCGGTGCTCTGAAAGTGATGGCAGAGTCGGGATTCATCGATGATCCCCGCTGTGTTGACGCACTCGACCTGTTGGAGTCGAGGCGACTACCTGACGGTGGATGGCCAACCGATTCGAAGTATTACACGGTCCGTGAGGAGATAAAACTTGGCTCCGACTACGTTGATTGGGGCAGCACGAGCACCAGATTGATGAACGAGTGGGTAACGGCCGACGCGCTGTCCGTGCGGGCGTCGGCCGGGCGACTGGCGTCTTGACTCCGCGCCGACCGCAAACTTAAAAACTAAGCGGCAACTCCAATTGGTTGCCGCTTACCGCTTTTAGCCTTTTGGGCTATCGGGTCATCCGAGCCAGCTCATTTTTTTGTATTCACTTTAGTGTGACCGTCGTCTCGGTGGACGATTTTCGGTCTGGTTTGCTACTTGATCCCGGCTCGTTGATCCCTGCCGCCATCTTCAGCTATGGGCTGAGATGGCTGTTCTAAGCCAATGTGGATAACCCATCCAGCTTTGTAAATCATTCTCACCTGCCCTCTCGGATTCGGGCTAGTCTTTCGCTGATCTGATGTTAGTTGAGGACGGGCCTGAGGGGAACAATCTGGCGTGAAGCAATTGTGAGAAATCTGATGCGGCAGCTCGGCGCTAAAGCCTCGTGGGTTAGCGATCTCACCAGGACCCGTTCAGATTTCACCTTGCGCCGCCCGTTGCGCGCGCTCAGAATCAGTCGCTGCTATGGAATGACCGGGGTCCTGGGGTCGCCAAGAGGCGATATCGCATATTTTCAGCGATCCTCAGACGAATAACGGCCATTGGCTCACGAGCATTCATGTGAGGGCAACTGGTTCAGCACATAAACGAATGAACACCACAAGAGCTCGAGGGATCGTGTCTGCGCTGCCGATCCGACCCACGAGTTTTATGCCCTTATCTGAAATTCGTTCCAACGTAATATCCGGAATCGTCGTTGGAATCGTCGCTCTCCCCTTGGCGATAGCGCTCGCGATCGCGGTAGGCGCGCCACCGATCGCTGGTCTTTATACGTCTGCGTTCGCCGGGGGATTTGCCGCGCTTTTCGGTAGCTCCCGTTTCAACATTACCGGCCCTACCGCCGCGCTCGTACCATTGCTTACCGGAGTAGTAATCAAATTTGGCGTCGAGGCCCTGCCGGTTGTCGGGTTGATGTCCGGTGTGCTGTTGCTTGGCATGACAGCGTTGCACCTTGGCAGGTTGATGAAATACATGCCCGGCCTGGTGATAATTGGGTTTACTGCCGGCATCGGTCTGTCCATCGCATTCGGACAGATCGCCTCGTTCCTTAACGTGACGGGCACCGATCCCACCCGCGAACACTTCCATGAGCGGATGTGGGATTTGATTTTTCATCTGTACACCGTAGGCTGGACAACACCGCTGATAGGCATGTTCGCCGTTGCGATAATGTTGGCCTGGCCATTCGTCCAGGACCGGGTAGCGAAGCTAAAGATAGTCCCGCCAACGCTGATCGCCATCATTTCTATCTCGCTGGTGGTCGCACTCGGCGACATCGACACACCGACGGTCGCGACACGCTACGGATCGTTACCAGGTTCGTTCCCAACCCCGAGTTTCGACTGGTTCAGTGCCGACCTGTTGATCGATCTTCTCCCATCCGTGGTCGCCGTCGCGATTTTGATGGGAGTCGAAACACTACTAACCGCGGTCATGGCGGACAACCTGGCCGGGACCTCTCGTCGACACGGTTCTGTCAGAACTCAGCGCTCTGACGTAAATTGATGCCC
>JAQBVG010000167.1 GCA_027623655.1 Chloroflexota bacterium
ATGGCGCGATGGTCTTGTTTCCCGGTCAGTACGGGGACGCTTCGTACACCACGTACGTGGACACTACTCGCAGGCTGGATGACTACTTTCGGAATCATGGAACGAGGAACTGCAGACATATACCTGTAGTGGCCAGAACATTAATTGTGCCTGTTGACCTCGTCCCGAGTTGAACGGTCGGTCAATCCAGGAGAATTGTATGTGCGTTCAACGTTGTCCGCGGTGAACTTCAGCCAACCGACAGCGTTTGTTCCAGCGCTTCTACCAGTTCAGGTTTTGGCGCAAAATTCTCGAACCGGTGCGTAACAATTCCGTCCGGTCCTACGATAAAGGTCCACTCCTGCGACGATAGTCTCCATTCTTCGAGGAGTGGCGACAGCACTGCGCGACTGAGATCCCCCTGGATTTCGTGTGGGTTCGAATAAAGATCGACGTGTACAAAGTCAACGCGATCGCCGTAAACCTCCCGAAGTTCTGACGCAATTTCAACCTGCGGACCGCAGACCGCGTTCGTGCAAAACGCCGGGCTGGCAAACACGATCAACAATGGGCGGTCACGTTCAAGGGCTTCTGCTATCGAGTACCGATAGAGTCCTTCGTCACGAATACTCCCGGTGGTCAATTCACGGATACTGCTTACCATACCGAGAGTACGGCTCATGCTTGCAGGTGCGGGCTGCCCGACAGTTACGGACATTGCTGTCTTCGCGACGGGGAACCTGACTTCTACAGGTGCCGAAGTGCCATCAGAACGAGGAATCTCAGCCGAGACCGACCATAGACCGACCCGGTCGAATTGAACCACGGTCGAATGAATACCGCGCGTCCCGAACGGAAATTCGTAAAACCGAGCAGGAACACTGCTCGACAGCGACTTGTCCGGTTCGGCTTCGTACCCGTCGGGATAGTAGTTTGAAGTCAACCTGACGATAGGGAATTTAATCAATCCGCTGTCATCGCTCAAAACGACACCGAATCGCTGGGAACCTACACCTAAATCAGGGGTCGCCAGTTCCAGACGGATCAGGTCCGAAATCACTGTCCAGCCGGGTCCGGGGATGCCTGGCACTCCGCTGAAGCTAGCGCCGCCATTTGATCCGGGACTGCTTACCGCTGCAACAGGCGGCGTTGACTGTCCTGTGGAAACCGGGGTTCCTTTTTCAGATTCACCTGGAGATCCGCATGCCACTGCCGTGAAGCCTGCGAACGAGACCAATCCGATGAGTACAGGGCGCATCGCCAGTTGCAAGAGACTGCTAACGGGTGATTTTTGGCCCTGCACTAGATGCCGCCCCTGTTTATTCCAAACGTGAACGCGAAAATAGCGAAGTTGTCCGAGTTCGAAGCCAGCTTCACGACGTGCTCTCCGAACTCGGGCGTTTCGAGAAAGGCATACAGCCTGGGCTCTGTCACGGTGAAGTACGAGCGTCCCCGGTCATCGAACTCGATGTCGATTCCGGCCTCGTCCTGCATCAGCGGTCGGCCGTCAATCTCGACATATACCTCGAACGGCTCGGGACCCCTGGGATTTACCACTACGTTCCCGCTACGACCCACAAATTTGAACGCTATGTGATCTTCGAGATCGGCAGTCTCGCGTGCGTGGACTATCGATTCGGCACCGTTCGTCCAGAGCCCCTGCAAATACCATTGCTGTGGCGTGTAGTTGCCGTCGTCGATGTATTCGCGTGTTGAGTCCGGGCCGATGTAATACTGTTCCTGCCCGGCATACAAGCCCGAGGTGGTGTAGTTCCGCTCGTAACCAGCGTATAGCTCACGGGTGATGCGATCTGCCAGTGGATCTCGGTCCGCGGAATTGACGCTGCCGATTGGAATATCCGAAACGTCCCAACCCGCTTCGGTCAGGGTTTCGCGAATCGCCTGCTCGGTT
Organism: Chloroflexota bacterium; assembly: GCA_027623655.1. Taxonomy (GTDB): domain Bacteria; phylum Chloroflexota; class Dehalococcoidia; order Lucifugimonadales; family Lucifugimonadaceae; genus Lucifugimonas. The sequence continues at coordinate 1,892 of JAQBVG010000167.1, forward strand.
TCAACGTAGTCGCCTTCACCGAAGTGGCGATAGGTTAGTTGGCCGTCGAGCCCAATAAGATATTTCGCCGGCCAGTACCTGTTGCCAAACGAGTGCCACGTGCCGTACTCGTTGTCGAGGGCGACCGCCCATCCGATATCTTCTCTCTCTACCGCGGCTTTAACGTTGTCAAGGTCCATCTCGAAATCGAACTCGGGTGTGTGGACTCCGAGGATCACGAGTCCACGATCTGCGTACTTTGCGTGCCACTCTCGTAAGAATGGCAGGGTTCGCAGGCAGTTAACGCAGGTGTATGTCCAAAAATCTACTAGGACGACCTGATTTTCACCGAGCTTGTCGATGATCTTAAATGGCTCGGAGTTAATCCACCCATCGATTTCTTTTACTTCGAGAACACCGGGCGGGTAACTGGGCAGAGGTAACCGGCGTGTCGGTGTGACCACAGGTGTTGAAGTGGCGCTGGCGATCCCGGGCAGACTGGTGGCGGTTGGCAGATCGACAACTACCTGGGTCGGAGCGTCGGCAGGGTCCAGGTCGGCCGGATCGATATCACCGCAAGCAAATGTGGCAATGGTCATCAACGAGAGAAAAGTGGCCCAGGGCAGTAGTATTTTACGTAAATTCATTGGTGAATGGTGGCGGATTAGCGCCGCACGCCGTATGGCTGATCGCGACGCGTTGAATACTTGTGTGAACCATGCGTTCTTATACAACTACGGATTTCGGGACGTTAACGGTTTCAGCGGTTACCAGTGTCGGTCAGCAGGCAACGACTTTGAAATTCGTTTTTTGCTACATCAATGCTGATTCGGTCATGTCAGACTTTCGACCGGGCAGGACTCAACCGCGGCCCACTCTCGCCACGATCCGTCGTAATCGCGTACGTTCTCGATGCCTGCGAGCTTCAAGGTCCAGAATCCGTGCGCCGCACGGATTCCGCCCTGTCAGTAGGTGATTACATTTTTATCCGGCGTAATGCCAACCTCAGCAAGCATCGTTCTAATCTCGTCCGCAGATTTGAGTACCGGGACATCTCCACCCGTGTGGAAGTCGACCCACTCAAGGTGGACTGCGCCCGGGATGCGGCCGCCACGCGGTCCGCCACGTTTGTTCACACCGGTCCACTCGTCGTTGCTGCGAACATCGAGCAGGATGGTTGAGTCATCGTCGATTGCGTCCATCACCTGATCGCGAGACGCGAATATGTCCGAGTTAGCTCTGGGTGAAAACACTCCAGCGACTCCCGAGTAGGAGCTCGCTTCGGTTGTAGTTTCCCGGCCTTCTGCGATCCATTTTGGCAGCCCGCCATCGAGGAATTTCACATTCGCGTGCCCGTAATAGTTCAATGCCCACATTAGCCGGAACGAGTACACCCCCCCGGACCGGTCGTAACCCACTACAAGAGTGTCGTCACCAATCCCCAGTTCCGTCATCGTCTCTGCGAACTGTGCGGGCAGCTGGATATGCGTGCGGTCTTCAAGCGTGGTTTTGTAGTAGTGATCGACCGGATTGACCGCCCCCGGTATGTGACCTTTCCTGTAGTCATCCGGCACATCTGTATCGACGACACGCACGTTCGGATCCGAAATATGTTCGGCCAACCAATCTGTGGTGACGAATATTTCGGGCATTGTGTAGCCGCGCTCTGCGGGTGGGACGATCGAGTTTAATTTCATGGGACTCACCGGTATTCGCTGAAAATACGTCGTTTGATTGATACCTTTAATACCTGATTCGGTGATGCTACCATCCAACCATCACAAACCCTTCATATCGTCAGGTGAAACGTGGCGACTGAAGTGCTAACTTGTTGTGTGGAGTTTTGGCAATTCTCCCGGAAACCGTAAGAATCGGGTTGGGGTTCGACCGGCAGTTCACTGCCTTCGAAATCTTCCGCGGTAAGTCTGAATAATTTGAATTTCATCCTCGCAGGTCTGAATATCGAGCGCGCTCCAGTCGAAGTTCTCGAGTGCGTTGCAGTTTCCGCCCAATCGCTTAAGGAACACCTTGAACGATTGACGCAGTACGCCGGAGGCGGCGTAATCCTGTCGACCTGCAATCGGACCGAGATTTATT
>JAQBVG010000168.1 GCA_027623655.1 Chloroflexota bacterium
CTGGGACCGTCCAGCCGAACTCCTGAATGCTGCCTGCGATCTGAGCGACTTGAGCCTCGCTGTGCGTCCTTGCGTTCCTCGCGTACGGGATCAGCTCGATTAGCGGCAGATCCTCAACCTGATGTGCCATGCGTTGCCCCAGTGCCTTCTGCGTCATGCGGGTGTCGCGGATTGTCCCAGACATATCACACCACCGTCAGTCACTTGATCAACTCCAGAAATTCGGCCCGCGCCGTCGGATTGTCTTTCAACACTCCACGCATTGCCGAGGTCACCATGATGGCTCCTGCCTTTCTCACGCCACGACACGCCATACACGCATGCTTGCCACGGACGATGACAGCCACCCCTTGTGCGTCCAGGCATGTGTCCAGACTGTCGGCAATCTGTGCTGTCATCCGTTCCTGAATCTGCAACCGCCGGGAAAAGCAATCGACCAGCCGCGCCAGCTTCGACAGGCCGACAACCTTGCCGGGAATATATCCAATATCCACCGTACCGGTGAACGGCAGCAGGTGATGCTCGCACAGGGATGTGAAGGCGATCCCCGACAGCACAACCATCTCGTCGCACGGCTCGTCGAACGTCGTGCTCAATATCGCCTCGGGGCTTTCCATTTGGCCGCGAGTCATCTCCCACAGCGCCCGCACAACGCGACCCGGTGTGCCCTGCAGTCCTTCCCTGTCTGGATCGTCCACGTTCGCCAGGAGCAAGCGTACCGCGTTTTGCAACGCTATCTGATCAACGACCCGACCTTGTGCGTCTGTAGTGATAGACGCCAATTCGGATTTTGCTTGATCAAGTCCACACACCATTGATAATTCCTCGCGTCAAAATGGATCCCGTCGAATCCCGGACTGATCAGATAATGAACCGCGGAGACGCACGTTTTCGGGATAGCCTGCCCGTGGCTGCGCACGTACTTCACCTCGTCGGCGGTCTTCTGTCGAATGCAGTGCTCTGCCACTTTGGGGCTGACTGTGATCCAGTCCAGCCCCGCCGGAAGCTCCACGCTACCGTTTGTCTCGATGGCGACCATGAACCCGGCGACGTGTATCGCTTCGATCAGTTCCGCTGTTGTTTGTAGCCCCGGTTCACCACCTGTCAGGATCACCCAACGACACATCTTTGCTTCTACCTGAATCCACTCCATCAGGTCAGGTAAAGCCATCGCTCGCCCGCTTATAAACTCCGTATCGCAATCGAATCCGCCCGGTGACTTTGGCCCCGGCTCCTGAGCACATAGCAGGTTGCAACCCGTGAACCGCACGAACACGTTCGCCGTTCCGGCCCGAATCCCTTCGCCCTGAATCGACAGGTATACCTCATTCACCCGATACATTCACCGGCCTCCGCATAGCAGTTTTCTGTCTCCCACAACCGAACGGATACGACCCGCACGCCAGTGCCGACGAGTTCCATCGGGCTGACGATCCGCAGTAAATGATCGGCCATATTCTCGGCTGTCGGATTCGTTGGGAGTCGGAATATCTTCGAGGGTTGGCAGGCTCCTACTGCCGCAATCGCTTCGCTGTCGCCTTCCCACAACACACAACCATGATCCCATTCGCGGTCGATCCAACCGCCGATGCGTTCCTTCAGAACGCTGAAGTCGATCACGCGACCGACCGCGTCGAGTTCGTCGGCCTGTGCCGTGATGAACGCGACGTAGTTATGCCCGTGAAGGTGTCGGCACTTCCCCTCGTGGCCGAAAACGCGATGGCCCGAGCAAAACTGCACGCGACGAGTGCAAGAGATCATGACGTCATGGCTTTCATGGCCCCGGTGGCTTTGGTCCCGCAACAGGCAATCAAACCAATCGACACAATGGGTCTCCGATACCAGCGACTTCAAACGCCTCTTCTCGTTCATTGCAAGCACCACACTTGCCACAGGGCGACACGCCGCCAACGTAGCAGGTCCACGTCAGTTCAAACGGGACCGCCAATTCCACGCCACGGCGGCACACGTCGCCTTTCGTCATGTTGATATACGGGGCACACAATTGCAACGAATGCCAGTCGCACAGACGGAACGCCTGACCCATTGCCTCAACAAACTCCGGTCGACAGTCTGGGTAAATCGTGTGGTCGCCTGAGTGAGCGCCGTAGGCCAGTCGATCCGCCTTGCGGGCAATCGCCACGGCACCGGCAGCCGCGAGCATGAACATGTTCCGATTAGGAACGACGGTCAGCTTCATCGTCGGCTCGTCATAGCGACCGAATGGCACCGGCACGCTGAGGTCACTCTGGCTGCTGCCGGTCAGGAACCCGCTCAATGATGACAAGTCAAGCACATCCCATCGCACGCCGTTGATCCGGCAGAGTTCCGCCGCACAGTCGAGTTCCTTGCCGTGCCGCTGCTTGTAGTTCACGCCGATGGCGTCCACATCGTCACCCTGTGCGAGCAGGTCGTAGAGCAGCGTTGCCGAGTCCATGCCACCAGATAGAATCAAAACCGTTTTCATTGTTCCTCTTTTCCAAGTGCTGTTAATTGTTGTGTGGATGCTATTTCTGGATTCACCAGCGCGAGCCTGACGGAACATTGTGCCCCCGTCAGTTGCTTCATCGCCCCCGCCCACTTCTGCTGTGCCCGCCGTTCAAGATCAAGATACCACTCGACTTCCGCACGTAGGTTCTGCTTCGAGCCCCTCACGCTCATCTTACCGAACGCATTCCACCGGCCAAACTTGCACGGCCCGATTTCCCAGTTGGTCGCGTCCACCGAATGCCACGGCAACGCCATGATGTCTTTCTCGCCGCCAAATCCGAACCCGTGAATTGCCTTCGGCCAGACACGAGAGAAGCATTGCTCGGCGAACTTGTCTTTCCCTTTGAACCCCACACAACCGCCCAGAGCGATCTTCGGATAGTCCTTCGCCATCGCCGTCAGTTCCGCCTCCGGTTCTCCAACGTGATAGCACGGGATCGCCTCGACGCCCTGCCGCCACATTTCTTCGCAGTTCTTTAGCGATGCCTTCCAGTCCCCGATCACGTCCAACGCGAACACCTCGGTCATCGTCGGGTCGGTCGCCTGAAGCTCCTTGCAGCAGTTGATGTAGTCCTGCAATTTGATCTCCGTCCCGCTGTTGTGAGCCGAGAACGCCCCGGAGTCCAGCACCCAGTCGCGGTATGCGTACCGATGGCGGTTCTTCAGGAACGGCTTCAGGTAAACGTAGGAGACCAGCAGGGCAGGTTTGAGAGTAGGCCCATCATCGTGATGCTCAACATGATGCGGATAGCGATGTTTTCCAGAGATAACACTGTTGTTTAGCATTGCCGTTGTTGCCGCCAGCCGCACCGTCGGAGCGTTTTCCTTCAACAGAGTCACCACGCCTTGAAGGTCGCTTGTGATGTTCGGAGCAACCAATCGTACGGTCGGCCCCATGTCTTTCCCCATGTCACTCAACGTGCGGCCCCCTTCGGGATGATACGCCAGACGGACGGACGGACGGACGGACTGGATCAAGTGCTTTATACGCATTTACTGGTCCTGGATTGTAGGCAAGTCTCACGCTAGGTAATTCTGGCATATCAACTCCACGCACTGGCTGTCGGTCAATTCCTTGCCCCGGTCGTTTTCGTCTCGGCACTTCTTCAATGCAGCATTCACTGTCTCCCATTGGTCCGCACTGAAGCCGATCTTGTGCCCGTGTTGCTGCTCGTTGTCTGGCATATCTGTGATATCTGGCGGCGACCAATCGGCCGCCAGTAACGGGTCTAGTTCATAGTCCGCAAAACCCAGCAGCGATAAATCGAACTCTTTCTCCATGAGGTCACGGAGTTCGTTCGCCAGCATTTCAGCGTCCCAGCCGGCGTTCATCGCCAATCTATTATCTGCAAGGATATACGCACGCTTCTGTGCGTCCGAGAGGTGCGTCAGGCGGATACAGGGAACCGTTTCCCGCTTCAGCCGCCCAGCCGCCAGCACTCGCCCGTGTCCGGCGATGATGACGCCG
>JAQBVG010000029.1 GCA_027623655.1 Chloroflexota bacterium
CGATCCTGCGTTCAATGGCCCCACCAGAGCTGGATCAGGTGGCTTGACGTCTATAGGAGCATCACCTCAGACCGACTAGCGGGAAATTGACCGGAATGCAGATTCGGCCGCCCGCACACGTGCAGTTAAGGCCAACAATACGTCGGTATCGGCGCCGAGTTCCTGAGCGTGTCCCAGGAGTCCCAGTGCTGCAATTAATTCGTCAGCTGTGACTGATTGATCCATTTGCATAGTGATGTGCCCTGTCCGGATGAACAACTCACTGTATTAAATCTCGCCTATTAATCTTACGGAACGAGGGGTAATGACTGTATGAGGGCTAGCACTTAACTGTACAACTCATAGTGTTATACGCACTCATAATCACAACATGTTGGGGAATTATTGGGCACGAATTGATTCAGATGAGTATAAATATTCACTGGGAAACAGTTAAAGAGTTCTCAGTGAATGGTGACCCTTGTATCTTTCCTTTCGGTGCCGCCGGAGTTGCAGCACCGACGGGAGTGGCAGGCCGAATGACCACTGGTCCTGAATGGAGACCGTGGGTCAGCGTGGTCGCCGCTCCCGTTCCTGAGTTAGAGCCCGAACAGTTGCATGAGCATACAAGCTCGCATTAAGCAAGGATGGGCCTTGTCTAGGAAGGGACAGAACATGAACGCCAGTGCCGTATTCGCAGGTATCGATGTTTCGAAGGCACATCTTGATGTTGCTGTACGCCCCAGTGAAGTTGAATGGAGGAGCCCGAACACAGATAGTGGAGCGAGAGAGGCCGCCGATAGGCTGAAGGATCTTGATCCCTACCTCGTGGTTGTTGAGGCTACTGGAGGGATGGAGAGCACCGTAGCAAGCGCTCTCGCTGTCCGGGGAATAGCGGTGGCTGTGGTGAACCCACGCCAGGTGCGGGATTTTGCGAAGTCAATCGGACGACTGGCGAAGACAGATGTTCTGGATGCCCGGGTTCTTGCGCACTTTGCGGAGGCGGTTAAGCCTGAACCCCGTCCTCTTCCTGATGAACAGGCAAGGCAGCTCTCTGCTCTGCTTTCTCGTAGGAGACAGATCACTGAGATGCTGACTGCTGAGAGGAACCGCCTTCAGAGTGCCGACAGTACGGTGCGCCGCAGGCTCAAGGTTCATATCAGGTGGCTCGAGCGAGAGCTCTCCGATATCGACAACGACTTGGACGACGCAATCAAGGCGAGTCCGCCGTGGCGGGTGAAGGACGACATCCTCAAGAGCGTGCCTGGTATAGGTCCTGTCGTCTCGATCACGCTGCTCTCAGAACTGCCGGAACTCGGGCAACTCAACCGTAAACAGATCGCAGCACTTGCAGGGGTGGCACCGCTCAACCGTGACAGCGGCACTCTGTCAGGCAGAAGGACAGTCTGGGGTGGACGATCTCGAGTGAGAGCAGCGCTTTACATGGCTGCGCTCGTAGCCAGCAGGTACAACCCTGTGATCAGAGACTTCTATACCCGACTGTGTACCGCGGGTAAGCCGAAGAAGGTAGCTCTCACGGCGTCTATTCGGAAGTTGCTTCTGATCCTCAACAGCATGGTCAAGAACGAAGAGAAGTGGAACGCTTCGGTCGCTGAGGTCCGAGGAATGTTGATCAGTGCTTGACAGCCAAGACAGTTGCTGATCCGCTCCCCGACGCGTATCCCCCACTAACTGAAACACGTTGCGCACCGTACTCAAAGTGCCGGTGTCACCCCGCACCGAAAATCAGGTGCAATGGCACCGGGCGATTCGTCAATAAGTCGGCCACGACACGGAAACACCCGAAGTTAGTGATGTGCTGGCGTAATAGACGGCTTGTTGGCGTTTGGCGGTCCGCCAGAGAGTCCGGTGGCTGTGGTCCCGGCGGCCGAGGGTCCGTCGGCCGGGGCGCCGGTGATCGGAGCGCCGCGCTTTCTCAGCGGGACCTCGCGAATAAACGCGGTGGCAACGATCCCTGCGACAACGAAAAGGAAAGCCAGGAAAAACACGTCTCCGATAGCACTGGCCAGCGATTCACGGATCGCGGCGAACACCTGCTCACCAAGGGCAACGCCGGCTTCACCGCTGGCCGCAAATGCGTTCCTCAGGCTTTCTGTGCCATCCACACTTAGGAGAGCGTTGGGGTTATCGGTGATCAAACTCAGCGTTTGAGGGGGAACCGCATCGAACGCTTCGCCTAGCAAGTTCGTCTGCATCCCGTCTTTGAATTGTCGGACCATGAACGAACCGAACAGAGCCAGCCCGATCGATCCGCCAATCGACCTGAAGAACTGGGCGGACGATGTTGCGATGCCAAGATATTGCTGCGGCACCCCGTTCTGGATTGCGATGGTGTACAACGGAAACGAAGTACCGAGGCCGAAACCCATGATCACAGCTGATGTCAGTGCGTAGCCGTGTGTGGTTTCGCCTGTAACCCGGCTGAGCATGAACGCCCCGATGGCCATGACAGAAAGCCCGCAAATCCCCTGTATTCGATAGTACCCGCCAGTGCGAGCTGCTGGCCGCCCCGAACACGATACCCAGCATCATTGGCGTCAGGAAGCTGCCGCTCGCGGTTGGGGATGCTCCCAGCACGCCCTGGAACAACAGGGGAACGAAAAAGATTGCGCCGAACATGGCGAAACCCGTCAACAACGTCACGAGGAGCGCTATTCCGACTGTACGGTTCCGAAACACTGCGAGCGGTAGTATCGGATCGGTCACCCGGGTTTCGTACAGCGCAAATACGACGACCATTACACCGCCCATCGTGAGCGCGGAAATGACCTGGGGCGATGACCATGCGAACTGGTTGCCTCCCCACGATAGTCCGAGCAGCGCCGGAACAATCGCAAGGACGATCAACACGGCGCCCCCGGCATCGATCTTGCGCGTCGGCCCTGTCTTTTTGCTGTTCGGGAACAACCGCACAAACAGGAAGATAATCGGCACACCCAGCGGTATGTTCACCAGGAAGATCCAGTGCCAGGACAGCTGGTCGGTGATGAAACCTCCGAGAGTTGGTCCCAGTACTGAAGAAATACCGAACATCGCGGCAATTATTTCCTGGTATTTTGCCCGTTCAGACGGAGGGAACAGGTCGCCGATCGTGACGAACGACAACGCCATCATCATCCCACCACCAACACCCTGGATTGCCCGGAAGATGATGAGGGCATTCATCGTAGGCGAAGTGGCCGCCAGCACTGAACCTACGAGAAATATCGCAATTCCTCCGACGTACAGCCATTTGCGACCGTAGACGTCGGAGACCGCACCGGTAATCAACACGACTGAAGTCGAGGCCACAATGTAGGCAGTCGAAACCCAAGTGACCCGATCGAATCCGTCCAGATCGGCCATGATCCGTGGTATTGCGGTCGCTACGATCGTCTGGTCGAGCGATGCAAGAAACATGGCAAGCATCACGCCGATCAACGTCAGTCGCACCTGGCGCGGAGTGAGCCCGTGATCCTGCCACTGAGCCTGGTGTGGCGCGATCGGTGGCGCCGAGGGACTGACCCTGGCTTCAGTCAAATCGTTTACCTCGATGGTGGGATTGCAGAATCGACAACGACCGTCTTACAACTGCTCTTTCATCGTCGAAAATACACGTTCGGGGCTCATCGGCAATCGTTCCATGCGCACGCCAATGGCGTCTCTGATCGCGTTTGCCAGCGCGGCGGGCGGAGGAATAATCGGCGGCTCTCCAACACCTCTAATCCCAAACGCACCGTCGTCCGCAGGTGTCTCGAGGATCACGCAGTCGATCATCGGCAGGTCGAGAGCTGTCGGCATCCGATAATCGAGGAATGAAGCGTTCCTCATCAGGCCCTGATCGTCGAAAACATACTCTTCCGATAGTGCCCACCCGATTCCCTGGACTGCACCGCCCTGCATCTGACTTTCGACCTGGGTCGGGTTGACGCATTTTCCAACGTCCTGGAACAGCGTGAAGTTCGAGATCTGCACCTTTCCAGTTTCGGGGTCGACTTCGACATCAGCCACCGACATGGCGTACCCGTTGGCCGGACGCATTCCCGGGTCGTTCGAGGCCGTTGCCACGATATTCGATCCGTTCTTCGTAACGGCTGCCCCTGCGGCCTTGAACGAAACCCTGGTGTCCTGGTTGTCGCGGGCAAAAAAGTAACCGTCTTCGTATTCAACAAACTCCGCGTCGACGCCAAGCCGTACGGCCATCTTCTCTTTCATCTGCTGGATGATAGAAACACCGGCCTTATACACCGCCTGGCTCAGGGTCCGCGTAATCCGTGATCCAGCGGCGTTACCCGTGTAAGGGATGCTTTCGGTATCGGCGGTGTGAACGTTGATTTCACCCGGTTCGATGCCCAGTGTCTCGGCTGCAACCTGCGCTGTGCCAGTACGAATACCGTGCAAATCGACTGCGCCAATTGCCACGTCGACGCCACCATCGTGATTGACCATTATCCGTGCGCTGGAAATTTCGATACCGCAGGGCCACCAGCCGATTCCAACTCCCCGCCCGGTTGGCCAGCCGTTTTCACTTTGCTTTATCGGTCGGTTGTAGGCGTCGGACTTTTTCACGGCTTCCAGCATCTCTACGATGCCGATACGGGTGTACCGCTCATCGTCAATATTGGTGTCACCGGTCTTTGAAGCGTTCTTGATGCGGAAGTCGATCGGGTCCATACCGATAGCTCTCGCAACGTCGTCCATGGTGGACTCACCGCAGAACGTAGCGACGGTTGCACCCGGAGCTCGATAGGCCGCCACGCGTGGAGCGTTTGTGACCACATCGTAAGCATCGACTTTTGAGTTCTCTGGCTGGTAGCAGGCGAAAATCGTCTGCATCCCCCGCAACACGGGGGACCCGGGGAACCCACCTGCACCAAACACGAGCCGTGCCTGGGCAGCTTTTAGTGTGCCGTCTCTTGTTGCGCCAAGCTTCACAGTTACCACTGCACCAGACGCAGGACCAGTCGCCTTCAACACTTCTTCTCTTGTGAGGACGATCTTTACTGGTCTTCCGGACTTGCGGGAAAGAATCGCGGCTATTGGTGTGACGCGTGGCGTGTTCTTCGCGCCGAAAGCACCGCCAACCTCAAGGGGAGTGATTTTGATCTTGCTGACATCGACACCTAACAGGTTCGACATGTTCTGGCGAAGCGGAAAAGAGCCCTGGGAGTTGGCCCAAACCTCAATCCGACCGTCTGCGTGCCAGTGCACCGTTTCGGCTTCAGGTTCCAGGTACCCCTGGTGTACGAGTGCCGTGCGATATGTGCGCTCAACTACCACGTCGGACTCGGCAAATCCTTTCTCCACATCGCCCTTGCCGCCCTCCATGTGACCCGCGATGTTGCTCGGAGAGTCGGCAGAACCCGACAGCGATTTCGCTATCAGCCCTGCATGAAGCAACGGAGCGTCGGGAGCCATTGCCTCGATCGGGTCAGTAACTGCCGGCAAGATGTCGTATTCGACTTTGACCAGGCGTGCTGCTTCCTCTGCGATATGGATGTCGGTTGCGGCGACTGCGGCCACCGGATGACCTTCGAACAGTACTTTGCGGCGACCCATGATCAGGTTGGCGAGAAACTGGATACCAATCTCGACTTCGCCAGTGTCGACGTCGCCGGTAACCTCGGACGGGAAGTCGGCAGCGGTACACACTGCAACTACACCGGGCATTGCCTCGGCCTTCGACGTGTCGATCGAAAGGATCCTGGCATGGGCGTGCGGACTCCGGACAATCTTTGCGAACAGGGAACCGGGCGCGGTGAAATCGGCGCCGAAAATGGCCTGACCCGTGACTTTCTCGGCTCCGTCGACTTTTCGGTAGCGCTTACCAAACTGCTTGAAATCAATAGCGTCAGAATTCGTTCGTATTTGAGTGGTCAATGTCAGTCCCGCCAGGGCATTAATTTGTTCGGAAACAAGCTACACGCGCAGTCCCGATTTCGAATCAGTTGGAATCTACGGTGAGCCCGCCACTTTACCAGAGACGACAGCGCGCTATAACGGTTTGCTGACGCCGGTCAGCCGATCCAGTTACTGAACTTTATTTCTTCCTTGGCTTCCTCGCAGGTCGTTCGGCCTCAAACTGATCGTGTGGCGGCACATCTTCCCCGATCACATACAACCAGTAGTAAGCCCCCATGTCGCCAAGGAATTTGAACTGTTTCCTGAGGTCTTTCACGAGAGCCCAGAACGAATCGTGAGAACGAAGATACGTTTGAAACGTGCCGTACTCTTCATCGAGTTCAATAATCCGTCGTGCATTCTCGGTGATGGCCTGAAGTTTCCTCCGATTTCGTATGACGCGCGGGTCATCGGCCAACTCATCGACTGCCGATTCGTCCAGCGCCGCCACAGCGCCTATCTGAAAGTCGTGAAAGGCTTCCTTGATCGTGGGCCATTTGGCGTCGACGACTTTCCATGAAATACCGCTCTGGAAGACCGATTTGGTCATGATTTCCAGGTAGTCGCCAAGTTGCGCAGGTACGATCTGAGCTGATGCTTCGCCCAACGGCATGTTTTTTCCCTCCGTTTTCGCAGTATTGAATGCTCATCAATGGCAATCGTTTGATTCGCCAGCTTTATGTTCGATCTACGTCACAGCGCCGAACAGGAAGACTATCCTGTCTGTCTACCCATCTGTAACCCCGGTATGACGACTAATGCCACTTCATCGATGACCAGGCAAATTCAATCAATCGACGTAGAATCCGTCACCCGCGAGTTCAACCGCCAGATCGAAGCGGGCATTCACTCCGCCGCCACGCTCGCTGTGTTCAAGGACGGTGAGCCGATAGTCGACATCGTGCGCGGCGCAAGGCATCCCCTGCCGCTCTTCAGAGTGTTCTCGATGGGCAAACCACTGGCTGCGGCGGTTATCTGGCGCTACAAAGCCCAAAATCGACTCGACTGGGACACCCGCGTCGCTGAGTTCTGGCCGGAGTTTGGAACTCGAGGCAAATCGGCGATTACGATCGGTCACGTGCTGTCACACACGGCCGGACTTTCTTCTCACTCACACATCCCGGCAATTGACTACATGGACTGGGGTCGGGTTATTTCTCACATCGAGGACATGAGCCCTGAGACCGAGCCGGGTACGACTGTCCACTATCACTCAAGAACGTTTGGGTGGCTGGTGGGCGAGTTAGTCGCGCGCGTATCAAGATTGTCGTTCGATGAGGCGTTTGCTCGTGAAGTAAAGTACCCGCTCGGCCTAAAAAACACGGGGTTCACAGTCGAGCCCGGTGACTTTGGGCGGGTGGTGCCGCTTGAGGCACCTGGGGATTGGCCGGACCCAAACCTCGCCAGCGACATGGACTCGGTTCTTCGCAGCCGGGTAATGTTGCCCTCCGGGTCTCTCGTCACTACTGCCTATGACGCGGCAAAATTCTACTCGGCCATTTCCGGCAAAGGCACGATAAATGGCGTTCCGTGGCTACCGGAGAGCGTTATTAAAGAAGTGACAACTCTGCGAGCGGAAGGCCAGGATGCCGCATCAGGTAACTACTCACGCGTTGGGCTCGGGGTGCGGCTACCCTCCGAGTCGCCTAACCAGTATGCAAGTGCCAACCACCACGACACTGTCGGCCACGGGGGAATGGGGACGTGCACCGGATGGGCAAGCCTTGATAACGATGTTTCTGTCGCCTACATCACGAACCGTTTTCAGCAAGAGGCACCGAACAAACGACGGTTATTCGAAATGTCGGTGGCGGTGAGAAAATCGCTCGGGATGTCGTCGAAAGAGCTGTCGACAGTGTCGCATAAAAAACAGGATGGGCTTTCGTTGAATCCTCAGTCACCAGGTGATCAAGCTCGCATAGATCGTGTTTGGCCCGGGGCAAAGTGGGAGGTGTCAGAACCTGAAGAACTCGGACTTGACCGAGCGAAACTCGCAGAAGCCGGAAGGTTTCAGGCCGACGACGCCGGTGACAGGCCATACAGGATCCTGATCGCCCGACATGGAAAGATCGTCGCAGAGTGGAATTTCCGTACCGATCCGATCGCACAGGCGCCGCAAGCCTCTGCCTCAAAATCTACATTTTCGTCGGTCCTGGGGATCGCGGTGGAGGAGGGTGTTATTCGCTCGGAAAACGACAGGGTCGCCGAGTACTACCCGGAATTTCTCGATGTCGCACCGGGCCAGGGACCAAAAGAAGGCAGGCATGCGTTTCCAGAGAACGAAGGCATCACTTTTCGGCAGTTGATCGGTAATACGTCTGGTTACATGAAGCCGGGCGAGGCACCCGGCAAAGTTTTCAACTACCAGACGTTCGGAATGAACATACTCACCCATGCGATCGCATCCGCTTACAACCTGTACAAGACATCCGATCCGGAGCGCGGTGCCGGTTTTGGAACCCTCACCGAATGGAAAATACGAAATCCAATCGAAGGCAGCTGGTCATGGACATACAACAATTTCAAATTACCGGCGGAGGCCCGCCTCGACGTATTCGGCTACTACACGGGGTATGGCATGAGCCCGCGCGACATGGCGCGACTCGGCTGGTTATGGCTGAACCGGGGCGATTGGAATGGACAACAGGTCATCCCGAGGGCGTGGGTCGAAATGGCAACGAAAGTATCCACGGAAATCCTTGAAAACGAACCTGAAGAACGCCATGTCTACGGACTTGGCTTCTGGTGCAACGATCGAAGGCAGATATGGCCAGATCTGCCCGCCGACTCGTTCGCCGCCAGCGGGGCTGGGAATCAGCATATCTGGGTTTGCCCCAGCCTCGATCTGGTTGTTGCCCAATCACCTGGTACGTATCCATCACGTGGCGCTTTCGACTCTATCGAGCAGGTGACTGATCGCCGGGCAATGCAGGGCCTGTTGGGCAGGATTGCCGATTCCGTGTCGATGTAAGCGCACTCTGTCAGTCGAATCGAGCGACCGAAAATTAAGCCTGTCGCTCGGGCGAAGACAGGGCGACAGATAATCTTTGCATATCACTACGCGACCGCGCCGAAGGGCAGAAAATGAGCGAACGATTCTTTGCGCTAACCATCGCCGGTGGACGGGGCGAAAGACTACGTCCGCTAACTGACAATCGCCCAAAACCGATGATCGAGATTAACGGAAAGCCGATCATCTCGTATCAGATCGACTGGATGATTGCGCAGGGCGTGACTGATGTCGTGTTTCTCTGCGGATACATGGGCGAGGTGATCCAGGAGTTTTTCGGTGACGGGTCAGAGCACGGCATCAGGGCCCACTACTCATTTGAAGAGACGCCGCTCGGCCGTGGCGGTGCCCTGAAGCAGGGTTTGTCGAGTGTTCCTGAAGGTGCTGCGAAGGTGCTGGTCGCAAATGGCGACATCATCACCAATCAGCCGCTCAAACCGATTGCCGAACTACACGCGAGGTCCGGTGCCATGGGCACGATGATGCTCGTTCCATATCTAAGCCAGTACGGGGTGGTCGAATCCAACGACAAACACATCGTGACGAGGTTCATTGAAAAAGGTCGTCTGCCATTTTGGATCAACGCCGGGGTCTACCTGTTCGATCGCAAAATCGAATCGCTGCTTCCCGATGTCGGCGATCACGAAACCACAACGTTTCAGGACCTCGCAAGCCAGGGGCGACTGGCGGCATACCACTCTGAGATGGCCTGGACAAGTATCGAAAGCCCGAAGGATCTCAGCGATATCACCGAGCAAATTCGGAGCGGTCGTTTAAAACTCGTTAGCCGGTAGCGCACGCTATCCGGGTGAGTGCAGGTTTCTGGTGCCGCGACTGCTCATTCGGGACTTGCAAAAAGCGCAAGAATGTCATGACGCGAGATTATCCCGACCGGCTGCCCATCTTCGAGTACCGGCAGATGATGAGTTTCAGACTCGACCATTAGCTTCGCGACCTTGGCCAAATGTGTATCGGGCGTGACCGTTTTCGCAGATTTTTGCATTGCGTCGCCCACAAGTGTGTTGCGAGTTGTTTTGATGACTTCTTCGATGTTCTCAGGATCACCGAGTTCGCTCCCCAGTATGCGAATTACGGATTGTCTGAGATAGGGCAACAACGACTCTTCCGGCAGGTAACGTGATTCAGAAAGCAGTCCGACGTATCGACCGTCTCCATCGACAACAACTAGCGACCCGATGTTCTTTTCGATCATCAACCTGGCGGCTTCCGACACCGGTTGTTCTTCGGTGATCGTTATCACCGGGGAGCTCATTATTTCGCGGGCGAGTTTGGTGAGCATTTAGCCTCTCGTGTTCCGAGCCCGTGCATGGCGGTCGCAAGTATTGATAGTCACAACTATAACGCCAGACGCGACGAACAAGTGTCGGCTTTAGCAGTTGTCGAGCCGGGGAACCGATCGCGAATCAGGCAATTTGCAGGGCAAGCGATTCGCGGGCGAAGCGGGCAACCCTGATAGACGCAACCGGGATGTTTTCCGCACTCGTGTCGATAGTGATGTCGTAAAGTCCCGGGTCGTCTGGCTGGACGCCGTGAATATCGCCAAAGTACTCGAGCTGAAGCTTTTCACGACGCTTGATGGCATCTGTGGCCGCTGATACCGACTTCAGCCCTTCACGCTGCATTACCCGCCCTACGCGGTCGTCCCATGATGCGAAAAGTCCAACCTTTAGCGCTGATCGATCCCCGGCCATAAGGCACCCTGCTCGATGGACCAGCACTGTCTTTCCAAGGTCAAAAAGGGTATCGAAGCTCGCAGGTTCGGAACCCCTGCTGTGCGCAGTCGTCGGTCCTTCGCTGTCCCACGTGAGCGGCAGGAGCACTTCTTCCGGGGTGTTGAAGTATGGGTCACCAGCTGAGTTCCCGAGCGCAAAACCGGAAACGGCACGTTCTACAATTTTCCAGAATCGATCTGCAAAACGCGGCGGAGTGCCGTTAGCGGTGTCGATCACAGCTTTTGGCAGCGCAAGACGATCGACGTAGTCGAAATCGAACATGCGGGCCACGCGCTTACCAAGTTCGGGTCCGCCGGCGCCAATCTGGCCATCCACGGTGATCACAGACATTTCAGTTACCCCTACTCTCATTCGAGCGTTGGTCAACATCATCATCCGAGTGTTCAAGAGAGGTTCGGAACAGCTGCCACATAGCAACCGCATTCTCACCGAGGGGATGCGCAGATGGATCGAAAAGCCACCTGATTACCGCGGACTGAATCATTCCGAAGAAGATCATTGCGGCCGCGCTCGGCAGAACGGTTCGGTTTATCTCTTTTCTTTCGATGCCCTGAGAAATAATCTCGGAAACAAGCGAAAGGTATTTTTCCACCAATTTACGGCCAGCTGACCGTACTCTTGGCTCTTCAAATTGAGCCGCCTGGGCAATTACGACGAACGATATCCCCTGCCGCAGTTCGATGTACGAAACGTGGAGTTGGAGTATGTGCTCCAGCCGTTCAAGCGCATGGCGATCCGATCGAGTTGCACGTGAGATTGCCTGGAACAGCGACTCTTCGACTTCCTGGATAAGAAGCAGGATAACCGCTTCTTTCGAACTGACGTGTCGATATATTGCCGCCTCGGTAACACCAACTTTGGCGGCAATCCCCCTGATCGTGAGCGCGTCGACACCACCGCTGGCGATCAATTCGCGGGCGGCTTCGACAATCTGGTGTTGACGCGTTTGGTGATCGAGTCTTGTGTGTGTTGCCATAGCGTGAAATTTATCAACCTCAAGTTGATGTGTACATGTTAGTTATCGTTGACAAACTAAGCAATATGGCGATGGCAGGAAATAATCCTGTTGAGATCGGTCCCAGGTTATTGGTGCGACAGGTTTTCTCCGGTGCTATTTTCGAGAACGGACCAATCTTTTCCCGTCAAGAGACCTTCGATGTCGCAACCTTCCCAGTACACACGCCATACGCGCCAAGAACCCAAACATCCGAGACGGCGCGCAATTCGACATCACCCTTCTCTAAGGTGGATCGATGCGAAATTCGTCCATCGCCCGCGTGTTTACCTCGTTCAGGCGCTGGCCGCTGGCATGGCGCTAATGGCGATTCTTGTTGCTGAAGTTGCGATCACCAATGGCGCGGTTGTGGCTGCGATTGCCAGTCCGGTCGCAATTGTGTTTTTCGTCCCGCACTCGGTGGCTTCGAGTCCATTCAGGATCATTGGGGGGCACCTCTCGGCGATCGCCGCCGGGCTGTGCACAGTTGGGATGATGGTTTTGATGCCTGATTCTGTGGCGAGCAACCAGTGGATTATCCACGCCCTGCAGGGTCTCTCGGTCGCACTGGTAATCCTGTTCATGACGATCTCCAATACGGAGCATGCGCCGGCCGCTGGAACGGCGTTAGGGTTATCGATATCCATGCCTCGAGATTCGGTAATCTTCGTCGTGTCAGCTGCGGTGATTATTGCTCTGGTTCGTGCCCTGCTCTTTCGCAGGCTACACAACCTGATTTGAATATAAAAACAGCCCCGGCCAGGTAAATGATCGGGGCTGTTGAAACTCTGTTGCCTTCGCGTTTTTCTAGGATCCACCTGCCGGATCAGACAGGTACCGAAGTAGATCACTATCGGGATCGATAATGATCGTGGTCTGCGAATCCACAAACGCCCTGTACGCCTGAAGTGAGCGTCGGAAAGAGTAAAACTCCGGGTCCTTCTCAAGCGAACTCGCCAGAATGTCGATTGCTTCTTGCTCGGCCTCGCCTCGAAGAAGCGCCGATCGACCCTGTGCGGTTTCAATGATGACGTTTATTCGCCGGTCGACCTCTGCGCGAATTTCTGAATCACGCTGCGTACCCTCGGCACGCAATCCGCTGGCAATCCGTTCACGCTCGGCTTCCATACGCGCGAACACGCTGGTCTCGATATCCGGCGGGAAGTCCGCCCGCTTTATCCGGACATCGATGATTTCGATTCCCAGTTCGTGCCTGATATCGACGGCGTACGAAATTACCAGCCCCGTCATTGACGCTGGTCTTGGGTCTTTTTCCAGTTCGTCCAATTCAGCGAGGGTTGCAACACGTATTCGGTTGTCATCGTTCAAGCTGTTGTCCGTTACCGTTACGATTACGGACGGGTCTTTCAGGGTGCGGAACTCGCTGAGAATGTCAGCGCGAGAAAACTCCAGTCTGTTGCTGGCCACGGTCACCCGGTTCATGATGGCCTCTCTTGTGTCGGAGATGACTTCCGTTTGAAGGTCTCGTGCGACTTCCTGCCTGAGTTGAGCATTGACGATGTCACCAACCCGAGCATCGGCACCCGACTCGTTTCTGAGGTTCTTGAAGAAGATGAGTGGGTCAACGATCCTGTATCTAGCGTAGGAGTCAATCACAAGGTTTCGCTTATCTTCCGTCAACAATGACGCAGGGGCGACATCGACCCGAAGAAGTCGTTTGTCAAACTTTGTCACCTGTTCAGCAAAGGGCGTTTTAACCTGGAGTCCCGGGGATATGTGCGATCGTTTGAACGCACCGAACCTTGTCACGATAGCGACCTGTGTCTCGTCTACTGTGAACAGCGTTTGCGGAACTACGATCACGATCGCCAGGAGAATTACGATCAACGGAATTGTGAGCTTGTTCATTACCCGCCTCCTCCTGCTCCGGTAACCGTACCTGCGCTGGATAATGATCCATCAAGCGGCAAGAACGGCAGGACCGCGGAATCGGACAGTATGAATTTTCTAACTCCAGGCAATATTTCTTCCATTGCTTCCAGATACAACCTCTGACGGGTTACGTCAGGTGATCGCAGGTAACCATCGAGGATAGCGGCAAAACCGTCAGCCTCACCCTGTGCCAGCGCTATACGACCCTGTTTGAAACCTTCTGCAGCCTCAGTGATCTTGGCTGCTTCACCGGTTGCCTTTGGAATCTCTGCGGCCTGGTATGCCTCGGCAAGGTTTATCAATCGTTCACGGTCCTCACGGGCTCGAACAACGTCTTCAAACGCCGACTGAACTTCTAGCGGAGGGTTGACGTTCTGTAAAAGAACCTGGATTACTTCGATTCCGGTTCGATAGGAGGAGGCAAGTTCACGCATTTTCAGGAGAACGTCTGTTTGAACCTGTTCTTTCTCTGTCGTCAGTACGTCGTCAATATTCCGGGAGCCGACGACTTGCCTGAGCGCAGATTCTGTCATGTCGCGGAGAGTTCGCCCATCCGGCCTGCCAGGTGGAACACCACGGTCCGAGTCGCCGGGGTCATCAACCTGGAATAAGAAGCTGGGCAAATCGATAATTCTGTACTGCACAACCGCCTGAACGTCGACGATGTTTTCGTCGCCCGTGATCATTAGCGATTCGCTTGTGACTGACTGGGCAACCGTGAAGCCGTCGGCACCCGACCGGAACCCGAGTTCCATACGACGCGTCGTGGTGACCGCGACGACATTACGTTTGCCAATCGGACCCGGATAGAACCAGTGCAAGCCGGGGGCAGATGTTCCGGTGAACTTACCGAACGTACGAAGAACAGCCTCCTGGTCGGGACCAACGGTGTAAAAACCTGTTCCGGCCCAGATGAGTGCGATGACCAGTATTCCGGCGAATATCAAGCCAGCCATCCCGCCTCCGCCTATTACAGGAAGTTTCGGCAATGAGGCCCGCAACCGCTCGATTATCTCGTCGAAACTGGGTTGCGTTTCTTCGCGTTGCGGTGGCCGATACATCTTGTTATCGGCTACTTGCGTGTCGTCCGTCGGCGCAGCCATCGCATCTCCTCGCACCGGCTGAATTTTCAAACCGATACGTTACGTTGTGTTTGATTGATTACCCGGTAAAAGCGCAGGCGACCACGAGTAATTTCGATAATTTGTGTAGCCAGATTATCCGGCCACTATTTTTCACGTCTGGCAAGTATACCGGCGAGAAAAGCAATCTCTGCTCATCGCGGGCACGGATCGCCTGTTTACTATCGTATTTCGGTGATTTACTCACTTTTTTCAAGATCGATTCCGCGATCAGACAGTAGTTGCTCAAATTCCCTGTACGTTCCAAGAGGCCTCAACAGCTTCACCAGTTCACCCACTGTAGCGACCTGTTCTCTTAGATCCCACAGATATCTCGCTATTGGACTCGTCGAGGAGGGGCTTTCAGCATAGGTACCGTGAAACGCAAAGTACGCCTGGTTGATCTTGCGTATCGTGAAGTTGTGACCCAGCAGTTCGATCCTCCGGCTTTCCATGTAAGCCTCAGCCTCCGTTATTCGTCCTTCAGATAACAACTCGTCCGTCCGCTCGCGGGTTTCGGCCATGAATCGATTGAAGTTGAACTCATCTGAATTCTCGGTTTCAGACGAGGAATCCGGGTCGTCGGATGTAATTTTCCGCATCGCGGTTTCGGGGCGGCGAGGAGCCGTGAAGGGTTCGCCGGTTATCTCGGAGTAGACCAGCAGGCCCACTTCACGGCCGAACATGTCTGCGAGCGTTTCGTTCACCGACCTGATATCTCCACCATCGAAGTAGGCCATTCCCAGCGAATGGAACGTCAGATGAGCATGGAGCCATTCATGGGCTGCTACGTCGAGGAGGCGCTTAAGATCTGTTGTCGGCACCACGTTCGGGTAGCTTGCCAGACCACCGGTCTGCAGTATGACTGCGGAAACGTCGAGCGAGTCTTCGAGTTCGGATTCGACTTTTGACATTTGCTCGCTAGAAATATCGGGGTCTATCAAAACGTCCTCGATACGCCGAATTTCATCGCGGGGCGACGTGACGAGGAGTTTGGGGGGATTGTCGATACGGAAATCGACTGGTGGCCAGACAAACGATTTGATCAGATCAATCCTGTCCGTCCGAACGGCATCGGTGATCGCCTGCTCCAGGTACTGTTCGACCGAGTCACGCAAGCCGTCGCGCTCCTTGAGCAACCGGTTGCGCACGACCTGCGCTTCGAGAATCTCGTTCGCTCTCGGATCGCTGCTGGATGTAAAGGTGTTCAGGCGACCTTCGGCGACACGCAACTCGTCGACGAGTTCGACGTACCGATCAAGATCCCTGCGCCGATCGGCCAGTCCGGTCGGCGTCCACGGCAGTACGGTCCAGATCCTGTGAGCCCATTTGTCGAAAAAGTTGTCGAACTCCCACGAAACCAGGCCGTATGAATGATCGAGCGACACCGCCGCGGCTGCGGTGTCGGAGCGGCGATCTCCCACCGGGACTATCCATCCCAGGAACAGCACAAAGGCAAGTAACGGATAGAACGCCCACTTCGTCCGACGACCGAGCGGAAACGTCAACAACCAGGCAACAAAGTTGAACCCGATCAACAACAGGGAGCCCAGAGTCCACGAAATTAATCTTTGCAAACGAGAAATGAGCAACTAACGGGACGCCTGATTGACTGCCAAGGATTCGATACGAGCGTATCCGAGTTATACGCCGAACGGGTAACACCCGGGCCTGTTGCGACCGCGTGGTCGAGCGGAATCAGTCGGTAGCCGCTGATGCAGTTGGACAAACGTCGGGGCATTTACGAATCGAATCGCCAGCGGACGGCCTGTGTTCGAAGTGACAGGTACCGTATTGGAAGGTCCAAACCATCTCGAGCGCTAACTCGTCGGGCGTGCCCACAGAGTTTCGTACTGCTCACCCATAATAAGCTGGGCCAACTCTCGTCGCTCCATACGGATCAGCTCGTTGAACACCTTCTCAGTTTCATCGATGGCATCCTGGTAACCCGTAGCTTCGACACGCGCAACTACTTTGCCCCAGAGACCGGATGATTTGAGGGCACCAACGTAGCCGACCCAGGGTACAGCGACGATGTCCTGTGGGCGAGGCAGTGCGGGCCGCATGCGCTTAATAGTTCGGAGGCGATCGGCAATCGAGCGCGCCATTGGCACAACTCGTACCAGGGGTGGCACGCCATCCTTCTCTCGAACGTCGATCACAACGGACTGACCGAATTTCGGAAAGAAAACTGCCAGAACGTCGGCATTTTCAATAAATCTGAAAACGTCATCGACACCGTCACCGTATCCAAAATCCAAATTACTGCCCCATGCGTTACGGGCCTATGCCAACCATCAGGTATTTTCGAACGTATACCAGCTTACTGCCTGATTAGAGTTTCAGGTCACGAACTGTAGCAAGAAATGATGGTAGTACCTTCTCCCAGGCCCCAATCACACCAAACCTAGCCTCTTTGAAGATGTTCGAATCTCGATCTTTGTTTATGGCGACGATGGTCCGTGAAGTTGAGCACCCGGCCATATGTTGGCTTGCACCAGAAATACCGATTGCGATGTAGACATCAGGACTTACCGACTTCCCTGTCAGCCCAACCTGGTGCGAGTGATCAATCCAGCCGGCATCGCAAGCTGCGCGTGAAGCGCCCACGGCTCCGCCCAGGACCCCCGCCAGATCTGCCAGGACGCTAAACGGCTCCGGCCCGCCAAGCCCGCGACCGCCACTGACCACCACTTTCGCATCTTCCAGTCGAACGCCTTCCCTCACTTCGGCGACCGTGTCCGACACGTGGACCGACCGGTTGACCGATAATGCAGACGCCAATTTTTCAACTGTTGGTGATCCGGTATCCGTACTGGGTTCAAATGCCCCTGGCCGAATGCTCACGACTGCCGGTGAAGAATTTATTTCGTACTCGGCCAGCGCGCTGCCACCGTAGACTGGACGAGTGACGCGCACGGTCCCCGTTTCATTCGACAGTTCGATACAGTCCGGTGCGAATGCGGCGTCGATCCGGAATGCCAGCCTCGCCCCAACCACCGAACCGAACTCAGTTTTGCTGAACATGACGACGTCCGGGCTGGCCTTGATTACGATCTCGGCTAAATCGGCCGTAACCTGATCGTAAATCCCATCATCGTCAGCGTCGATCGGAGACACAGTGACGACTTTATCGACAGGCAGCGACAGCGCCGACGCTGGCGCATCCCCGACGACCACAACAGTTAGCGAGGAACTGCTAAGACCTTTTGCCGCGCTAATGGCCTGGAGCGTCGATTGCGCGATTTCACCGTGCTCGTCACGATCAGCGACGAGAAATATGGAAGACATCAGATCAGCTTCTCCTGGCGCAGTCGCAGTGCGAGTTTTCTGCCTGAATCCGCTTCATCCTCGCCTTCGATCAATTCAACCTGTCGATTTGACTCCGGGATGTATAACCTCTTGAGCTCCAACCGGGGCACAAGCTCGTCAGATGACAGTCCAACGTCGGCGAGCGACAGCATTTCAGGCTGCTTACGACTCGCCTGCATTATCCCTCGCAAATTCGGGTAGCGAGGTTCGCCCAATTCATTGGTTATCGTTAGGACCGAGGGTAGAGGCGCGGTGACCACCTGATAGCCGGACGGTGTTACTCGTTGCAACTGCAAAGAGTCGCCGTTGATTTCAAGCTTCTGTACAAGCGTCACGAGTGGCAGCTTGAGTATCTCAGCGAGTCCCAGCGGCACGTGAGCCTGATCCCAATCGGACGCCTGTCTGCCACCCAGTATGAGATCGAATGGACCGTCCTTTTTAATGGCTGCTGCCAGCACCTTCACGGTTCCCGTCGAATCGACCCTGTCGAGCCCCGGTCCGTCGACCAACACCAGTCGATCAGCGCCCATCGCGAGCGGTTTCTTCATAGCATCCATGGCGAATTTGGCGCCGACAGATAGCACGGTTATCTCGACCTCATCACCGCGGTCCCGCAATCGAAGTGCCGCCTCGACAGCGTTGAGGTCGAAGCCGTTCACGACGGGTGGAACACCGTTTGGCTGTATTACGGAATTAGTCGATTCATCGACCTTGAACTGCGACGGTGGAGTTTCAGGGTCTGGCACCTGCTTGGCCAAAACGACGATTCGAACTGTCAATTCAGCATTCCTGTTTTATTGCTCTGACTAACCGTTTCAGTGAGGACACATAACATCGACAATCGCCACAGATTCGCAGCAGGTTAACGACCGCAGGTCGTGTGGCGGTCTATAACATTACCGGCGAATTTCTAATCGCGCTGATTCCCGAATAGATTCCGTCGCTCAATGAGCCTGGTCGGAATCAATGGACCGTCATACCGGTTTCGAAGAACAACCGATGCCAGGGCTAGAATCGTAGAAGGCAATCACAGAACGTTGGAATCCGTATTCTCAGCCGCGCAGGCAGTCGGCGTCAGCCTCGACGCCGCACAGCAAGCCCAGTTCCGGCGCTACGGCGAACTTATCGAGCTCCGCAGCAACCAGTTCAATCTCACGGGCGCAAAATCATGGGAGCGTATTCGTGAAGAGTTGTTCATCCGATCGTTGAGGATCCTTACACCAGCCGGAGGTAACGTACCTACCCCGGAGTGGTTCGCCGGAAAACGAGCGATCGACGTCGGTTCCGGTGTGGGCGTCCCCGGAATCGTGATGAAAATTGCAATCCCCGAACTTCGCGTTACTTTGCTCGATTCGATTCAGAAACGAACAAATTTCCTGGAAGAAGTGGTTGCAGAGCTCAAGCTCGAGGATGTCGAGGTGATCAATGCCCGGGCGGAAGAACTTGGCCAGGATCCCTCACACCGTGAGTCTTACGATGTGGTGACAGCGCGGGCAGTGGCACGCCTGGCTGAACTCGCAGAGCTCACGATTCCGTTCGCCAGCATTGGCGGCATCGTAATTTTGCCCAAGAGCGCCGGTGTTGAAAAAGAGTTGGAAGAAGCTGGCTCCGCCGCAGAACTGCTGGGCGCAGCGCCCGCAATCACTCTAAAAGTCGACCGCCCGGGCGATTCGCCACCCGACGATATGGTCTACTGGATGAAAATTTCATCAACGCCGCGAGAATTTCCTCGTCGGATCGGAGTCCCTCACCAGTCCCCACTTATCGAACGGATCGTTTAGAACAGAGCACATCGCATCCTGGTTGCTCCCTGTGAACTATGACTCCACCACGACAAGAACAAGATTTCATCACAGGCAGAGATGCCCCAACGATTGAACCCGGGGGGCGTAGCAACGGTATGCCAGGCGCGTCCACGCTGCGTGCGCGAGTGCTATCGCTACCGACACTGATCGCTGCGACGTTGGGCGCTGCGCTACTTGGTTTCGCCCTCTGGAGGATTTTCGATTTCGAATGGAACGAGGTGTGGGACAACGTCAGGAATATTCATGCCGGTAAATATCTCCTGGCACTGGTTCTCTACTACCTGAGCTTCCTGTTCCGTGGACTCCGCTGGCGACTGATTGCTGCGACTGCACAGATCGGAGGAAACGGAAACAAGAGTATTCCGTCCACACTGACCCTTTCGGGGATCATCCTCATGGGTTGGTTTGCGAACTCTGTTGCGTTTATGCGGTTGGGAGACGCCTACAGGGGTTGGGCGCTGGCGCGTGAGTCAAAAAGCGATTTTCCGACGAGCCTTGGCACCGTTCTCGCCGAGCGCGTCCAGGACATGGTCGCCGTTTTGATTCTCGTGCTATGCGCCGCAATATGGCTCTCCGTCGAAGGTGATTCGAAGGTTCCTGGATGGGTTGTATTTGCGGCGTTTGCCCTGGTTGGCACGTTGATTCTCGGATTGCTCTTCATGCGACTTGCAGGAGACTGGCTTTCGCGCATGCTGCCGGGTCGACTCAACTCCGCATATATGAATTTCCGACGCGGGACACTCAACAGCTTTTCCGGCACCGCCATACCTCCTCAACTTGCCCTCGGCATCGTCGGCTGGATGCTTGAAATAGCCAGGTTCTACTTCGTGGCAGATGCCCTGGGCATAGATGTTTCGTTCGGAATAGTTATGTTTGCGGCCCTGGCCAACGCTATGTTGACAACGATTCCAACCCCGGGAGGTTTTGGGTTTGTTGAGGGTGGGTTGACTGGTCTGCTAATCCTGTTTGGGATGAGTGATTCCGATTCGATCAGCCTTGTCGCAGTCGATAGGACCATCAGCTGGCTCAGTGTCGTCCTGCTTGGCGGAACACTGTTTGTCGTTTGGCATGCTATAAAGGCGAAAAATGCGAACGGCACCCAGCAGCAACACGAAACTGCGGCAGCCGCAAAACGCGAGTAATCTGGACTAATATCTTCCAGGCGTGATGACCCGGTTCAAAACAGTATGCAGGCGACAAGCCATGAGGTTCAATTAGATGGCCGATAAGAAACGTGTACTCGTGACCGGACTCAGCGGGCTCGTTGGCTCGGCCTTACGTTCCGAATTCGAACAGCGATACGAGCTGTCGTCGCTTTCCAGGTACGGGACCGAAGGCATCGACGATGCCCATAATTTCAAAGGCAATATCGCCGAGCTAGACACGATCATTCCAGCGTTCGAAGGTCAGCACACCGTCGTTCATCTTGCGGCCGATCGAAGCGCTTCCGCTGACTGGGAATCTGCGCTGCGTAACAACTTCGTTGGCGTGTACAACGTGTATGAAGCTGCGAAGCGAACCGGCGTCAAACGGGTGGTTTTCGGCAGCTCTCAGCATGCCATTGGCGGTTTCTACAGAGACGAACCGTACAGGTCGATCCTGGCCGGTGAGTTCAACAAAGTAAAGCGACCGTTCAAACTTATCGACGAGACTGTACCGATTCGGCCTGACGGATACTACGGCGCGTCCAAGGCATACGCTGAGGGCCTGGGTAGCTACTACAGCGAGTGGTACGGCATATCGTCAATCAACATCAGGATCGGCTGGACAATCTCCACTGACGATCCGACTTCAAACGGCGGCGGGCTCGCCATGTGGCTATCACATCGTGATACAGCGCAGATTCATGTCAAGGCCGTTGATGCACCTGACTCACTCATGTACACCGTCGTTTTCGGGATGAGCGACAACTACTGGAACATCTTCTCGCTTGATAAGGCGAGAATGGTGCTCGGCTACGAGCCGCAGGACGACGCCGGTAAAGAGTTAAATCCAAACGCCAAAATGGTCGAGCGCGACAGGACAGAGTACAAGCAACACGAAGAGGACCCGGAATCGTACTAGCTGTCGGTGCCATCGCATGTGTGCCGCCGCCACATTCAC
Source organism: Chloroflexota bacterium (assembly GCA_027623655.1). Lineage (GTDB taxonomy): Bacteria > Chloroflexota > Dehalococcoidia > Lucifugimonadales > Lucifugimonadaceae > Lucifugimonas. Next base: position 21,873 of record JAQBVG010000029.1, read on the forward strand.
GTCATCCATGCCATTGACGCTCGGCTGAAATTGTGAGGCGTCCGTTGACGTGGCAATCACATTCAGTTGTGAGGGATTCTGAACTTGCTTCAGGATGACGTGTACGCAATAGACCGGTGTGTTGACGATCCGATGGGATGATCGTTTCAACCCGTACCGAATTGTCGTTGACCACAGCCCTTTCTACTATCAGTCTGAGCAGCTTCTGACGCTCTTCGAACGTGAGATTCCCCAGTCCTGAAGACACCTCTCCACAGAATCGCTCCAGGTGCCCGAGAGCGGACTGTCGTGACTGTTCCGTTGCCCATTGCCGCTCAAGTTCGGCCTGCTCCTTCTCCAACCCTTTTCTTCGCTCACCAAGCTGGTTCATCTCCGACTTGTAGCGGTCCAGTTCGATCGCTTCGTTCCTGTAAGCGTCAGTCATTCGGTTTTCCTGTAGAACAACCCGTTTCAGGCCCAGCACGATCTGTTTCTTGTTGAGGTCGAATCCGTTTGAAGCCGAAGACTCCTCGAGTTGCTTACGATACTGGTCAGCCAGCAACTCAGGATTCCTCAACGAATCGGAGACGGTATCCCACACGGCTTGCTCGACTCGATCGGCGGAGATGTACGAACCGTTACAAACACGAGATCCAACTAGCTTATCGACGTTGTTACAGCGGTAGAACCGCTCCTGGTTTCTTGCTTTGCCTGCGAGCCTCGAACCGCATTCAGCGCAGAAGAGCAGACCGCGCAACAGGTACTCCCGCTTCGCGTTGCGTTTAGATACCGCCTTGTTCGCCTGAAGTTTCGACTGTGCCCCGTTCCAGAGCTCATCCTGGACGATCCTCGGTACAGGGATTCTGATCCAGTCCGACTCAGGCCTCAACCTCGTGCGGGTCCTGCGGCCGTTCTCACCTTTGACCCGTTCTGTTTGCTGATACAGAAGCTCGCACCGATAGGCAGGGTTCGAAAGAATCTTTCTTATTACGGATGGGTACCAGTGAGCTGCACCTCTTGCGGTCGGCACAACCTGTGACGTTAACCGCGCCGCTATCCCCCTCAGGGTCAACCCGTCCTCTACGAACCAGCGATAAATGCTTCGCACAACCTGAGCGTTATCTTCGTTGACCTCAAGAGTCGCTCGACTGCGGTCATTACGCGGGATGTATCTAAATCCAAAGGGCTCTATCTTCACAGGCAAGAAGCCCTGCCTCGCCCAGTAGAGCTTGCCCCGCCGGGTCCTTTCCGAGATCTTCGTCTTCTCGTATTCGGCGATGGCACCCTGCATGTGCAAAAGTAGCTTTCCATCAGGGGTGTCCGCGACATCACCCTTCAGAAACGTAACCTCACATCCGGCCTCGGTTAGCTCTTCGAATAAGATAACCAACTTCGCACCGGAGGCGAGTCGGTCGGGACTCTGGACGAATACGTGATTAACGTCCCCGGTGCTGACCAGATCCCTGAGTCGATCGAGCCTCGGGCGAGCCAGGTCGTCCCGGCTGTAGCCTTCGTCAACGAACTCGTCCCAGTCGACTTCACCGGATTGGGCAATAGCTTCTCTCAATTCAGCCAGTTGACTCTGAACGGTCTGCTCATCTTCCTGACGCTGACTTGAGACTCGGGCGTAAAGGGCTTTTTTTGCCATATATCACACCTCCTTGTTGGCGTTCCGCACCGGGTGAGTTCGGGCTCAACGCGGTTTAAGATAAGTTGGTTATTTCGCACGCTCCAGTGGTTTTGACGAGCAGAGCTCGCACTCTGAATCCTGAACCAGCCTACGAACCAACGTTGAAGGTTTCAGTGCAGCCTCGAGGTTCGTCTGAGCGGTAATTAGTTTTTTGAAATTCTTGGCGATTTCTGTATTTGCGCCGGACGACTTGAGATGCTCGATCGCTTCGTTTCGTCTCTTCGTGAGTTCAGTCTCTTTCTCCGGTAGTCTGATCGATCTTGCAGGTCTATGTCCTGGATTCTTGGTAGTGGGTCGAATACCGGAGAAGACGGTCGTGAATAAGTCTTTCTTTTGCTCGTTGTCGACATCGGGGAACGCCTTATGAATTGCAAGGGCGACGACCTTCCGAAGTTTGGTGCGCTCCGCTTTATAGTCAGTTGTCGTCCGTTTCACAGCGTCTAGCGCATTGTTGACCTTACGGCCCAGTAGCGTGGAATCCATATGTTTGCGGAAGTACACGTAGAGGGTGAACGCCTCGGGTCCTGAATCATTATCCTCCCACTCCCATGACACCTCCTCTTCAGCTTCTGTCTTCGGGTCGGGCCATACACCCTTGCCAACTTCAAAGCCCTGCCAATTCGAAAATCGCACCCCACGGTCTGTTGGTGACTGGATCTTGTGCCGCAGGACGTTGCCGATGTAAGTCAGGGCCTGGTAGTGCTCTTCGAGCTCATCCGGTGGTAGTGGAGAGGGGTGTATTCCGAGCAGGGAGCGCTTTTTCAGGTTATAGCGGATTACGTCCTCGGTCGGGACTTCTTCCAACCCGAAGAGCACTCTATCCCTGCCTGCTAGCCGGCCGCGGATATCCGAATATTTCATCCCACCTTTTCGTAACTGGGCGACGTGTTCCCACATCTCGGGATTATCGGCCCATTGCGACGTTCTAGCCATCTTTGGTCACCGCCAGTTCTTGCACGCGGGTAAATAATTTTATATTTCGATTATAGCGTATTACTTCGCCTCCATTTTCGACGCAACCTGTCAGTCTGGGCGTATGACTAGAAGGCGGTCGCGGGAACCCGATCTCGAAGTAGAACTGGTCAGTGTCGAAGTCGACGATGCTGATGCCCGAATACGCCTTGCTTACAAGCTGTT
>JAQBVG010000030.1 GCA_027623655.1 Chloroflexota bacterium
CCTGTTAGGATCACCGTGATAAAGCCAGTGTTGCAACGACCCCTTGAACCTGAGGAGGAGACCCAATTGCGGTCTCGACGCCCCTTTCTGCGGGTACAATCTGTTGCCGCCGGGCCAACTCGCCGGTCCGATCGCCCTAAAAACCACCGCACTCAGCAGCAGTCACTCGAGCCTACTTATCCATGAGCAACGTCACGATCCGAGACATCAAAACAATCCTCACCGAGCCGGACAACATCCGACTCGTAATCGTCAAGATCGAAACGTCCGAACCGGGCCTGCATGGAGTCGGCTGCGCAACCTTCACGCAACGGCCAACTGCGGTGGCAGCAGCCATAGACGACTACCTCAAACCCTTCCTGATCGGTCGTAACGTCGCCGACATCGAAGATATCTGGCAGTCGTCATACGTCTCGTCCTACTGGCGTAACGGACCTGTGCTCAACAATGCCCTGTCCGGCGTCGACCAGGCTCTCTGGGACATCAAGGGCAAGATGGCGAACATGCCCGTTTACGACCTGCTGGGGGGACGCGCTCGCGAAGCCGCGCCCGTTTATGTCCACACCTCGGGCGAGACCCACGAGGAGGTCGGTGACAAGGTCCAGGCCTTCGTGGAAAAGGGCTTCCATCACGTCCGGGTTCAGATTTCGACTCCCGGATACGCAACCTATGGCAACCGGGGCGCAGCGTCCGGAGGAGCCTCAACCGGAAATCGAGACACCCTTCAAGGTCCGCTGGCCACGACATCATGGGTACGTGATTACGATGACAGTAAGCTGTACGCCCACCCCGGTGGAATATTTGAACCAAAGCCGTACATGCGATCTGCGCTGGGCCTGTTCGAGTACATCCGTGGCCGCTTCGGATACGGACTCGAGATTCTACACGACGTTCACGAGCGAATACCGCCAATCCTTGGCGTGTGGTTTGCCAAAGAGGTCGAAAAGTACCAGCTGTTCTTCCTGGAAGACCTGTTCAGCCCGGAAGACAACGAATACTTCCGTATGGTCCGCGAGCAAACTTCCACCCCGATCGCCATGGGCGAGTTGTGGAACAGCCCGCACGAAGTGATCCCGATGATCAAGGACCGCCTGATCGACTTCATTCGAATCCACATGTCACAGATCGGCGGAATTACACCGGCCAGGAAAATCGCCGCAATGGGCGAGTTGTTCAGCGTCCGAACTGCGTGGCACGGCCCCGGCGACACTTCTCCGGTAGGCCACGCCGCAAACATGATGCTGAACCTGAACACCTACAACTTCGGAATACAGGAAGCTGCGATTCCGCCGGAACGCACGCTGGAGATGTTCCCCGGCACGCCGACTCTCAAAGACGGCATGATGTGGTCGAACGGCAAACCGGGCCTTGGCATCGACATCGACGAAAAAATGGCAGCCAAATTCCCGTTCAAAGAACGCGAGTTCGGTGGAGCCTGGGACACCGTCAGAAGAGCCGACGGCGGAATGGTCAAACCCTAAAACCGACGGTTGACTTACCCCGGCGAGCTCAGTTGACGACTGAATTTAACTGGCTTGCCAGAGTCAACTCCATCCTCCCTCCCTGGGTGGGAGGAGTTAGAGCGGGGCAGCGGTCGCGCACCGCGGTTACGTTCCCGCGCACCACGGCCCTGCCACCACGCTCAACCCGGCCGCTAACTGCTACTCGCTTCGATCTTTATCGGACCGCGGTGAAGCGTGCCGCCAATAATCACGGCCACAACACCCAGGGTCATCAATACGATCAACCATGTTTCAGCGTCGGCCTGGAAGTCATCGTTGATCCCGAGCAGAATGCTGATGACATCGATCGCCAGTAACAGCCCGATTTTGACCAGGACCAGCAGGCCAAACTGTGTAAAGAAACTACCGATGAACGAATTGCCCGATCCAGCGTTCGCAAACAGGAAATTCAAGAACCCGGTGCTGAATATCACCACGGCTATTATCAGTGGCCAGACCGAGTAAAACCCCTCCACGACCTCGGCTGTCGTGGCCGAGTCGGCCTGTGGGATTACCACGTAGCGCACTACAAATGGCACACCAACAAGAACGATGGCGGTGAACACGTGGACAATCTGAACGACCACCCTCAACCACTGGTTCTGCAACCAGCTACTGGAGTAGAACCCGCCACTTGAAACCTGTGACTGTGCCATTTATGCCCCCGACGTGCTTCGGTAAACCTGATTCAGCGCAGAGAGTACCATTTCACCCGAATGTTGAGCAAGCACATGTGCTTTCACGTCGAACATCGTAATTATCAGTCCGTTTTGAAGTGAAATTACGGTCGCCGCCTAAGTTTCCGAAATCTCCAGCTCTTTCGTGATGTCGATCGAGGTGTAGATGCTCCGATACACCGGACACCCATCGGGATGCAGATCGAAAGCACGACCGATTGCATCTCGCTTTTCGGCAAGCAGCGCCGCCTCAACGTTCAGGTGATACTTCACGTGCACCCGCTTGATCACCAGCGTCCCGCGCTCCTTCTCTAACTCGCCGACCGACTCCGAGTAAAGAAAGCCGTCACCGGCCGGAACCCCGCGGGCCTCAAGGGCACCGCCAAAAGTGCCGGTCATTCACCCGGCAGCGGCAGCGACAACGTAGTCGAGAGTAGTCGTGTACGGGTCAACAACCTTATTGTCGACCCCGTAGTGCTCGGCCACCTCGGAGTGAACCCCCAGCATTACGGGTCCCTCGTGGGCAGGCAAATAAGCACGACGGATCGGCCCCTTCACCCGCTCAATGCGGACGTGCGAACGATACGCAACCGGGTCGTTTGTGGCGTCTGCTTCTCCCGACAATTCCGAATCTCCTGTCTGTTTTTGCAATACAGCAGCGTGTCTGCCGAACAATCATCCCGAGCCCGATCGAAGATCAAGAACAATCTCAAGCTGCACCGGAACGTGTTCCAGCCGACCACAGCGTTGGTTCATACCCGGCCCGGCATCCACTTCTCGGCCCAGCCCTGCAATGCGACGAACACCGGTGCCAACTCCCGAGCCATTTGCGTCGAGGCGTATTCGACCAGGACGGGACGCTTCGACGCATCGACTTTACGTTCGATCAGCCCAACTTCCTCAAGTTCAGCCAGGCGCTGCGAAAGCATCCGGTCGCTAATGCCTACGACCGATCCGCTTATTTCTGAGAACCGGAACGAACGTTCCATGAGCGATGTCAGGATCAAGCCCGTCCACCGGCGAGCGAGCAGTTCCATCGCCGCCTCGTAGTGAGGGCACATCTCGGCCATCGAGTCGTGTTGTGTTTCGGGCTGTGCCATACCAACAACCCTACACGAAAATACCCGACGTGATAGTAACTAATGTTTTGTTAGTTGCATTCACGCCTGTGCCATCCGCCCATGGACAAAAACGCGCCTCATGCCCGAAACTGAACAGGTGAACCAACGACGCGGCCAGTCGTCAGGTGCACATGACGATACCCCTTTGCGGTAGACGCCATCCCATGTGCGTTAGAACAAGCTGAGGCGCACTCAATAACACTGCCCGAGCCAGTCCGGACAGCATCCCAGGCAGACCACCAGAGCAAGGTCTGCTCACTAACGGTCCGAACCAACTACTCGGAACATTCCCAGGTAGCGACTCATACTCGTCACCTCACTAACAGCGATCGTTGAACTCAAAAATCAACGACGCATACCATCCCGTCCCCAGCCCTCGATGCAGGTAGCAGGGCCCATATATCGCACCGGGACAGCATCCACCAGGTCAAAGCCAGTGCGACTTCTCACGGAGCATCTGCGTCGCAGACTCTCCCGCAAAACGCGATCTACCGTAACGGGGTACGTTCAGCTCGACATACACCCTGAAACCGTTCAACTAACCGAACGGTTTCAGGCGCGTCCACAGACTTGACCCGACACCACCCACCCCGCGACCCGCGCCCGACCCAGCCACCCCTTGACCCAGCGCAGAAAAAGCGCCCATGGCGCCTTAGGCCCCGGTCTGTGCCAGCACGCGATCGAGAATCTCCACAGCCTCGTCAATCTCGGCTCGGGTTACGTTCAGTGGAGGCATGAAGCGCAGCATATTCGGCCGCACCGCGTTCATCAGCAGACCCTCAGGAAGCGCCGCCGCTACCGTCGCTCCCGAAATCGGCTTAGACATCTCGACAGCGATAAGCAGCCCCATGCCTCGGACCTCAGTTATGAACTCATACTTTTCTGCCAGCGCCAGGAGTTTGCCCTGGAAATAAACCCCTGTATCTTCAGCCAGCTCAGGAATATTTTCATCGACGATCACCTTCGCTGCCGCAGATCCGGCAGCCGTCGTCAAAGCATTCCCGCCAAACGTCGATCCATGGTCACCCGGCTTAAGTACCGAGCAGAACTCCTTGGTCGTGAACGCACCGAGCGGCGTGCCGGCTCCAAGCGCCTTCGCCAGCGTCATAACGTCAGGCTCAACACCCGGGAACTGCTGGTAGCCAAACAGAGTGCCGATTCGACCCATCCCGGTCTGGACCTCGTCCAGCATGAACAGAATGTTCTTCTCGTGGCAGAAATCCATCACGTCTTTCAGGTAGTTCTCACTCGGGATGTTCACACCACCCTCGCCCTGCACAGGCTCGAGCAGCACTGCGCAGGTCTTACCTTCGACATATGCGTCCTTGATCGCCTGAACATCGTTATAAGGCACATTCACGAAGCCCGGCATCAGCGGCTTCCAGTTCTCCTGGTACGCCGGTTGTCCCGTCGCTGCCATCATCGCCTGTGTGCGACCGTGGAACGAATCGAGGGCGGTGATTATCTCGTAAGCGCCATTGAGGTTGATCTTGCCCCACTTCCGGGCGACCTTGCAGGCGCCCTCGTTGGCCTCGGCACCTGAGTTGCAGAAAAAGACACGATCGACGGCAGAGTTGTCGACAATGATCTTCGCCAGCGACAGTTGAGGTGTCGTGTAAAACAGGTTCGACATCTGCATGATCTTGCCGGCCTGGTCGCGTATCGCCTCGGTGACCGCAGGATGGTTGTGGCCAAGGTTCAATACCGCCCAGCCCGCCGTGAAATCGAGATAGCTCTTGCCATCGCTGTCGAACACTCGGGTGCCCTCGCCTCGCACAAGTACGGGCGGCATGCGGTTCACCACCTGCATGTAGTACTTGGATTCGAGGTCCTTATAGTCAGCCGAGCTAGTCATTTGTGTTCTCTTCGCTTCTCAGGAATCCCGTCTCACCGAACAATTCGGGACGACCCCTGCTTCCATACGTATCCGTGCATCTGCATTTCACAGAACGAAACTATAGCGCAGCGAAAACAGGGTAGGTGCACCCAATTCTTGTAACGACGGAACGATCGCGTAACAAACAGCGTTTACTTTGTTGAGCGACGTCCATGAAATGACCGAGCGGACCGGAGAGGCCAGGTCACGCGGAGAAAATATTGTCGTCGAGCGACCCTAAACAACTCGAACGAGAAGCAGTTTTCGGCTCTCAGCGCGGAAACCGAAACGCCTTCCGCTACCTTGTTGAGGCACACTCAGGGCTTCTGTTCAGGACGGCATACCTGATCGTGGATGAACCGTCCCTGGCAGAGGACGCCGTACAGGAAACATTTCTCCGGGCATGGCGAAATATAAGATCGTTCAGGGCAGGCACCGCCGCTCGCGCCTGGTTATTGAGGATTCTCACCAACTATCTGACGAGCGAGCATCGCCGAAAGGTTATCCCGACGACACCGATCGATTCAGCGATGTTTACTCCCGACCACTCCCCGACTCCTCACGGATTGGCAGCCACTAACGAAACGAACTTTCGGATTTGGGGCGCTGTAATGGAACTAGGTCTGGAACACCGAATATCGATTGTGCTGCGTTATTTCGGCCATCTGTCCGTTCCGGAGATTTCAGCTGCCACTGGATGGCGAGAGGGAACGGTTAAATCTCGAATTCACAGGGCACTGAGTGAAATGCGCAACTCGGACCTGGGTGAGCAGCTCGATATACCTGTAGTTCAACAGAGGGAGAGACAAGCCGATGCGTAGAGGAATCGCTGAATTGTCGGTCGTCGGCTTCGAGTCGGCGCTCGAACAGGTGTTGTCTGATCGGAGTCAGACTGTGTTGGCACCGAGAAGACCGTTCGAGCGGATAGAGAACCTGCTTGGAGACCAGGAGCGACGGTCTCTTTTGCAATTCACCACAGGGTTCCTGCTCACCCTAAATCCTTCACGTCGCCAGGCAATTGCCCTCTTCATCCCACTGGCTGCGGTGCTGGTCATAGCAATCATCGCGTCGTTTAGCGGAGTATTGGAAAGAAATAACGTCAGGGTGGCTGACGAAGGGAACCTGCTTCGTACTTATGGGCCCCCGCGGGGCGACGACTTCGGAGTGAACCAGGTTCCGTGGACAGTCGCCGCCGGCATGAATAACCCTCGCCAACGCCACGGATCGGTTTCGCTACACGACGGCAGGGTCCTGGTATTCGGAGGCTTTGATGCAAGCGGGCCCGTTCTGACCACTGAAATTTACGATCCAGAACTCGACATGTGGACCACCGTTGGCAACTTCCCCTATGAACTGCCGAATTTCAATCCACCAGTTGTCTTGCGAGACGGTCGCGTACTCGTCGTCGGCGGCAGTCGCGCTCAAAAACCAGATGCAATGTTCACCTGGTACCTGCGCGACTCGGCGTTGTTCGATCCTGAGACAGGCGAATGGAAGCCTGTCGACGATATTCTGTCGTTCGGTCGGCGCAATGCCAACACGGTCTTACTTCCTGACGGACGGACACTACTCTACGGTGGGACCGCCAATCGGATTATCGGTTTTGAGCAGCATGAAGTATTTGACCCACGCACCGTAAAGTGGGCCAGGACTACAGACGTTTCTGATCTGCCCGAGCACTATTTGGCCTGGTCCGAAATCGAGGACATGAACGTAATTACCGTTATTCTGGACTCACAAATCAAAACCCCCACCGCACCGTCGGAAATTTTACCCGGCGATATGGTCATTTCATTGAATCCAGATACTCGTTGGATTCCACTCGTCGACAATTCAGTAAATTTCGGAAGCCCGTTTATCTCGGAGCTGTCGAACGGGCGGTTGCTGATCGGAACCGGTTCTCTCGAGTTCGGTGGCAGTGGACAGGCGTATTTCGTCGACCGGGATGGTCAAGTTTCTCGTTTACCGGCACCCTCTGGCCTCCAAGCTGATAATCGGGAAATCCGGGTGCTGGCTACGAGCGACGGATACGTGGGTGCTGTGGCCGAGCGGTGGCAAGTTCCGGTCGCTCACAACAGGCCGGCAATGCGCACACTGCGAGACGAACGCTCGACCTGGACTCTCATCGGTACGTTCCCATCACCCGGTCTCGAAGAGTTCAGCGTCACGATGCTGGGCGAAAACAGAGTCTTGATCACCGGCGGATCCACCGGTGAGGTTCATTACAGCGACGCCTCATACATCCTGCAGTTACCGTCTGAATAGCAGTAAAAAAGCCCTGCAAACAGCAGCTAGTCCTTGCGGCCCGGTTTCCAGCCCCGAGCGGCAGCCCTGGCGAAGATGACAGCCGCTACGGCCGCCGAACTGACGATGGCGGGCCACTCAGCTCCCAGTGGCCAATCCGCCCTGATCAACGCTGCAGCGGCCAGGATCACGATCAGACCCACAAGCGCTGAGTGCCCACTGCTTTTCAGCTTCCATAACGCGGTCCCACCCGCCGCAAGGCCGATAATCCCGGGGACCGGGATAAGTGCAAGGACGACGCCTATGGCCGACGCCAGTCCAGCACCGCCGCGGAACCTGTTGAACACCGGGTACCAGTGGCCAACGACTGCCGCACCACCGGCTACCGCCCAGAGGTCCTGAGGCGCACCCATCGCCCATGCAATTGCAACCGGAAGCGCACCCTTGAGTACATCTGCGACAAACACCGCAACACCGATGCGCTTATCAACCCTGCGAAATACGTTGGCGGCACCGGGGTTCCCTGTCCCCGTCTCGAAAAGATCCACGCCCAGCCGCATCGTAAACAGGCGCGCAAAGGGAATCGAACCGAGTAAATACCCGATGGCAACCATCGCGAGGACATGACTGACGGTATCTATACTTCGTCCCTCTGCTGGTTGTGACGGCTCAGCATTCGCGGCTCACGCGGAGCACGACCACCGCAGACGCTCGGCCGCTGTTCATACGATCCTTGTGCCAACATCTTCTCCGCGAACGCAGGCTAGCAGTGCCCCGGCGATTCGTCCGTCGATAATGTGACCCGAGCCGACCACCGTCACCGCATCGGCGCATGCCTCGATTTTCGGGATCATCCCCCCGGCCGCAATCCCGCCAGCGATCAAATCCATCGCCTGCCCCCGCGTCATCCGTGGAATTAAGCGCCTGCGCGCATCGAGTACACCCTCGACATCGGTCTGGAACACCAGCTGGTCGGCCCGAAACGCCTTTGCGATATGTCCGGCAGAAGTGTCGGCATTCACGTTCAAGATGCGGTCCTTGCCTGACGCCGAAGGAAAAAGATGGAGCGCTGTAGGCGCAATTACCGGGATGCTCCCTGATTCGATCACCGCATTAATGGGTTTGGCGTTCGCCTTGATTATTTTTCCGACGTAGCCGAGATCAGGATCGAGTATTTCGGCCTGGAGCAACCCACCCGAAACGCCTGATATTCCCACCGCGCTGGCACCGGCGGCCTGAAACTCCGCAACAATTTGCGAATTCACCAGACCCGCGAGCACCGCAACCGCTACATCGAGAGTCGAACTGTCGGTGCGACGTAACCCACGAACAAATTCAGGCTCGATTCCCTGTTTGGCGACCCAATCACTGATGACTTTGCCGCCGCCGTGGACCACGACAGGCTTCGCACCCCTGTTCCAGAGTTCGATGATGTCAGGAACGGTGCTATCGCCTTCACCAAGCGTGCTGCCGCCGATTTTGACGACAATCTTCAACCCGGAAATATCGCGCGAACTCGGGGTGGTCATACCGCGTCCACCCCTTTTGCACGGTCACACGTTTGGGCAGGGCTAGAAAGCAATAGTTCGCCCATCGAATGGCCTCTCACAGCGTTGTCCTCTTGCAGACGGCTATGTTGTGTAGGCCGAGTTGAAGACGACGTACTCTTCAGTGAGATCGCAACCCCAGGCCCTGCCGGTGCCATCTCCCACGTTGAGCGCAACTCGAAGTCGCACCTCGGCACTACCAAGGGCGCTGACCACGCTCTGAACGTTGTACGCGATCGCCTTGCCCTCGAAAACGATCTGGATATCGTTTACGTAGACATCGATCTTTGATTCGTCGAGCGGAATCTGGGACTTGCCGATCGCCATAAGTATCCGGCCCCAGTTGGGATCGCGGCCGTACACGGCAGTTTTGACGAGAAGGGACGCCGCGCATTCACGGGAAGACCTCAGAGCATCGTCTTCGGAACGAGCTCCCTCGACTGTCACTTCGATCAGCCTGGTCGCGCCCTCACCGTCCCTGGCTATCTCTATGGCGAGATGGCGGCAAACTTGCAAGACCGCATCGGCGAACGCCTCGGAGACCGCGTCGCCGCCTGAAATGACTGGTCCACCAGCCACTCCGTTTGCCATGAGCAGAACAGTGTCGTTCGTGCTCTGGTCGCCATCGACATCAATCTGGTTGAACGTCAGCTTTACCGCGTCTGAAAGAATCTGTTGCAAGAAAGCAGGATCGACGTTGGCGTCAGTCGTCGTGAAAGCAAGCATTGTTGCCATGTTCGGGTGAATCATGCCCGAACCCTTGGAAACTCCGCCGACAGTAACTGTTGTCCCGCCGGCATCGAAAGAAACGGCTATCTCCTTCGTCCGTTTATCGGTCGTCAGGATCGCCCTCGCGTACTCGTTGCCGCCACTTTCGGTAACTTTGATTCGTGGGATGAACTCACGCATAAGCGCCATCGGTATCTCGACACCGATAACACCGGTGGAACAAACAAGGGTCTCGTCGGCTTTTACACCAAGACGTGCGGCCGCCAGCTCGGTCATTGCCCTGGCGTCGATCAGGCCCTGTGCTCCCACCGCCGTGTTTGCGCATCCGCTGTTGGCGACAACAGCGCGAACACGCTTGTCAGGCCCTACACGTTGCCGGGTCAGCGTGACGGTCGGTGAAACCACACTGTTTTGCGAAAAAGTTCCGGCTACCGCACATGGCTGCTCTGAAAACAGCAGTCCTATGTCGAGTCTTTCAGCTCCCGGAGTTTTGATTCCAGCAAAAACCCCTCCAGCAGAAAATCCTCTGGGAGACGTAATCGTACCGTTTGGCACTGAATCGATTGGGATTGTCATGGGTTTCTTGACCCGTGTCGTCTCCGACCCAGGTGAGAATTTCCTCTATGTCGGTGAGTACAGATATAAAAATAGGAAATACCGCGCGACGACCTACGAGGCATCAACGGATTACGCAGGCATATTCGAGGCGGCGCGACAGTTCAAAGCGAACTGGGAGTATAACAGCAGGGGCTACGCGATTCTCTGGCGAGTTAGGCCGCTGCGTCGATGTTCGTGAACTCGCTCATTCGTCGGACAGCAGCGTCTACGTTCCGTCCCAGCTGGACCAGCGATTCACGCGAACTACCTCGCTCTTGCGCCACGGCCAGTTGACCGAGTGCCTGAAGGAGTTCGCTTGCTATGTTCATGCCGGTTCGTACCACGGATAAATCCTTTTCAGTGCCAGTCGAGAACCTGAGGATTTCAGCTGCCATTAACCAAATTTACCTTGAGAAGTGTGCCAAAGCGTTGAGTTTTCAATGCGAGTTCTAGGAAGTTTGACTCATTGGCATCCGCTTAAACGTGAGGTTTATGGTCATTTCGAGTTACCTACTTGTGGGATTGGAGTTGGTGCGATCCGACCACTCCCCGGTGTGTGATCCCACTACAGCCGTAGCACCCACGGAGAGCAAAATTGAGTAGACACGTACATGTTTGGACCAGTGCAACCGGGCAGATAGCTCCGTTTGGACTGTGGGCTATCTTCCGCGCCAGGTTGTTTTCTTCTCGACGGCACTGCACGGTTCTCAGTATCAGGACGCTGGACTCTCGATGAACGACAGTTCGCTTAGAATAGATTTTCGGCCGCAACCGCGTGGAATTGCGGTCGTGACTTCCGCGCCGATTTCTGCAATTGCCAATAGCGGTCGGTACTCTGCTCTGCAGGACCTGGTCGATGGTTACGCCTCAGAATTCGAGAAGGTGTTCGTCGTATCTCCACGCGGAGCGCCCGTCATAGTCCCGAACAGGGCGCATAGGATCCGGTGGTTCAGCGGACCCGGGTGGCTGCCGACAGTAAACGGATTGATGTGGGCCGCAATTGCGAACCGACACAAACTTCGGAGCGTTGAACTTGTACGTTCCTTCGGTCTCGAGGCTGGTCTCGTCGGGCGAATACTTGCCAGATACGCAAACTCTCCTCATGTTTCGTCACCGGACGATCTGGTCGAGAATCTGTGGCGGTATTCTGGAGGTAAGCGAAGTCTGTTGTCCGCAGCCGTCGCAAGATTTGGCCTGTTGAAGGCCGACTTACATATTTCGACACAAGATTGGGAAGTCGAGTATCTTGCCGATGCTGGATACTGGAGAGGTGTCATACTCGGGACGACGGGTCTGGCGACGGACTACTACACCCCGGTGAGCAATACTGATCCCAATCGCCACCCGGTGGTCCTGTGGGCCGACAAAATCGCAAGCGATAAAGCGATCGAATTTCTAGTGCGAACGGCAACACTTTCTCGAACCGTGGTCCCGGGCGTCGAGTTCGTGGTCGTAGCGCTACCGGAAGTTGCTCCCCGATTGAAAGCGTCGGTAGACGCACGGCATCTGCCTGTCACTGTTGTATCTTTCGAAAAAGTGGAGCCCTTTGTTGATCTCGTCGAGCGTACGTGGGTGTGCGTCACCGTCCCCCGCAGCGAGCTTCCGCATGGACTGGGGATGTTGGCGCTATCGGCCGGTGTGCCGATGATCTCAGCGGGCAAACTGAGCGAGAAACACGGATTCGCAAACCATCGGAACTACATCGGAACTGAACCCTACGACCATGTGGGTGCGACGAACGTACTGGGATTGCTCAGGCGCTGGAACAATTTTGCACTCCGGATTGGCTCAGCCGGGCAGAGGTTGGTCGAAGGGCGCTTCTCAACCCGTTCGGTTGCCAATCAAGAGGCTGAACTGCTTGCCCGTATTGCCCACGGTGACCGCGTGGAGACAGTATCGGCAGATGCCGTTCGAAGGAAGCAGGAGCGGCAACCGGATTTCCTGGCGGATATTGAATTGTTTGAATCGCAACTCCAGGAGTCAGCAGATGACGCTCCGTTCGACATTGTCAATGAAGACAAGAAGAGCTCAGCCAGAAATTACACGATAGCCGCCCCGGCCCGATCTGACTCACCAGTGGCTAAGTTCGCCCAAGCTGGCGGATCCGCTGTTTCGCCGATCATGAATGAAGATGACGCCGGTGCCATATCTGGCGATGCAAGTACAAGTACTGGCGGTGGCGTAAGTGCGAACGACGGCGCAAAAACAGACCGTTCACCGAAGGTCCCGGAAGCAACTGACTTTGAATCGAAGGGAGTCGACAATCCTGAATTCGCCGAACCGACGGTCAGCTTCAGCGAAATGGATCACGACGCAATATCGGCGTTGTTCGCCGACGAAGACCAGAGTCAACCGGCTGCCTGAATGACTGAACACCGGGGACAACGACACCCCTGAACTGATTTCGACTTAATTGCATCTAATCGGTCAAATAGTTTTAATCAGGACGGTACCCGCGCTGGCTTTGGAGTTGCGACGGCTAAACTGTCAGCCCGGCTATCGACACAAAAGCCGAGCGCTTCTAAGCTACAGAGTACGGGCTGCCGAGGCGCGTCACTGCACCTGATGGCATGAGGGAACATGAGCGATATCAAGCAAGTCGACGTACTGATCGCGGGACAGGGGGCGGCGGCCTTCGCTGCAGGTCTTTATTCATCTCGATATCAGGTCGAAACGCTAATTGTCGGTGAGCAATTTGGCGGCGAGACTGCGATCGGCGGAATGATAGAGAACTACCCGGGCCAACCCGATATCGATGGCTTTGACTTGATGATGAAGTTCAAGGAACAGGTCGATAACCTCGGGACTCCTACCGCGTACTCAAACCTGAAATCGGTTACGAAAAACGGCGATGCATTTCGTGCTGTTCTCGAAGATGGCACCGAAATCGATGCTATTTCAGTCATTCTTGCCGTTGGCCGGGAACGCCGAAAGCTGAATCTTCCCAACGAAGAAGAGTGGACAGGGAACGGCGTTTCCTACTGCTCTACATGTGATGCACCCCTCTATCGCAATAAGGCCGCAGCAGCTGTCGTGGGCGGTGGCAATGCTGCTGTTGAGGGTGCCGTGTTGCTGGCGAAGTACGCCAAAGTTGTATACCTGATCTACCGCCGAGAGAAATTCACTCGACCTGAACCGATACTGCTCAAGGTGCTCCAGCAGACCGAGAACGTGAAAGTGCTTTTCAGCACCGAAGTGACCGAGTTGCTCGGTTCCGAAGCTACTGGTCTGACAGGTATTCGACTCAGCAAGCCCTGGGAAGGGCAGGACGACCTTACAGTCGACGGGTTGTTCGTCGAGGCAGGTGCGGACCCTCGCCTAGAAGTGCCAAATCAACTGGGACTCGAGATAAACCCGGTATCCGGTGAGGTTCACGTCGATAAAGGCCTGAATACGTCGGTTGAAGGTATTTATGCGGCTGGCGACCTTACAGACGGCACCGAATTGAAACAGACCATAACGGCAGCAGCTCAGGGGGCGACTGCGGCTCTGTCGGCTTACCAGAACGTGTTGAAGGTCAAATCCATGCGCCAGACGGCTGAACCGGCAACACCGGTGGGCTCATCAAGCGTGTCGGCAGACTAATGGTGACGCGCGCAGCGAAAGATCTCGTCGAGTCTACTGGCTGACGGATGTAGCGAGCGCCATCGGCATAAGAGCCCTCGCAGCGGGACCGAGTAGTCGTTGTGTGGGGCTTCAAAGGCCCGATATGTAACGTCCCCGGTTACCATCCAGGACGGTGAATCCATCATGTGGCATGAGAGACACTACGCTGCAAAATTCTGATCCTGCACCGCTCTGAGATTATGCATGCAACTTTGAAACGTGCATAGGCATAAGAAATGGGTGCTGCCCCACATCGATAGTACGGGGATGCTGCTCGGACGACTCGCGAAATACCGTTACGCTGGGCCAATACGAAACGTACGCGGCTGCAAACCACAAAGGCGCCTGATCGATGAATACCCCCCGAATCACACAATGCCCGGCTTGCAAGTGGACACCTCAGCCAGAACAGGTGACCGGGCGAACTGCCGGTTTTTCATGCCGTGCCTGCGGCTTCTACGGCTCGATTGAAGACATGATCAGGGCAGACTACCTGTCGAACTTCTATCCGGCCCTCGAAGTGACTGCGACCGCACACAGAATCGCCGCCCGTTCGACCCTGATACATGGTCAGGGCAAGGCCTCGTAGATATACAGCTGGACCTGCTGAGTTACGCCAAATGAAAAGACGCCCCGATGATTATCGGGGCGTCTTTTTCCTCAGCCTTCTGGCTATTGCACCTTACAAAATAGCGAAGAGCCGCTCGCCCAGGGTGTGCCCGAAGAATGCGATGACCGAGGCCTGAGCAACTTTGCCCATGAATGTGCCAGCCAGGAATCGCTGAACGTTGAACTTGCCTGCACCCGCTATGAAACCCGCATAGTCAAAAAGTGGGTTCGGTGTCGCGGCAATCAAAAAAGAGGCGGTACCGACGTGGGCCGTTGACCACGAGTAAAAGCGGCTGATAGGTCCAGGCAGGTGTCCGCGTGATCGTTCCGACACTCGAATCGCTTGTTTATGCCCGCGTCGTCCCAGGACATAGCAGACGGCCATTCCAGCAGTAATGCTTGCCGCTGCCGCGATTACCAGCACCACCGGGTTCAGTATCGCTGCACCTGCAAACACAAGGGAAAGTACAGGAATCGGCACCATCACCGTCACGCTGCCGAGGAAGCCGAGCAGAATTATCGCCGGAATGCCGATAGCCCCCATCACTGCTGGGCTGATCGACAGGTAGTGCTGAATTGCGATAGGTGCGACGCAGGCGGCAACTACAACAAGACTGGTGGCGATGGTTGGTAACGAAGGCACGGACACGTGATTTTTCACGACGGACTGGCTTGTACCTGGATTTTGCCTCCCCGGGGCTCCTGTGGAACTCTTGCAACGCATTAGTCCACATTGCACCAATTCGCGCGACCCATGGAGTGCGCCGGGATTGCGTTGCGACGGAAGGCCGTTAGGAATCGCGAGGGGAGTTGGCTTCGTCGTCGTTACCTGGCAGAGATATGGTCTCGATCAAGAACAGGCAATAGCGTCGTGTCGACTTTTCGACTGAGGGAGTGGAAGCATAAAGGTCTGAGCTACACCGCACCCAGTCTGCGAAGGATATCGCCGGCGACTAAGAAACAACCGGCGTGAAAACCAATCACGCTCAAACCGGTACCTGCCGCCGTGTAGCCGGCTGGATATAGGCCCGGAATGTCGACCGATTCGAACGTCGCCTGATCCACAACCATCTGTTTCAACTGGAACCTGAAGTTGTCTCGCTTATCGTGAAAAGTTAGATCCCCGAACTGCCTGAGCAAATCGTAGTCGGGGTCGCCTCCAATTTCGATTACGACATGATCGACATGAACCTGCACGACTCCCTCAGGAGTCTCGATCGAGACCATACCACCCGGTTTAAATGCCCTGACCTTTGAGCCGTACAACAGGCCCATACGCTGTTGCTCGCCTGAAAGAATCTCCGCCCAGCGCCTGTAGTAAGGCAAATACTGGGATTCATTGATCAACTTGAGATGGGAATCTGGTTGCTGTCGCATCACGTAAACAACCGTCCGACCAGCGTCGTGCAGTTCTTGCGCTGCCCAGTCAGCAGATCTTCCACCGCCCACGACGAGAATGCGCTCTCCCGGATAGTCATCCGGATGCGTGTAAGACGTCGAAACGTAGCCCTGATCGGTCCTCTGGGCGTCCAGTTTTCTCAGGGAAGACCTCGGACCGACTCCAAATACGAGGTAGTCGCACGAGTACGTTCGCGTTGTGCCGTCTTGCTGATCCTTTGTATCGACGATAAATCGGGGACCGCTTCCATCGACCTCTGGTTCTGCCGGGTAGATCCCGGTGACCCTGATTCCAGGCCGGATGTGCTCACTCAGTCCCAGTTCGCTCGCACATGCCTGGTAGTACGGGACCAGGTCGTCACGATGAACGAGAGCGTCCAGATCGCGCTTGCGCCCAGTCTGCTCATAGAACCTGGAGATCGGGTAGTGCGCCAGCTCCATCCAGTGGGCCGGACCCAGCGTCAGCTGCTCACGTGGAACGCTGTTCCATATCCCGCCGGGTCCGTCGGTCGTCAGCAACAACCAGTCGACCCGTTCACGTTTGGTGAACTTCAACGTCCACTGGTCGAGCGGCAGTGCGTCCTGGATCGGGTGGTGACGCATTCGAAAGAACTCGATTGGCCGATGGCCGTTGTTGAGCAATTCGTGTGGATCCAGCGCCAGCGGGTTGCGCTCGTACCGCCGAGCAATTTCCTGAACTTCGACGGAAGGGAATTCGTACTCACCTTCAAATCTCGGATGCCATCCTTCGAGCGTCGCCGCGACCCCGAGCCCACCGGGTCCTCCCCCGGCAACAATCACGCTGTGGTGCTCCAAACGATCCCTGCTCCCTTGCGATGTACCCGGACCGAATCAGACGCCTGCGCTGAATTCGGAGGTTGAGATTGGCAAGGCTAAAAATTCTAATGAAGTAGTCGGAGTCAAAAGCGATGAAATTTACAGACTGGTGACTGGGACTGCATCTTTCGCGTGGCAGGCGCATTTCGATGGCTGAACGGTCAATCTGTCGGGAACATTGACGATTTACGCGAGTTCGCCGGACAACCATTAGTCCGGTTGACCCAGGTCAACGGTTTCGATAATCGCCTGGACTATCTGTGGCCAGGCCCCTGAAGGAAGCTCGTGGCTCATGCCTTCAATGATCACGAGTCTCGCATTGGGGATGAGATCGGCTGTTTCGATACCGTTTTCGACGTTCAAAAGATTGTCTGCGCTTCCATGAATCGCTGACACAGGCAGGTCGAGCCTGGCGAGATCGGCCCTGTGTTGTTTGTAACGTTCCGCAGGGTCCCCTTAGCCAAACATCAGGCTGTGGCGCATGCCGCCATTCGTGTCGTCCGATCGAGCCCGCATATCAGCACGCTTTTTGTAATCTGCTTCCTCGTCGAACTTGAAATGCGTTCCAGAGAACAGCCGATCTCCGTCAACGCTTCGCTGAATCTGCTCTTGGTATGTAGTCGCCGGCGGAAGAGCGAAGAACTTCATCACTTCCTCGCTGCGGACGCGGTAGTCCGGATTGCCCACAGACGAAGCGACAGAGCAAAGCGAAGCGATGACTTCAGGGTAGTGAATTGCCACTCGCTGGCCGATCATTCCCCCCATCGAGCGACCTACGACGTGTGCCGGTCCGTCGGATACTACTTTGATCAGCTCAGCGGTGTCTTTCGCCATATCTTCGATCGAGTAGGGGGCTTCGTAGGGTTCACCGGCGCGCGCTTTCTCCATCAATTCGCGTGGATTGGGGCAGACGTCGTCGAAATGTGTCGAGAGGCCAACATCACGATTGTCGACTCGCACAACCGTGCAATTGTGTTGTGCGATCATCTCGCAGAACGGATCTAACCACTCAAGCATCTGGCAACCGGCTCCCGGAAGCAGGATGACGGTTCGGGATCCGTCGCCGAAGGTCTCATAAGCGATTTCAATTCCATTTACAGCGGCAACAGGCATGGTTTTTTTTGGCTCCGGGGCGTCGTGGGCAGTCTCAGTGGAGTTTTCGCACCACTTTACGCGAGGCCGGGAGCGATGAGAACAACAGATCGGTCTTTCAGGGTTGCAACTACTACGTCACGCGGTCTTTTCTCGGTCAGCGCCGTGTATAGGAACTGCGGCATATCACGCGTCATCGACCGATTGACAGACTTGAACCTGGATGAACGGGTCGCCACCGTGGCAAACGGCCATTTCCGATCCGTCATGCATTCTCAGATGCCCTGGGCAAGCTGGTTCCGAGCCCGGGCCTGCAACCCCTCGACCACACCTTAGCCATCGGTTCGCCACATGTAATGCGCTGGAATCTGCGTAAGCATGTTGGTGGATCTTTTTTAGCCGTTTTGTGTTGAATCGATGATTCGAAATGACCCACTGGCGACGGCAATGTCCATGTACCAGGAAATTTCTTTGGTCTGGAGGGGACTATGACAATTTTCAGGATTCCGAGCATATTTGCTCAATTAACGTTGATCGCTCTAATCGTTGGGATGGGGCTTCTGGCCCTGGATCGATCAGCTACGCCGGCGTCTGCCCACGATCATTGTGGCCTGTTTAGCGATGCAGACCCAGACTGCGATGGGTCGCTCGGTCCGATGGACTCGGACCCATACGATCCGTGCGTTCCAAAAAATGCTGTGACGGCCTGTACTAACGCTGGTCCAAAGATCGACGACGATGG
This sequence comes from Chloroflexota bacterium, assembly GCA_027623655.1. GTDB lineage: Bacteria > Chloroflexota > Dehalococcoidia > Lucifugimonadales > Lucifugimonadaceae > Lucifugimonas. The sequence continues at coordinate 18,578 of JAQBVG010000030.1, forward strand.
CGACGGCTCATTTGCCTACCCATGGGGCCCGGACTGGGACGATGCCAACGGTTGTATTCCATTTGATACCAGCCCAGCCTGTGGAAATGACCGAGATGGCGATGGGTTTGGACCAGAAGTGGATTGCGATGACTCCGATCCGGGTATTTACCCGGGCGCGCAAGAACTCCCTTACGATGGGATTGACCAGGACTGCGATGGCACTGACCTAACGGACGTCGACGGCGATGGCTTCGACGGCTCGGTCGATGTGGTCACCGCCGACACCGCACTCGACCAGATTCAAGCCACCCAACGGCACGGGAAAGGGCCACGAACAACTGACAACTCCCAGACCGATACACAGGTCGACTGCGATGACACGAACCCGGATATTCACCCCGGTGCGGCCGAGATATCTGACGGCATCGACAACAACTGCGATGGCGTCCTGACTCGGGGTGACCGGTTGATAAACCGAATCGGAGATATTCTCGGTTTCCTCCGGGCACAAGGCCTGATGAAGTTTTTCAACAACTGGTTTGGCGATACTGGACACGGTGGCCGGTCGGGCCGCTAGTTTCGGTTCAACCTGGTGTTGAAGTAACAAATCAAAGCGCTCTGGCTTCGGCCAGGGCGCTTTCTTTTTGACCCGGGCTGTTGACTCGGCTGACCGCCATTGTTGGTGAGAATCTTCGTCGTTTCGGGTTGATCCATAATTTATATGTTTCAGTCTTCACCAACTTCGTGGTGTTACTACTAAATTAGGTTAGATATCTCTTAAAAGAGAGTCACACTGGATGCCATCTTCTGTAAATCCCGACGAAATCCTGGTGGTATGTAGCATCTACCGGTAGGGGATCAACCGACGGTATTTTCGGAGGAAAACCATGATTGATATCGGAAACGTGGCCGCACTGGTGGTCATGGGATTTGTATTCGGAACTTTTTCATACGAGCTCCTCAGGCGGCCGCAGAAAGACCGATTGCACCTCACGGGGATGTCGCTCTTTGGCGTGATTCTTGGCGAAGCCGTGGCGACCAGCGGTATTGCTGGTGGCCCTGCTGTCATGGGTCTACACCCGATTGCAGCCATGATCTCTTCGTTCATAGCCGTCTACCTTGACGTAGCATGGCGCGAGCACAAGATCTGGCCGTGGGACATCATCCGCGATCTCAAGCAGGTTGGCGAGCCTTTGAAAGTTTTTTCAAGGCTCAAGGTTTCAGTTGGACGCAACTCGGCCGACAGCAGCACTGACACAAAACAATCAAAAGCCGCCTGAATTACCGGGTGCACTAGGATCGAAATGGGAGAGGTCGGGCAATACGCCCGACCTCTCGCTTTAACCCGCGTAGTTACTGCGGTGAGAAGTCGCGCAGCCGTGCAGGGATGATCGGGTTCTCGACGTCCACAGAGATCCTGCAAGAAGTGACGTCGACCTGAATCCTCGACCCGTGAGCAGTACAGCATGTTCCCGGAGAAGAGGCAATTATTGCCCTTTATGCTGACGAGTATGAGGAGGATCAGATTCGTCAAACAGATGTTGGTAGTTGAGACTGTTGTACTCGCAGGTCGCCGCTGGTCTGGCCGATGACATATTCCTGTTTCACGTAGTAAAAGAATTATGCTGTCAGTATGCTGGAGTTTACTGAATACCGATCTTTGAAGCCGACTGGTTCACGGTCGTACTCACTCGACGAAGTCAGATTGGCCCGGTCCCCGCGTCACCTTACCCGCAATAATTGATAGCGGAACAACGGGTTAGATCAGGGTTCGCCAGCGCCGACCAGGCGCTAGTATGCCACTCACTGAAGCTACCGCTACGCCACACATGAACTGCCGGTCTGCCGGTGAGGATGCACATGAAAATATCTAACGTGGAAGTCATTTCATTTTCAGGCAAGACGCGGTTTCATCGAACAAGGTGGGGTTACGGTGTCTGGGGAGAAGAGCGCGACGAGGTCCAGGGCATCGTCAAAATCGAAACCGACGACGGTGCTGAGGGTTACTTCACCGGTGGACAATCGTATTTTGTTCCACCTTCCCCCGAAATAGTTGAGCACCTTGTCAAGCCACTGCTGGTTGGCGAGGACCCATTGAATCGAGAGAAACTCTGGCAGTGGATGATGGGGCATCGCGGTCTTTCGGAGTCAGTGATTGGTGCAGTCGACTGCGCGCTGTGGGATTTGATGGGGCGAACAGCCGGTGTCTCGGTCGCCAGCATGCTCGGGCAGTACCGGAGCAAAGTTAAGGCATACGCAAGCACGGCTCCCAATCTGGGATCGCCAGACATTTACGCAGCGCACGCACTGGCGTGTAAAAAACGTGGCTATACCGCTTATAAAGTCCACGCGAACATTTACTGGGATCCCGAAAAAAAAGAGCCAGCCCCCGGCAAACCAGCATTTCCTCAGGCTGATCTCGAGATCTGCCAGGCCGTTCGAGAGGCGGTAGGCGACGAAATGGTGTTGATGCTTGATCCCTGGGGGATCTACACATACGAAGAATCCCTGTATGTCGGCCGCGAACTCGAGAAGCTCAACTACTACTGGTTTGAGCATCCAATGGACGAACGTAAGACGGAACCCTACAGGAAGCTAACCGAGCAACTCGACATCGTGATACTCGGACCTGAAATGGAGCCAGGAAGCCTTTACACGCGGGCAGAGTGGGCAATTCTGCATGCGTCCGACATGGGTCGTATCGACACAAATTTCGGAGGTATAACGGGATGCCATAAGGCGCTCGGGTTCTACGAGTCGATCGGCATGCAGTGCGAGATCCACGTAGGTGGCTTCGGCAATTTGGCCCTGCTAGGGTCGTCATCAGAAGAGACCTGCGAATACTACGAGCGCGGCCTGTTACGGCATGACGAGGACTACGATTCGTTTGTACCGCCGTACCTGAAGGAACCATGCGATCCGATGGATGAATACGGGTATGTGAGCATCCCGCAGGGACCGGGACTCGGCATGCAGTTCGAGTGGGACTACATCAACGACAATCGGGTCGGTCAGTAGACCTGTACGCCACCAGATGGCGTGCAGGTCTACTGAGAGATAATACTCCAGCTAAGTCGAGTGTACTGAAATAATTCTGATCTGAGGTTGCGAGAGGGGTGGGATCCACCCCTGAGGCAAAGCGCTGTAGTTGTGCTCGGACGTGCTCGATAGCTACTTCAACTGTGCAAGTAGATCGCTGCAATTCTGTCGAGCCACATCGATTGCGTCACCCGGACAGAACAGGATCAAGTTCCCAAAGATCATGTAGTCGTAGTACTTGGCTTCGGTGCAACTCGCCGCGTGTTGTGCCTGTCCGAGCGCGCCGTGACACTCTCGTGCGTCACGTACACCGACCTTCCAGGTCGCTGTGGAGTCGGTCAGCTTTGCATTTTTGCCGGTTCGTTCGCCTGCGAGATCGGTTCCATATTGAATCGCCGCGGCATGGGACGGGTAAAACCGCAATTCGTAGTCACGACGGTTGTACGGGTCCAAACCCCAGAAGCCGTAGTACGCCGCGTCCGCCTGGGGGAGATCGGACACATCGTACGTCTTACTCTTCTTGAATCCGGCGGTTGTGAAGTCTTCGAAAGTGAAGATGCGACCTTCATCCGTAACCAGCTGACCGATCGAGAGTTCGCTGGCTCCCGATCCCTTGTCGGAGCCGCAGGCAGAGGTAAGTACTACCAGTAACGAAGCCATTACGAGGCCGATGACGAAGGCCCTCGGAGTTTCGAGAAAGTATTGCTGAATTCGACGCATTTCGAACCCTGGGATATCTATCTTGGTGAATGTCTCTGAGTAAGAGGCATAATACGCCAACTCTCCAGACATAAGTGCCGGAGTACAGTGTGCCGGACTCTTGAGCGCTTCGCGTGTGATGAATTTTTGCGATTGAGTCGACCACCGGTGCGGCGGAACATAGCGGAAATCAAATACCTGGCAGGATCGACCAATGAAGCGTGAGTAGGATGTGTTACATGCTGGTTCGGCGAGTAGTGACGGGCTTGAACGAGAATGGAAAATCCGAGATTACCCTTGATGGTCAAAGCCCGGGCCACTTCGACCTCGCGGTTTCTGAGTTCGACGTGATGTGGCTGACGGCGTCGACGCCTCCAGACCTCAAGGGTACTGCTGACCCGGCCGATGTTGATCAGTACGTGATGAAGCCTCCACCTGGTGGGATCAAGTGGGTAGTAATCAGGATCCCGCCTGAGTCGGAGTCTGTTTTGGTTGACAGGTCGTCCCCTGAATTTACCAAGTTGATGGCACGTTTCGACGATGGCGGTGTCATGGAGCCCGGCGGAAACGGCTGGCATACAACCGAAACCCTCGATCTGATAACGGTTCTATTGGGAGAAGTCGACCTCGAACTCGACGAGGATGTTACGAGGTTGCGCGCAGGAGACTGTATTGTGCAGCGAGGGACTCGTCATCGATGGGTCAACAGGGGCAACGTTCCATGTGTACTTTCCGGGGTGATCATCGCGGCGGCACCGGTCGATCGATGACCGGAATTATTTCGGCTTGAACAGACCACCCAGTCGCTCACAGACGAGCTAAGTCGAGTGTACTGGAATCACACTCATTCCCCGACGCTAAACGTACGAGATACATCTGCCAAGCACATTGGATGACAGTGCAACCCGGACTCATCTGCACATGTTTTCACGGGGTCGAATGATCGAAGAAATCCTGTTCACCACGCCTCCCGTTGCACGGGAGGCGTCAACTCACCAGGTGAGCGTTCACGACATCCATTTCCAGTTCAACGCCCAGTCCTGGCCCGGTTGGCGGGATGATGAATCCCTTCTCGAACCTCAATGGCTCCTTGAAAATCGTCTTGTGCAGCGGACCCTGGTTCGCTTCTTGAATCATGAAGTTCGGCGAGCAGGTATCGACCTGGATCGCCGCTGCGGCTGCTACGGGTCCGCAGTACATGTGAGGGGCGATGACAGCGTAATGGGCGTCTGCGATCGCAGCGACCTTCGTCGCCTCCAGAATCCCACCGGCCTGACCTACGTCGATCTGGATGATCTGAGCGGCCTGTTTCTCGATCAATTGAGAGAACTCCCACCTTGTGGCAAGTCTTTCTCCACTTGCGATCGGGATGCTTGTATGAGCCGCGACCCTGGCCATTTCGTCGTAGTTTTCCGGCGGCACCGGCTCTTCGAACCAGAATGGGTTGTACTGCTCGAGGATATTTGCGACCCGTATGGCGCTGTACGTGGTCAACTGTCCGTGTGTACCGATGCCAATTTCGAGATCGTCGCCAACTGCTTTGCGGATACCTTCGAAAATTGCCGCCGCATTCTTGATTTCCGGCAATGAGATGTCACGCTGTGAACCGTAAAACACGCCATCGAACGGGTCGAATTTACAGGCTGAATTTCCTTCTTCCATGAGTTGCAGCGCGATATCACCGGCTCTTTCGGGACCGTCCTTCCAACCCGAGGGCATGTAGGCGTATGCGCGGAGCTTTTCGTGGAATTTACCACCTAACAGGTTGTAGGCCGGCTGGCCCGCGGCCTTGCCAACGATGTCCCACAGCGCAATATCGAATGCCGCTAAAACCGACGTGTAGTGAAGACTCGGGTGACGGTAGTCGTGGCGTCCACCGTAGGCGTTTTGCCAGATTCGAGCGATATTGAATGGATCCTGACCGATAACGAACGCTTCGGCTGTTTCATGAATCAACTGGATCTGCGAGGTGAAATCCTTCCAGCCGCTTCGATTGAAAGAGCTTCCCGTGACCTTTTCACCCAGACCGGTTATGCCTTCATCGGTCTCGACCGTCACGAAGAGGAAATACTTGCCTCCAATGTAGGGCGGCTCGTTCTCAACAACCATCGTTTTGACATCAGTGATCTTCAACTCAATATCCTGTGTGTAACACGCCGCTATCGGCGACTCTGCCCTTGTTGGCGTAGCTCGACTGCAGCGTGAGTGGTACGACGCCCGGAGTTTATACCCGTTGTGTAGAGTTCGAGACGGATATTTTTGGTGCGAACCGAGCGTGCTGTCAAGGGCGGCGTAATAACGTACCGCTGCGCTGTCGACGTCCAGGGAAAATGTCAGGGTTAAGTGGT
>JAQBVG010000169.1 GCA_027623655.1 Chloroflexota bacterium
CCAGGCTGTTGCCCGTGATCTCGGTTACGATTATGTGTCAGCCGCGGATGCTCTGAAGGCTGCCTGACGCTCTAGCGTTTTCGTCCGTTTTCAGATTGATTTCGAGGCCGGGCGATTGCCCGGCCTTTGTCCTGGCGGGTAACTGTGCTGACCCACGACACCAGATCGTCAGCGTATTGACAGGAAACTCGGCAACTACCGGATGCCGCTGATGATCGAGGAAGGGGCGCTCGATCAGCATAATAGATCGATCAGAACCTCAATGCGCCGTTGCGGCCGACCCCGTGGATTCATGTTCCGACTGCTGTCAATGCGCGCGCGCGTACTGGCCCGCGCGAGGTCAGGTCAATTTGAATGGTAACGAGCGTGGACCGCGAACTGTGCCTTCGGACCACGTGACTTCGCCCTCCAGCGAGAAATGCGGGATGCGCTTCAGCCACTCTTCGATTGCGACCGTCATTTCCATCCGCGCCAGGTTGGAACCGACGCAGCGATGGATTCCAAGTCCGAACGCAGAGTGTCGGTTCGGTTGGCGATCGATGACGACCTTGTCGGCGTCCTCAAACATCTCCGGATCACGGTTCGCGGCCGGAAACGACAGCAACACCATGTTGCCGGCTTTGATCGGGCAACCCGAGATCTCGGTGTCCTCGACGACCTCACGCGCCATCGTCACCGGAGAATAGGCGCGCAGCATCTCTTCCACTGCGGTCGGCATCAACTCCGGTTCGTCGAGCAATCGCTGACGGTCTTGCGGGTGCGTGGCAAGGTGCCACAAAGATGAACCAATCGCGCTCCAGGTGGTGTCAATGCCCGCAATCATCAGCAGGCGCAACGCACCGAGCACGCGTTCCGGGGTCCATGGCTCGCCCTCGCATCGGGCCTGCATCATGATGGAGATCAGATCGTCGCGCGGATCGTCCTTGCGCTTGTCGATTTCGACCTGAAAGTACGCGGTCATTTCCGTCATGCCTTGCAGGAAAACATCGTAGTCACGGACGCCAAGCTCGAGGATTTCGTGGATCCATCTGATGAACAGATCACCATCGTTCTCGTCGACTCCGAGCATGTGCGCGATGACACGTACCGGAATGTGCCGCGAATATTGCTGCGCGGCATCGCACTGGCCATCGTCAATGAAGCCGTCGATCAACTCGTTGCAGACGGCGCGCGCCTTTGGCTCCAGCTTTTTTATCTCCTGCATCGAAAAGAATGGCAGCAGCACGCGCTTCTCTGGTTTATGCCAGGGCGGGTCGGAGGTAATTGGCGGCGCCGGTATTGTCACGTCAACGTGGTAGTCACGTACGACGACGCGGCGCGACGAAAAGTGATTGGTGTCGTAAGAAATCGCCTTCACGTCTTCATAGCGCGTCGGCAGGTACGCACCCTCGAAGCGCTCGGTATGCGCGATCGGACACTCTTTCCTGAGCTTGTCCCAGATCGGATAAGGATTATTACGCCAGTCCGAATCCAGGTGATCCCAATCTGTCTTCCAATCTTTAACCGGTGCACGTTCACTCATGGCGACAACCCCTGACGGCTACTTGTGCCGCCGCCGTGTTCGTAACACCCCGGCCGCTACCCTGCGTCACACCAGCTAGGACAACGGCATTGTCTTGCAGACTGATCCGGTTAAGCATCCATTCGGTCTCCGTGGCAGACTATTTGCCGTCAACCATTTCTATCGCAAACTCCGGACAACTGTCGATGCACAGCTGCGCTTTCTGTTCCATACCCGCGGGAACTTCTCCGTCGTTCAGTGCGCTCGACAACCCATAGTCATCGACTTCGAAAAGTTCGGGAGCCAGGGAGCAGCATCGACTGTGACCCTGGCACAGGTCCGAATTCACACGTACTTTCACGCGACCACCTCCAGTTGCTTCGTGCTACCGGCATTGTAGGGGCTGCAGGCCTGGCGAGGAAGCTCGCTATCCGCATGTTGAGTGCCCGTGGACTCGTTCATGGCGGGAACTGCAATGGGAACGCATCGGAATAGTCAGATATTGGCCCGGCGACGGTCGTGGTCAGCACCGCGCGAGCGGCATGATAGGGAGAGCTGGCGCCATTGACCTGTCCCGGCAGTTTCCTGTTTTTGCCTCGCGAACACGCCCGCGCCGGATTCGAATGTTGTGGGACACGATGGCATTGCCCACCAGACCGGCATTCACGCTGGCGATGTCTCGGTTACGATTCGCCTGGACGTGACAGTGCCTGGGAGGTGTGGCAGGTTTAGCAAGTTCCCCCGGCCACTTGAGTAAAGGATAAGGCGTCGGGCAATCAGGCGGCAACTTGACACTGTGATAGGTCAATGGGGCCGACTTGTCTGCCAGGCAATGGTATTTTGGGTGGCAGAAGAGTTCAAGAAATTTGGGAGGCAGGGCATGGCTGGAATATTTATCAGTGGAACGCGCGAGTTGACTGGCGAGCAGTTGTTCGAACGGAGTGCCCGGGCGGCGACCGGGTTGGGGCAACTCGGTGTGGGAGCCGGCGATGCGGTAGCCATTCTTCTGAGAAATGATTTTCCGTTTATCGAAGCCACCATCGCCACGCAAGCCCTCAACGCCTATGCGGTTCCTGTCAATTGGCATACGAACTGGGACGAGATCGGCGCCATCATGGCCGACTGCAAAGCGAAGGTGTTGCTGAGTCACACGGATCTACTGGTGCCAATTGCCCGGCAGGTCCCAGCCGAGATCACCATCCTGGCAGTGCCCACACCGGATGAAATTCGCACCGCTTATGAGTTGGACCCGGCTGTGTGCAGGTTATCGGAGGGAGCCACGGACTGGACTCGGTGGCTGGAGGGATTCGAACCTCACCCCGGCACGCCAGAGCCAGCGCGCTTCAATTTTCTCAACACCATGATTTACACGGGCGGCACGACCGGCCGCCCCAAAGGAATCCGGCGTCTCCCGATCAGTGAGGAGCAGGAGCAGGCCATGTTCCAGGCGCTGACCCAGGACGCGGAAACGGTGCAACTGATTACTGGCCCGCTCTACCACAACGCGCCAAACATGAATTGTCTGCGAGGCGTAAGTTGCCAGAGCACCATCATCCTGATGCCACGGTTTTCCCCCGAGGAAACCCTGCGGATGATCGCGAAACACAACGTTTCCTTCCTCCACGCCGTGCCCACTATGTTCAACAGGTTGCTCAAGTTGCCAGACGCGGTGAAGCAGCGTTACGACTTGTCTTCACTGGAAGTGGTTGTGCATGGCGCGGCGCCCTGCGCTCCGGAGGTCAAGCGCGCCATGATCGACTGGTGGGGGCCGGTGCTCGTGGAATATTACGGCGGTTCGGAAACGGGGGCCGTGACCCTTTGCGACTCAAACGAGTGGTTGGGTCATCCGGGCACGGTAGGAATGCCATTGGAAAACACCGACGTGCGCATCTTCGATGACGAAGGTCGGCGAGTAGGGCCGGGCGAGATCGGGGAAATCTACATGTGGAACGGGTCCCAGCCCGATTTCACCTACCTCGGCAAAGCTGAGATGCGGCGCGAAGTGGAGCGGGAAGGTCTGGTGACTTGTGGGGATATCGGTTACATGGACGAAGATGGTTTTCTCTATCTGTGCGATCGCAAGAACGACATGGTCATTTCCGCGGGCGTGAATATATACCCGTCTGAAATCGAAGCGGCATTGCATGGCCTGCCGGGCGTAAGAGACTGCGCCGTATTCGGCATTCCGGACGAAGATTTCGGTGAATCCCTGGCCGCGGCGATCCAACTGGAAGACGGCGCGAATCTCACTTCCGATGCAGTAATAAAATACCTGAAGGGCAAACTGGCCGGATTCAAAGTGCCGCGGCTGATCCAGTTCCACAGTGATCTCCCACGTGAGGATTCCGGAAAAATATTCAAGCGGAAATTACGGGAACCCTACTGGCAGAAAGCGGAGCGGTCCATATAG
>JAQBVG010000170.1 GCA_027623655.1 Chloroflexota bacterium
TGGACGATTTCCGAACGATTCAGTTGGCGTCTCTGGTACGAATGAAGCTGAATTCTTTTCGGCGTAAAGACCAGGTTCACATCCTGGATATGATTTCCGTCGGAATCATCGATGAGTCGTGGCTTGATCGATTTCCCGAACAGCTACGACGACGACTGAAAGAGCTGCTCGACGATCCAGACGGTTAGCTCACGATAGACGAGTCCGATCGAAAGAAAGAACAAGGGAAGAAAAAGAACAGGCATCAACTGCACAACGCGCTTGCGGCCATTAGCCTACATTCGCGGTTTTGGATCGCTGCGCTCTGCCCGCACTCAGTTTCATCGCTCAAACAAGAAGTCCCAGATTCGCTCGTTCTCTCCCGTCGCCCAACTATGCCCCAAGCCATCGACCATGATCAGCTCCACGTCACGGCCGATCTCCCGATACCGATCGACCACGTTGCGCATACCATCGGCCAGCGCAGGGGAATCCTCGTTACCCACGATAAAGAGAATCGGAAACAAGTGTTCCGGCGGTTCCGCCCCAGGCGGCCGATATCCGGAATGTGCCACCACCGCGGCAATCTTCTCTGACCGTTGATCGGCCACCAACAGCGCAAAGGACGCCCCGTTGGAGATCCCCACAATGGCAACGCGGTGCGAATCAACCTTGTACTGGGTCGTGAGCTTTTCGAACAGTACGTCAAAAAAACGGATGTCCGAATTTTCATCGCTCGATGTCTTCCCCGGCGCCAGCGTATTCCACGATCGATGCAACGACTTGGGGTAAACAACGATGAATCGCTTCTCATCGGCCAGCTGATCAAAACGTGAAATCTCTGCCAGCGATTCAGGTGTTGCGCTCGCCCCATGGTAGGCAAACACGAGTGGCACCGGTGCATCGCCCAGGCCGTCCGGAACGACCAGGCGGTAGCACCGACGGGTTCCATCGACCTCAATTGCAACTCCCACACAAGCGTCCGCGGCGCCGTCGTGCATTCGCACAAACAACAGGACCGACCCAGCGACGAATATCAGAAACACACCAGTTATCAGCAACCGTACTCCCTTTGTACGGGCCATACCGTCACTACCTCTCTGAGACTACCTCTCTGAGACTGTCTCTCTGAGACTGTCACCGTAACCGCTTACTTTTGTGAGACTCTAGAACTGCGAATGTACACTGATGACGGAGCGGCAACTTCAGAGGTCTCCGGGATTTTACTGCCGGAACTGCGATTCGCTTGTTTCGGCCTACAATAGATCACGATCTGTGAATGGGACTGTCCCCCCGAGTGGAAAAAAACTAGGGGAAATAGCGAGTGAAACGGCGGGATTCGCCGATATGAGGGTTGGGGCAAAATTTGGTTGACAAGCGGTGCTGCGGGCCGCTAGACTACGCACTGGGGCTCGAAGGTCCAACGCCGGTTGCCGGCACGGAGGTGACGATCAAGTAGACAAGCGGAAATCTTGAACGGAAGGAGTTGAATCGGTCGTAGACGTCGATCGCCCGCGAATAGCGAAGTATTGTTCGGATTTTTATCTCCATTTTTATTAATTAATCGCTGCGGTCACTTAACCGACTATCATTTTTTATCTGTCGGTCCTTTTCATAACTGCTACTTCATAACTGCTACTAACGTGACGTAGCACAACTCTGGCGCTGGCACTCTTCTGCCTGCGACGCACGGCATTTGCCTGCAACTCTAATTCTTCCTTTGCGTGGTCTGCTGCGCGCTTCGTTATACACAGTGACGAATTCGCGCGGTGGCTGCTTAACGCAATCCGGAAGTTAGAGTGATTTATCCTGGGCAATCGGATCGCCGTGTCGCGGTTCCAACTCCGTGTCGGGCCAGTTTGGGGAAGGAAACCCATTTTGGATTTATCCCAACGTTTGACACGAGTTTACAGACGATAGGTCTGTAACTTCTGATGAGGAGTGCAATTATGATCGACCGAATGAAGACACCACCCGTCGTCTACGTGGTGGATAGTAGCGCTTTGCAAAGGTCGTTGATCGCGAAGACACTTGCTGCAGAACAGCTGGAAGTCAGCTGTTACGAGACGTGTGAAAGTATGCTGCATTCTTACCAGGAAGACCGACCCGGTTGCCTGGTTATCGATTTCAGCTTGCCACGCAGCAATGGTCTCGAGATGGCGCGATTTTTGCGCAATTCTGGCGCGGATATCCCAGTTATCTTCGTTGCGGAACGGCCTAGCGTGACCCAAGCGGTCGCGGCGATGCGGTTCGGTGCCGTCGATTTTCTGGAAAAACCCGTTTGTGATAACGCTCTGCTCAAAGCAACTCGAGCAGGCGTTGAAAAGGATCGTCAGTTGCGAGAGCAACGTGATGAGCATGCAGGTCTACTGGCCAGGATCGAGCGGCTGACGAAACGTGAGCGGGAAACAATGTCGCTGGTCTTGGATGGACTATCGGTCAAGCAGATCGCGTCGGCTTTCGGCATCGGACTGCAGACGGCGGCGAAACATCGAGCACGCTTATTGAACAAAATGAAGGTTCGTAGCGACGCTCAACTGGTTCGCCTTTATTATGCGTCCAGTCTTACGACGGCGATGTGACCTGCGAGTTTGATCCCCCAAGGGCATCTCTAACCTTTCTATCGTTCGCCGCCCCGCGGGGCGGCGAACGCGGAAGGGTAGGGATCTGTCGAATGCCGCAATCATCATTCGCGGCAGGATGACGGGGCCGGCGCCATGATCATTTCCCCCTCACCCTGACCCTCTCCCCCAAGAATTCGGATCGACGTCAGTTCGTTGGTTGACGTTGATTTTTCCGAATTCTCGGGGGAGAGGGGACTAAAAATGCGCAACTTCTAAGCTTACGCTTCGGGTGTTGATGTGGGGTGACTTCCTCGCTTACGCTTCGGGTCTTGATGGGGGTTATTCACGTCCGGGTTGGGTGCCAAGTCCACGTGTCGCTGGATATACTGGGGGCAGTAGAACTGCGACAGCGATGTCTGGCCGGTTTTCGTATACTTTGGCAAACACTTAGTGATCAGTCAGTTGGTACGAAAAGAGGTGCGATTTTCGGGACGCGTGCAAGGGGTCGGCTTTCGCTATTCGACGCGCTCGATTGCAGCGAACTACGAGGTAACGGGTTACGTAAAGAACCTGCTCGATGGTCGCGTCGAATTGATCGCGGAAGGGGCAGCCGAACAAGTTGATAGTTTCTTGCAGGACATCAACGACCGAATGGGTAGATGCATCCACAACGTTCAGACCACCACGCTGCAGGCAACGGGCCAGTTTGCCGATTTTGATATCACGTATTGATTGAACCATTAGCAGGTTGTGTAAGTGACGCGTGAGCTTGCGATTGGATTGAAGCCTGTTTGGCTAATCGGCGTCGGCACGTTGGCCGGCCTAATCTTCATCGCGCTGTTCTATTTACTGCTGCTGGTCGCCCACCGCCGCGCGGCTGCGGCAATGTTGGATATTCTGTGCAACCGGCTTGTCATGCCCGTGTTGACGGTGGCCGTTATATTGAGCACGTTTTCCGTCGGCATGACGGTCAACGACGAGCTGTTTGGCGGCCGATTCTTTGACCGCAAAATGGACGCGCTAACGTCCGTTGTGCGATTTCCGATGGTGGGACTAAGAGCAAGGGATGTCGAGATCGATGCCGGCGCTCGGGACCAGATCGTGGCGCTCAACGTCCCTGACGGAGAACTCAAGCAGATAACGTTGTCGTCTACGGAACCGCTGACGATCGCTGTCAACAAAACGACGCAAGAAGCCGACATTTTGACGCACGAACGCTTTGAGATTTTGCGCCAAGAGCCGTTCAGTTGGTCGCGCCCTCGTGAAGCGACGGGACCATGGTCGGGCGAAGTTAGCCGGTTGCAGGTCAACAGTGACAACAATGTAGCCGCCACGTTGCATATCTTTTACGAAACGACCGTGACCGTC
>JAQBVG010000031.1 GCA_027623655.1 Chloroflexota bacterium
GCTTTCTGATACCCATAGCGAAACACCTCCATCTCTAAGGTGTTGCGACGACCGATTGAATTCACCCTCAACGGTCCGATCAGTATTGCGATGGGATTTTCGGAACTGTCGAAAGAGACCATCGACAACGCGGGACAATCAGACCTGAGCTCGGCCGAAGTTAGCAAAATACGTGGCTATCTCGACATGATCGAAACCGCCAGCCTTCGTGCCCGAAAACTCTCGCGAGGTATCTGGAATTTTGCGAAATTACAGCCTGGAACTACCGAAGACATCAATGTCGTCGACGTGATGCAGACGGTCCAATTGTTGACAGCACCAGCCCTCAAAGTTGAGCAGATTGACGTCATTCGGCGTGGAGATTCCGCCGAAACCGACGTTGCGATGTCGTTTTCCGATGCAGCCCTGTGTCAACTAATTCTTGTAGAACTGATCCTGAACGCACCTCAATCTATTCCCGGCGGAGGCGATGTCATCTGGCAAGTAGAGCAGACCCGTGACGGCCCTGTTGGCATCGAACTCGTGGCGAAGCCCTGGAACGACAGCGCCACACGAGAATGGGAAATACCTGAGTCGGTTCGAGAATCGTTCATGAACATGGGAGGCGGTATCGAAAATTCCGTCCCAACGCCGGTCAGTTCGTCAGATGGCGAAACAGACCGGGAGCTCACAGGCTGGAAGATCCTGGCGACTCTTCCGGCTCCGAGCTCCGAGTAAATATTGGCAACTGATCGACAGCGGTTTTACGCAAACGTACGGCCTGGGAGGCAATTGTGACCACGGAATCGGTAGCAACAAAAAATATCAGGGTCCTGATGGTCGATGACCATGAAATCATGCGTCAGGCATACGGGATGCTTTTGAACACAGACCCAGATATCGAACTTGTCGGGTTCGCCGGTGACGGACAAGAAGCACTCGTGCTTGCAGACACTCTGGGTCCCAACGTTGTGATTATGGATGGTCGGATGCCACGCCTGAACGGCGTCGATGCCGCTCGGATCATCCGCGAAAAACACCCCGACATGGCGATCGTTCTTCTGTCGGCGTTCGACGACGACGATTTCGTTCGAGAGTTTCTAAAAGGCAACGTCAGAGGCAAGGCATATCTGCTCAAGCAGTCACTCCAGAGTCTTTCCGATCTCGTCCAGGCAGTGAAAGATGTAGCCGAAGGCAAGACTTATCTTGCCAGCGAGATAGTCGCAAAACTTGCCGGTACACAAAATAACCCGGAAAGTGCGTTCCTGTCCGAGTTGACAGAACGAGAACGCGAAGTACTTGACTGTATGGCCAGGGGTCTCGCTAACGCCGCCATCGCCGAGGAACTGTTCATACAACCCCGAACCGTTGAGCGACACATTGGCTCGATCTTCTCAAAGATGCGGTTGCAGCCCCAGCCGAGAGCCCATGCGCGAGTCCTGGCAGTACTTGCTTACCTGCAGGACACCGGGCGGCTCAAGGAAGGTTCCAGGGCACCGGAAGGCAGTAAATCCATGATCGGTGCGCTAGGAATGATGCGATAAAACCTCTCCGGTTCCCGGCACCGGAGGGTTCCACGGAGGCGTGAGAAAGCCCCCTGTTACAGCAGGGGGCTTTTGTATTAACCGCAGCGCAGGCAGGTACACGGCGCTGCCCGCTCGTTGCCCGAACTCTGGAGAGTGCCACACGCTCAGAAGATGGACTAACACCCCTCTTCGCGTTGGCGGCCTGCCTTCGTTCCGATCGCGGTCCGCCCAGGCTGGCTTAGGTGGCAATCAACTCTTGGTAGTCGTATTCGGCCATTTTCAGTCCGATCGCATCCATAAGATCACCAGGCGATTTCGCCCCCGTCGATCACCAGTTCGGTGCCTGTCACCCACGAAGACTCATCGCTGGCAAGGTAGAGGATGCCGTAAGCTATATCAATCGGTACTCCCAGGCGACCAAGCGGTGTCATCGCCAGACGAGCGTCGCGAATCTCCTTTCGAGAGTGGATGTCGAGTGTCATGGGGGTATCGGTAAAGCCGGGGTGCACGGAGTTGACCCGAATATTGTCTTTTGCGTACTGAACGGCGGCAGCCTTGCTGAACGTACGAGCCGCACCTTTCGACGCGTGGTATGCGGCTCCCGCCGGCGAGCCGACGATTCCAAATATCGACGAGACGTTCACGACGGAGCCACCCCCGTTTTTCCTCATTGCGGGGATCGCCGTCTTGGTACCGAGCATGATCGCGGTTGAGTTCACCGCGAATACTGTGTCCCAGTTCTCAACTATCGTATCTTCGACAGTAGCTCTACCCTTTGCCCCGGACATCCCTGCATTGTTGACCACGATGTCGACACGACCCCAGGTGTCCATCATCTCGCCGATGACTTCGATCCATCGCGATTCCTGTGTTACGTCGAACTGCCTGAACATCGCCACATCGCCCGCGCGATTCAGCTCGGCCTCCAGGGCCACGCCTTTCGCTTCGTCGATGTCGGCAATGACAACTCTCGCACCCTCAGCGACAAAAAGCCTGGATGTGGCCTCGCCAATACCCGACGCACCGCCCGTGACAATGGCGGTCTTTCCTTCAAGCCTGTTGCCCGATGGCATTTATTTGTTCCCTTTGTGTCCGGTGAGGCCACTCACCGTGTAGTTATGTATCTAAATCCGAATAGCGGTGTGCACAGAAGCGCTGACGATGCCTAATCGACCAGGTTGTTCTTCAGGGAGTCAGGATTGATCTCGAGTCCTAAACCCGGACGGTCGGCGAACGGTTTCCAGTTACCACCGTCGTAGGGTGGAGTCTCGGTCCACCAGACCTTGTTGCTCTGCTCTTCGGCGCCCAAAACCTCGACAACCTTGAGATTTGGTGTAGCCATTGCGCAGTGAAGGTGTACGAGCGAGACAGCATGTGGTGCGACCAGGAGATTGAATGCGTCGGCCATTGCCGCGACCTTCATCCACTCCGTGATCCCGGTAACCCTGTGAACGTCCGGTTGGACGATGTCGACGGCTCCCGCTACCAGGAGATCTCTGAAGCCGTATTTGGTGTACTCATGCTCCCCGGTCGCTACCGGAATCGTGGTTGCCTGAGAAACTTGAGCGAGTCCCGGAATATCGTCGGCGAGTACTGGTTCCTCGAACCAGGCCACGTCATATATCTCGAATATCTGTGACATTTTGATCGCCTGTTTGGCGCGATATCCGTTGTTGGCGTCAACGAATATCTCGACGTCGTCGCCAACGGCTTTCCTGACCGCCTCCAGCCGTTCGATATCTTCTCGTTCAGATTGCCCAAAATCCTTGGCAACCTTCATTTTCACTCTCGGGATACCTCGATCAACGTAGGCGGTCTGCTCGGCGACTAGTTCGTCCTGCGAATAGTTCGTCCAGCCTCCAGATCCGTATATCGGCACGCTTTCGTGTGCAGGACCGAGAAGACGGTAGATCGGCTGGTCCAGCACCTTCCCCTTCAAGTCCCAGAGGGCGATGTCGATGGCAGCAATGGCCTGGAATGCGATTCCCTTTCGGCCAAAGCCCCGCACTCGCCAGAACATGTCCTGCCACAGCTTTTCGATCATAAATGGATCCTGGCCGATCAGGACCCCGCTCAGATTTTCGTGGATCACTTCTCGAATTGAGCGCTGACCGGGCGCGATGCCGAGTCCGGTGGTGCCTTCATCGGTGTGGATGTGCACGAAAAGCTGGTTTCGACCTTTTGCGTTCGGGTCGATGGGAGGGATCGTGGCATCCTGGATCACAAACCCGTCCGGGTCGCGGAGCATAGTGGTTTCGATCCTGGTGATTCTCATGCAGTTTCCGCCGTTTCAAATTACGAGTGCTGGCGTCGACGAAGGGGAAGCGAGCGGCCAGATTACCCCCGATGAGTCACAATGTGAATCTCAAATTCCCTCTGGACCAGCGTGAATTGACGATACGCAGCAAGCTCAACGCACGTAGCCTCTACCTGCAACAATTCTGACATCGATTCGAGCAACATGATGACACTGCCTGAATGACCTCCGACAAGACAGGTGTACCCGACCCACCACCCGGTACGGCACACGGGCCAACAGGACCCCGCGCCCGAGTCAAGGGAGTGTTTTACGGCTGGTGGGTCACCCTTGCCGGCGCAGTGAACATGATCGTGAGTTCCGGGCCGACCTTCCAGGCCGCGAGCACGCTGTTCCGTGCAATCGAAGATGAGTTCGGCTGGTCGCGCGCCGTGGTTACCGGTGTGGCATCGTTCGGCCGTTTTGGCGGGGCACTGTTCGGTCCGCTCGAAGGGTGGCTAACCGATCGATTCGGCAGCGGCAAAATGGTGCTTTTCGGCTTCACGCTGGGTGGCGTCGGGATGATTTTCTACTCCCAACTTCAGGGTCCTGTGCAGTTCTACCTGGCGTATTTCATCCTCTCGATGGGTTTCTCTATGGGCGGATTCGTCCCTTCGATGGCCGCGGTGAACGCCTGGATGCCACACCGACGCGCTACGGCGATGGCTTTCGTGATCGGCGGGTCGAGCCTGGGCGGGGTGTTCGTACCGGCAGTTGTCTGGGGCATCAACACCTACGGCTGGCGTGAGACGACATTCGTGATCGGCCTCATCACTCTGGCCGCGGGTCCACCGCTCGCTTTTGTTGCGGGTAAGCGAGCTCCTGAGTACGGCGAGCTAATGGCGCAGGTGTCGAAAAACGACAAGCCTGGTACGACTCGTCCGGTGGCACAGCACGATTTCACCGCCAGAGAGGCGCTCCACACCCGGGCGTTCTGGTCGATATCAATAACCCACACCCTCACCAATCTCTCGGTCGGTGCAGTGTCTGCCCACATTTTCTTCCAGCTGACAGACAGCGGTGGAGTCAATCTTTCCGACGCCGCGGCCGCGACCATCGTACCCGTCATGGCGCTGACGTCATTCGGTTTTCAGATGCTGGGAGGATTTGTTGGCGACCGAATCGGCAAGCGTGGACTGTTACCGGTATTGATCATCATCCAGGGTGCGGCGCTCGTGACAATTGCGCAGGCGACCAGCTACTGGGGGGCTATTGCGTTTGCTCTCTTCTGGGGATTGGGTTTTGGCGGACGCACTCCCCTTCTCCACGCCATGCGGGGCGAATACTTCGGACGAAAGCACTTCGGAACGATACTCGGCATGTCGGCCTTCCCGATGGCAATGGGAATGATGGCGACACCGGTGGTCGTTGGCCGTGTGTACGACACAACAGGCACATACAACACAGCGTTTTACGCTCTTGCGGCCGCCTGCCTTGCCGCGGCGGCGACGATAACACTGGCGACCAGGCCAACCCCGCCGAAGTAATCTGATTGAGCGCGGCAGAGGCTGCCACGCATCCACCGGTGGAACGTGAGCATCAAATATTTGGTGTTGTCGGGGAAACGCGAGCAGTCCCTCCGCCGCCTCGACAGCACCTCAACAGCGCTCAATCCAGCAATCTCTACCCTGACTGTCGAAGCGAAGATCACAAGTTCGAAGGAGATCGAAACTGGCAAAGACCAGACCACGGTCAAAGCAACCCCCACCGCGCAAATCGCCAGCGAAAACTGAATGGAGTTGGCCAGCGGCAGTCGCATTTGCAGCGATTGCAATGGCAGTGGTGCTTGGTATTGCCGTTGTCGCAAATCTCGCGATCGGCCGTGTCATCCACTGGGATATCGTTTCCGTTCTCGGTGTGATCGGCTTCTTGTTCATTGCCGTTGGCCGAAAATTCAAATCCATTTGATGTCCAGGTGTCGTCAATTGGCGGCAACACAGCTTGAACCTGGATCGCCTCCACTGCTAAGTTCGGGTGCATAGGCAAACGAAAACCGGGCGAGAGACGCGGCATCACGAAGTTCGACAACCCTCTCGATAGCGTGGCCTCGGCCTCAACGAGGTTCGCCGTTGAAATGCTGGCCTGGGTCGCCGGACCCTGGGCCGCAACCGAGATCGTCGGTACGTGGATGGCAGCCATTCCGACCCTGGCCGTTCTTGTCGCATTGCCCGGCATATTTTCGACAGTTGGAGACAAAAGACACGTCGTGGTCGCCGTATCCGGCAGGGTACGGTTCTCGATTGAACTTCTCCTGGTCGGAATCGCTGTTTATTCAGCATTCCTCATCTGGGAAGTCGCCGGAGGCACCATCGTCGCGATCATAGCTGCCGCGATGCTTATTACCGGCATACCTCGCAACAGATGGCTGCTCAGTAACCGCGTGCCAGATTGGCCGTTATCTTCCAAGTTGACTCAGCACGAGTAAAATTAGCCGGTTTGGGTCTTTATCAGTTCACCCTGTTTACACGACTCCCCAACCCGCCAACCCCGAAGTGTCTGAAGATAACTAATGCGACCAATTGCCGAACTTGCAACAGAGATGGGGATCGACCCGACCGCCCTGGAGCCCTACGGCCTCGATAAGGCCAAGATCCCGCTCAGTGCTTTCCCGGACACACCTGACAAGGCAAAACTGATAGTTGTGACCGCGATAACTCCAACACCGGCCGGAGAAGGGAAATCGACTACGGCGGTCGGCCTGGTGCAGGGATTGGCCAAACTCGGCAAGAAACCCGTGCTTACTATTCGACAACCCGCGCTTGGTCCTGTTTTCGGTCATAAGGGCGGTGGGACAGGTGGTGGCAAGTCAACTGTTCAGCCAGCTGTCGACATAAACCTCCATTTCACTGGCGATTTTCACGCTATTGAGTCGGCTCACAACCTGCTCGCCGCAATGGTCGACAACGCGGTTTACCGCAATGCAATCGACGGCTTCGATGCCGCAGGCATTACATGGCGCCGGGTTACCGATGCAGAAGATCGGGCCCTTCGTACGATAATGACCGGTGGCGGTGGCAAACTGAACGGCCCGGTCAGGGAAACAGGATTCGATATCAATGCTGCTTCGGAGATCATGGCAATTTGTGCGCTGACGAACTCGTACGAAGATCTCCGACAGCGCATTGGCGATATCGTGGTCGGCTGGAAGAAAGATGGCAAAACGCCGGTCACAGCAAGAGAAGTAGGCGGTATAGGCTCGATCATGGCGCTACTCAGAGATGCCATCAAGCCGAACCTGGTGCAGACCGCTGAGGGCCAGCCGACGATCGTGCACATGGGGCCGTTCGGCAACATCGCACACGGTTGTTCGTCTATTCTCGCCGACCAACTTGCGGTGAACTGCGGTGACTACGTTGTGACCGAGGCCGGGTTCGGGGCAGACCTCGGGTTCGAAAAGTTCATGGACATCAAGATAAGGCAGGGAGGGCCGAAACCCTCCGCTGCGGTGGTGGTCACCACTATTCGTGGCCTCAAGTGGCATGGCGGTGTCACGATGAAGAACATGTCGACACCAGACGCTGAAGCGGTCCGTCGTGGTGCAGAAAATCTCGCCAACGCTTTGAGAATTGTCGGCATGTACGGGCTTCCGGCAGTTGTAGCCATCAACCGGTTCCCGGACGATACAACAGAAGAAATTGCAATCGCCAAAGAAGTTGCGATGGCCAGCGGGGCCGTCGGGGTCGCAGAGGCAAATGGATTTGCTGAGGGCGGTGACGGCATGACCGACCTCGCAGCGGCCGTTATTGAGGCCGCAGATCAGGTGTCAGAAGTGAAGCTGCTTTATGACGATGGTGACTCTTTCTTTGACAAGGTTGAGCACATAGCGAAGTCTGTCTACCTCGCCGCAAGTGTCGAATGGGGTCCCATGACCCGCACCACAGCGCGTCGTTTTGCCGACAACGGCTGGAATTTCCCGGTGTGCGTAGCCAAAACCCACCTCTCAATTTCAGCCGACCCGAACTTGAAGGGAGCGCCCAGCGGACATATTTTGCCGATCAGGGAACTGCGAATTCTCGCCGGTGCTCGCCAGATCGTAGCGCTCGCAGGTGAAATCATCACGTTGCCAGGCCTTCCATCGACGCCTAATGCATGGGATATTGACCTGGACAGCGACGGAGAAATAACCGGGATTCTGAGCACGTAGGCTCGGCACCGTGGACCTACTGACTAATCTGCCACAGGAAGTATTCTGCAATAGAACATGACTACTGAAAAACGACCGACATTTACTTGCAAGGTCTGTGCAAAAGTTCTGATCCCACGATTTCTTCCCTCGACTGCTCCAAACTGTCCGAGCTGCGGAGCCGATACGACCCCGAATCAGATAGCGAAAGAGTCCGAATTAACTGTCTTTTGCCCGACCTGCCACACGAAAGGCAGCCTGTACGAGTCCGACGCATGCACGAACTGTGGGGCTGAGTGGGGCAACTGGTCAGGTGGGGTGGGGGTCGAGCAACTCCAGGATTCCGGATTGGAAGGCGATCGCGTACTTTATCGATCAAGCCGCGGTCCAGAAGGTGGCAGCATCCCGCGCTGGTACATCGTCTAGGCCCGACAGACCAGCCCCCGATTCGAACTGATCCCTATTTCGGACTGCAAATGGAGTCCATTTGATACCCGGTATCAATGCTGTGAGTCTAAGCTTTTGCCTGCCTTCAGTTGACCAGGCAACCCACGGTCGACACGTCCATCACTTTCAAAGTCGCAATCACGATATTGAACAAACCGTACCCGATATTGCTCGTGCTGATAGCTTTCGCAAGTTTGGTTGGCCTTGCTGCGTGCGACCGAGACCTTGAGAAGCCCGAGGGCGGCACGGTGGCAATTGTCACCACGACCTACCCGCTTACCTATTTAGCAGAGCGAATCGGTGGCGACAGGGTTTCGGTGGTACAGCTAGTGAAACCCGGAATCGAATCCCATGACTTCGAGCCTTCGCCTTCTGATGTTCGGGCAATTTCGAATGCCGACATTTTCATTTTTAACCATCCGGCCTTCGAGAGTTGGGCTCTTGCTGCTGTATCGAACTCCGGTGCTGGACCAGCCAGTGTTGTTCAAACGGTGAATCTCGAATCAGATGGCGAAGACCACGGTGGCCAGGCGGTCGACGACCATGACTTCGATCCTCATGTGTGGCTGAACCCGCTGAAAGCCAACGAGCAGGCAAACAGAATCCTCGCAGCGCTGGTCTCATTCGACCCGACAGGTTCAATCAGCTACGTGCGGAACGCAGACGGTGTCGGTGTCGAACTGAACACACTCGACGACCTGATCAAGGCGCAACTGTCTGTGTGCGCCCTCGAAAAAGTCGTGGTCTCGCATCTCGCGTACGGCCACATGGCAGAACGGTACGGGTTCGAACAGATAGGCCTGGCTGGCCTGTCACCCGAGTTCGAATCGGGGCCATCCCATGTTGCCTCCGTCATCAGGCTAATCAAGGAAACTGGCATACGGCATATCTTGCAGGAGCCGATCGTGAGCGGACGCCTGGCCGAAACGGTAGCTGCGGAGACTGGCACCGAGCTCCTCGTGCTGCATCCACTCGAGGTCAGGACCGTTGATGAAGTGAATGCCGGTGAGGATTACATCAGCATCATGAAGACTAACGCCGAAGTGCTGAGAACCGCGCTCCAGTGCCGTTAGCAGGAATGGCGACCTAGCGGCCGAGTCCGAAGCGTTCTAACCTCTTCCAAGTGCCTCCATATGCGGGACCGTCTCGGCCCATCAGCTCAAGCGAATCGACTTCCACTCCCCCACCTAAATCCAGCCCGGGGATCAGATCCGCAGCGATGTTTGTTCCCTGTTGATCGACCTGCTCCACAACACAAAGATGGGTCTTGTACGGACCTGACCGGTAAGCCGATTTCGAGGCCGGACCAATCTTTGATTCAAGTTCGTTATTCAGCGCCTCGGTCTCAACAGCGTTCGTAAAAACGAAGCTGATCGTGCCGTTGCGGATCGTAACTTCTGGTTTGTGGAATCCAAGAAAGAATGGCTCGTGACGTGTCGCGATGTCACGAATGTCATTCTTCAGACCGTCCAGGTTTTCGTGTCCGTAAAAAGTTCCTTTGACTGTTATATGAGCCGGAATTTTGGCACGTCTCTGGTCAGCCGCCTTCTCAACTCGCGAGAATTGGTCGACCAGCATCTCGGGCATGGGTATCACCACGGCATAACAGGAAAATCCGAACCTGTCGTTCTGCAGGTTCGTGGAATCAGTCACCATGACCACTCATTTGACCCTGGACCGCTTAGTGCGACGCCCGATAGTGTGCAGCGAGAAGGTCTTCCCCCCAGTCGTGTGAGAAGTCCCGCAACACGGAGTGAATGTGGTTGGCGCCGTTCTGTGTGTTGTCATACTCGATGAGAAATCGCGGATGGCGGATAGCGTAGTAGTGGCCTTCCCCGGCTTGAGACGGCCCGGCCCAGGCGAAGGTCACGTCATCAAAGCCCGACGACTCTATCTCGCGCCAGTAGTTGTCTGCCAGATCTTCAGCGGCACGTGTCACGTAATGTTTCACAAGCGACACAAGTTGATCGCGTTGACCGCCGTGAAGTCTGCCAAATCCGATCCCGACAGGAGCGGCATCGGGATTGGCCGACCGAACATTGGTCGTCAAAATATCCGCCGGTGCTATCGAGTTGACCACTGCCAGGCCAGTCTGATCACTGTCTAGCGATGTCAGCAACGCCCTTGCCCAGTCTTCTTCCTCAACAAGAGTCCGTTCACCTTTGCGTGAGCCATGTCGGATCGTGGCCGGATTGGCACCGAAAAACAGCGGCAATATCGAGACTTGCTCACCGTTGACGATGCTGGCCGATAAGGCGATGTGATGACCGCCTACCCGGAATCCCCACGGCTCGTCGACGCTCCCTGGCGTTCCAAAAACGCTGAACCAGTATCGCTGGACAGAGCGCTCCCACTGGGAGATGTTCTTGCTGATGTTCTCCCACTCACCGAGAATCGTCTCAAGTTCGATAATACGGTGTGCGGTCGCGGCCCCGCGAGCGCTGTAGCCGGTCTCCATCAACTTGAACGCCAAACCGAGCTGGTCAGCCGACATGTCTGAGATCAGCAGGCCGTTTCGATCGATCGGGGTGTAAGCCCACTTGTAACGTTCGTTCCCGGCGAATTTGAACGATGCAGATTTCCTCTGGGCGGCGTCGAGTGAATTCAAAAACTCGGTGGCCGCATCGGCCATTCTCTTCACGGTTTCGATCGCCCTGGATGGAATTGGCGTCAGTGTCATTTATGAACCCTCTTGCTGCACTTCTCAGGCATGTCACTATATTCCCGAAAGTAGTACGTGGTCACACTTCAAATGTTTTGTTCAGCGTTAGTCTCCCCACGTGCCGAACAAACCCTCGCACGTGCCTCCAAGAATTTTGTCGGAAAGTCCGGGGCCGATCGCCGGTTCGACGCGGTCCGCAATCTCCCACCCCCTGCCATAGCCCGTCTGCTCGACAATAAATGGAAAATCTGTACCCCACATCAGACGATCTGCTGTGTAGGCGTCGATCAGCTGGTGCACCCATCCGAAAAGATCGACATATGGAAATTCTTCATTCGAAGCACGTGGAAATTCGGAAAGCTTCACGTGCAGATTCGCATGACGTGCCATAGACACCAGCCGGTCGAACTCGGGGACGTTCCCCCCGTTCGTCGATGGAACGCAGTGGCCGAAGTGGTCGATGACAGCCCGAGTGCCGGGATGCCCGATGGCCAATGATTCGATCTCATCGTAGTTTCGAGGGCTAATCAGAAACCCCACGACTATTCCCAACTCGCCTGCACGTCGGTAAATAGCGCGCCCAACATCCCCGTCCATTTTCTCGCCTTCACGCCACAGCGCCGGGTTGAATCGGACACCCCGATAACCGCGGCTGACTAACTCATCCAGCATCTTAACAGGGTCATCGTTCTGGGGATCGACCAGGCACATTCCGATAAATCGATCGGGCCACTGGGCGATCGTATCGTCGACGTAGGAGTGATCGAAACCGTGGACGATCGGTTGAACTATCAGCGCTCCAGCAACATCTGCCTCGTCCATCAAATCCAGTAAGAATTCTGCATCACCGCTGGCCGTCGGAGGCAATTGTCCCTCCCGGTACGGATACGTATCTGGATCATGTGCCCAGACGTGAAGATGGGAATCGATCTTTTTCATATGAAATTACTGGTCTGCTCAATATTGAATCTCGACTGTGACGCCGAAGCTTACGTGATCTACGCGACCACATAAAGCGTGGCTTCTGTGTCCTGCGGGCTGCCAGACCGCGTTATTCCGATTTGATTCGGCTTGCGGGGGTGGTACATTCCCTGCACGCGGTTGGCTCCAGCCGCAAAAATCCAGTGCGATGGCATCGCTCCCGACAACCGCACTCTGTTACTCCTCGGATAACAAAAGAATCTAAATTCATATGATCAAACTCAGCCTCCAATCACTTTGCTATCGCGATACGTTCAATGCTGGCAAGATCACAATGCTCGAGATTATCGATCGGGCCGCTGAGTATCGCATGGACGGTGTCGATCTCCACTTCACGCACTTTGCTTCTACCGACGACGACTTTCTGGAAGAAGTGAAACAGGCCTGCCTCAAACGTGGCCTGCACATGTGCTACATAGGGGTATCGAACAATTTCGGGAAGACCGGCAATGAGTTGCGTCAACAGATCGACTTGATGAAAAAATGGATCGACGTTGCCGCCAGAATGGGGATCCCTATGATCCGGGCGTTCGGATCATGGCTTCCCGAAGGCGAATCTGAGGAATCGGCCTGGCCTCGCCTCGTAGCTTCGACGAAAGAGGTGGCGGAATACGGACAATCGAAGGGCGTCGTCGTCGGGCTCCACAATCACAACCACGGCTGCATTCCTGCTACCGGAGACCAGGTGATCCGATTGCTCGACGACGTGAACAATCCCTACTACTCACACATTCTCGACACCGGCCAGTACAGGGGTTCACCGGGTGTTTCGTTTGGCGAGCGTGGTAAAGAGGACCCGCAGTGGAACTTCTACGGTTCGATCGAAACTTCTGCCCCACGCGCCGTCCATGTCCGGGCAAAGATCTACCGAATCGCCAGTGGCAAAGAAGCATGGCTCGACTACGACCGGATCATGCCGATCATCAAGAAAGTGGGGTTCAACGGCTGGATGTCGATTGTGTTCGAGGGACAGGACGAACTGGATGAACCATCTGCCGTGCCCCTGGCCAACGCGTATTTACGATCAATGCTCGCGAAGTACGAGATGTAAATAGTGAGTCGACCAGCCGTGCACCCCATATACCTACAGGCGCTGTCATTTAAGGACGGCTATGGCAGCAACGAGGATTGCATACACACCGCAGCCGACATGGCAGCCCAACTCGGCATAGC
Organism: Chloroflexota bacterium; assembly: GCA_027623655.1. GTDB lineage: Bacteria > Chloroflexota > Dehalococcoidia > Lucifugimonadales > Lucifugimonadaceae > Lucifugimonas. Next base: position 13,188 of record JAQBVG010000031.1, read on the forward strand.
CGGAATCGACATAGAAGACCGGCTGCTTAGAAATTACGAGCCCGCCTATCTACAGGCGTTGGCTCACCAGATCGAAGGCAGGGGGATTCAATTTGGCTACTGCGGTTTAATAGTCGATTTTCATGCCCCGGTTTCGTCAATCGAAGGCGAAATCGACCGGGCGAAAAAGTTGATCGATGCTGTGCCCCACCTTGGAATCTCCTCGATACGTGTTCCTGGAAACGGCGTAGTAAATGGCCAGTCAATTGAGGACACGTTCGGTGCGGTGCAGGACAAGTTCGAGCGTATTTGCGAATACGCCGCTTCTTCCGGGATCAAGATATTCCTTCACAACCACAACCACGGTTCGACGCCATCGAACGGCGAACAGGTCACGAGGATGCTGGACGAGATCGATAGCCCGGCGTTGTCATACGTACTCGATACAGGGCAGTTCCAGGGGTCACCCGGCGCCGGGGGATTCGATTCTGCCGACAATGTCGCGAAGCCCGAACTCTACGAATCGATTGAGATGTGCGCACCACGTGCAGAGATGGTACGGACCAAATTCTACTTTGCAGCTCCTGGCGTCGAGCAGTGGCTCGACTACCCACGTATAGTTCGTATGCTGAAAAGCGCAAAGTTCACCGGACCGCTGTCGATCGTTTACGAGCCCCGCGGAGGTATTCCGTCGCGGGAAGCTATGCCCGCGGCCGTTCGGTATCTAACGGAAATTTTCCAGGTATAACCAGGCAACCAGTCATTAGCTAAGGATCAAAAAATGGGCAAGTTCTACGACAGTTCTATCGTTCCAGAACATCTCAGGCGGAAATTCGATGTCTACGACCGAATCAAGAAACTCGGTATGGACCTCGGTTCTTTTGAGGAGGATGTCAAAGACTTAAAGGGTGCCGGGATAGCCGGAATCATTTTCCACGAATCCGGACTGGTATACCTGTCGGGCCATGGTTACGGTCCGGGGCAAATGTACGACGAGCCCGCTCGGATCAAGGAAGGCCAGGATGCCGCCGAGTGGATCGCAAATTCTATGATCAAGCGGCTGCACTGGGGTTTGACTTGCGGTGGCGAGGGCGGCGACCTGAACGACGTAATTTACACCGTCAAAGCACTTGGAATGGTCGTTTCGACTGACGTGGCTTTCAACGGTGGCCCGGCGGTCATGAATGGCTTCTCGCAACGGTGGCAGTCAGTTTTCGGCGGTGGAAAAGGCGAGTTCGCCGTCGATGGTGAAGACGAAAGTTACGGCGGTGTCCACGCTCGCAGTGCTATTGGTGGATTCACTGGTCGATTCTCAATCGAGCCAGAGATAATCATCGCCATTCCGCCGGAACTCTCGATAGCCATTATCAAGAACCGTGGGTGGGTTTTCCCTCTACCTCCGGAAGTGCTGAAGAAAGTATCGGCTGCGAGAGGCTAATTCAAAATCGGCGTAGTCTCCGACCGCTGCCACGCCCCCGTCGCACCCAACACTCGTCTGAGAATTAGAATAATCGGGAGGTTTTCAAACTCGGAACAGGAGTGGTATGCGAATTCTCGTATCAGGCGGATCGGGGCTGGTCGGTAGTGAGCTCATCAACACTCTCAACTACGACGGTCACCAAGTAGTCCAACTGGTCAGGCGTAACCCAGATCCCGAAGCTTCGGCCGCTGAGCACAGTTGGGACCCCGAGCAGGGCACGCTGAACACGACCCCGCTCGGCCGTATCGATGCCGCGATTCATCTTGGCGGAGTGCCGATCTTCGGGAAACGTTGGAGTTCGTCGCGCAAGTTGCTGATACGCGAAAGTCGAGTTCGTTCGACCCGACTCATTTCACAGTCCCTTGCTGCCCTGCCACAACCGCCCAGGGTGCTGATAGTTGCGTCGGCCGTCGGCTATTACGGTGATCGGGGTGAGGAACCCCTTACCGAAGAGTCTCCCCCGGCCGAAGGATTTCTCGCCGAAACAGCGGTTAAATGGGAAAAGGCAACCGATGTTGCCCGCGATGCTGGAATTCGAGTTGTCAACGCTCGCTTCGGACTAATCATCTCCCGACGTGGCGGCCTCGTAGGCAAACTCAGGGTTCCGTTCCAATCGGCGCTTGGAGGCAAAATGGGAAACGGCCGCCAGTGGTGGCCCTGGATATCACTCGTCGACGTGGTCAACGCCCTATCGTATTTGATAGGCAAGGAATCGATTTTCGGTCCGGTCAACCTGACCGCGCCAACACCAATTCGCAACGAGGATTTCACCCGTTTGATGGCAAAAGCCGTCTCAAGACCGGCCTGGTTCAACATCCCGAAACCGGTTATCAAACTCGTCCTCGGTCAGATGGGTGAAGAGATGACCCTCTACAGCCAGCGTGTGTATCCCGAGAAACTTCGTGCATCGGGGTTCGTGTGGGTTTACGAAGATCTGGCAGAAAACTTGCACTACGAACTGGTCAGCTCGAGAGCAGACCGCTGGGGCCCAAAAAGACCAGGTTGACCAGTTGTGTTGACCAGTTGTCAGGTTGGTGTTATCGAGAGGCGACGCACCAGATGCACCGGCCGACAGAAAAGGCTCACGGACCACGTAGGGCTGGTCTGGCACGCGTTGCGATTGCCATCGGACAGCGGACTGCCAGAACACCCTCTTGCTAGGCGTTCGCCATCATCTGTCGAAGTACATACGGCAGTAGACCACTGTGGCGGTAGTATTCAGCCTCAATTGCAGTGTCGACGCGAACAAGGACATCGAAGGTTGTGACCTTGCCCTCGTCCGATGTCGCGGTAACAGTTATGGTCGAGCCGGGCTGAACTGAGTTTCCGACTCCGGGAATGTCGTACACCTCTTTGCCGTCCAGGCCCAGCGAATCGGCAGTCTGCCCCTTCGTGTAAACCAGTGGCAATACGCCCATTCCGATCAGGTTCGATCGGTGAATACGCTCGAAATTTTCAGCGATGACAGCCCTGATACCCAGGAGCATCGGTCCCTTCGCAGCCCAGTCGCGGGAACTGCCGGTTCCGTACTCTTTACCGGCAAGAACGAGTAGCGGAACACCATCTGACAAGTACTTCTGAGATGCTTCGAATATACGCATCTGTTCACCGTCAGGTAGATGTACTGTCCAGTCGCCCTCCATTTCCGGGGTCAGTTTGTTGCGCAGCCTGATGTTACCGAACGTGCCACGGAGCATCACGTCGTGGTTGCCACGGCGCGATCCGTACGAGTTGAACTCGCGTCTTGGAACGTCGTTCCCCAGCAGGAATTGACCCGCTGGAGCGCTCGGCGGAATAGCACCGGCGGGAGAAATATGGTCGGTCGTAACGGAATCTCCGACACCGACAAGTACTCTTGCCCCGAGAATTTCTGATCGTACTGCCGGCTTGTCACCGAAATCCTCGAAATAAGGTGGTTCCTGAATGTAGGTCGACTGTCGGTCCCAATTGAAATTCAGTCCCGTCGGTGCGGGAAGGTCCTGCCACTCCTGCGGTCCTGTGAACACCTGGGCATACTGCTCTTTGAACATTCCTGCGGTAAGCGACTTCGCAATCGTGTCGGCGATGTCTGTCTGCGAAGGCCAAATGTCTTTCAGGAACACATCCGTACCCTGTTGGTCCTGACCGATAGGATCGTGAACGAGATCAGTATCAACCTTACCGGCGAGGGCATAAGCGACAACCAGTATCGGAGATGCCAGGTAGTTCGCCTTTACCTGTGGGTGAATACGTCCTTCGAAGTTCCTGTTCCCGCTGACCACAGCAGCGGCGGTCAAATTGTGATCGTTCACCGCGTCTGAAACTGATTGCGGCAGTGGGCCGGAGTTGCCGATGCAGGTTGTACAGCCATACCCCACCGTCTGAAAACCCAGAGCGTCAAGGTCCTCGTCCAGACCTGCGGCTTCAAGATAGCGTGTTACAACAGTCGATCCTGGAGCAAGGCTCGTCTTCACCCAGGGCTTAGATGTCAAACCCCGTGCCCGCGCATTTCTGGCGAGCAGCCCGGCGCCAACCATCACGGACGGGTTCGACGTGTTGGTACAACTCGTGATCGCCGCAATCACAACCGAGCCGTCACCGACACTTCCGGCCCGACCGTCAACTTCGATGTCGTATCTGGCAGGGGACGAATCCTTGAACGACAGTTCGAAGTTTGTTCCAATTTCGCTCAACGCGAGGCGGTCCTGCGGACGTTTCGGTCCGGCCATCGCAGGGACAGTTTTTGACAGGTCAAACTCTAGAGAAACCGAGTACTCTGGCTCCTGTGAAGGATCGTAGAAAAACGAATTTTGCTTGGCGTATTTTTCGGTCAGCTCGACGACAAATTCGTTGCGTCCGGTGTCGCGCATGTACTTCAGCGTCTGATCGTCGATCGGGAAAAATCCGCACGTGGCCCCGTATTCTGGAGCCATGTTTGCGATTGTCGCCCGATCCGCAAGAGGAAGCGTCCTAAGTGCCGGTCCGTAAAACTCGACGAACTTTTCGACGACGCCTTCTGCTCTCAACATCTCGACTATCGCAAGCACGAGATCTGTCGCAGTGGCTCCCTCAGGTAGCGCTCCCGTGAGCCGGACACCAACGACTTCAGGCACAACCATGAAGTAAGGCTGACCAAGCATCACAGCCTCGGCCTCGATGCCACCAACACCCCAGCCCAACACGCCTAGACCGTTGATCATCGTCGTGTGTGAATCCGTACCTATACAGGTGTCCGGAAAGGCTAGTCGCCGGTCACCGTCATCCTCGGCAAGAACGACTTCGGCAAGATATTCCAGATTTACCTGGTGAACGATACCCGTACCAGGCGGGATGATTTTCAGGTTGTTGAACGCTCCCTGCGCCCACTTGAGAAGCAAGTAGCGCTCTGTATTGCGTTCGAATTCACGTTCTATGTTCAGCGCAAGAGCACCGGAACTTGAAAAATTATCTACCTGGACCGAATGATCTATGACCATGTCCGAGCGCACAATCGGGTTGATGATCGACGAATCGCCGCCGGCATTTGCAACCGCATCTCTCATTGCGGCAATGTCGACCACTACAGGCACACCGGTGAAGTCCTGCAGGACGACACGGCCGGGCATATAAGGGAACTCGCTCCCCGGTTTCGCCTCTGGTCGCCAGGACGCGAGCAGCCTGACGTGATCGGCGGTCGCTGGTCCTCCATCAGACTTACGCAGGGCATTTTCGAGTAGTACGCGGATCGAATATGGCGTTTTCGACAGGTCGATGAGTCCGGCGTCTTCCAGGACTGACAGAGCGTAGTAGTCGACCGTTCCCATTGAGGTTTCGAATGATCGCCTTGCGTCGAAAGAAGTTGAATCGGATGACATTGTTCGTACGCTGCTCTTGACGTGAATATGAATATCGCGGTGCTAAGTGTGAATAGGCTCCGAACCGACAGGGATGAAGACATTGAGCAGTCGACATCGCGATCTTCCCGGAAGCCACGCCACTACTTTACCAGCGGATTTGCCTGTTTTTGAGGGACAATCCATCACCGGCTGCTGCTAGCATCCGGCGATCGAAAACCGCAAATGACTACACCCAATAACTCGTATACCGACCCGCGCGTTGTTTTTGCCACCCGGACGCCATTCTTTTACGGATGGGTGGTGGTCGCCGTTGCCGGGTCGACCATGTTCGTGCGCAACGCGGCAGCAACCCTGACAATCGCCGTGTTCGTGTTCCCGATGAGCGAGGACCTCGGGTGGAGTAGGACCCTTATCGTAGGCGCCGCCGCCGCCGCGGGTGTCATTTCGATGTTTGTCTCCCCATTCGCCGGGTGGGTGCTGCAGAGATTTGGTGCCAGAGCTCTGATGGCGTCCTCGGTTTTGCTGCTCGGTGCCGTGATCATGTCGTTGCGGTGGACCACAAATCCCGTAACTTTTTACCTGCTATTTGGCACCGGACGACTGATATTCCAGTCTTCCCTGCAAATAGGCGGGCCAACCGCCGTGGCGCGGTGGTTCGTTCGTCTGCGCGGGCGTTCATCTTCTGTTCTCGGGGTGACCCACTCACTCGGAATGGGCCTGTTTCCGCTATTCGCCCAACTCTTCATGAACACCAGCGACGGGGACTGGCGAATGGCCTGGTTCTGGATGGGAATATCCGTGTGGGTAATTGCCCTTCCCCTTACGTTGCTTGCAATGATCAACAAACCTGAAGACGTTGGACTGACGCCAGATGGCGACCTGGCAACGGCCTCACCTGGTCGGAAATCCGGTCCAGGAACGCCAGAGCTACAGGCACCGACCAGGGCCGAACAGGAAGTTCAGTGGACCTTGAAAGAGGCGATGCGAACTCCCGCGATGTGGGCACTGGCCGTCTCAGGGGGACTGGTATTTTTCATCCATACCGGAGTCAATATCCACCAGGCGGCGTTCTTGCGAGATCACGGCATCAGCGCTTCTGTGGCTGCGTCTGCACTGACAGTAATGGCCGGTGGCACCGCGCTGGGCAGCATATTCTGGGGAAATCTCCTCGACCGAATACCGGTCAGGACCGTCTACATCGCAACCGCGACATGGCTTGGAGGAGTGACGCTACTGTTTTTACTGGTGGAATCAGCCGGAATGGCGTTCTTCGTCGCGGCGTTATTCGGAATCGGCCTCGGTGGTCTCCTCGTAGTGCCTCCCGTGGCAATAGCGCACTACTTCGGCCGTGAATCTCTTGGAGCCATCCGGGGTGCGACAGAGCCGTTTGTAAGTGGTGGTCAGGCGCTGGGGGCGATCGGCGCAGGCTTGATATTCGACATCTTCGGCTCGTACACGGCAACTTTCCCGATCTTCACGACGGCGGCGGGGTTTGCGGTTGTTCTCCTCCTCTTGACCCGGCGCCCGGTGAAACCGATCGAGGTAGCTGTTGCGCGTCCTGAACATGCGAGCTAGTCTCACACGGGTCTGAGATCGTTCAGATATCGGCAACATCCAACAGCGCCGATACGAGACGACAACTCGCAAGGTCCCAATGGCAACAGGGAGAAAAACTCGATTTGATCAACGGCGTTCTTCATCCAAAAAACGTAATCGCCCAACTCGTCCAGCATCGTGTCTCGCACTACGTAACGCTGCCTGATTCCGAGACGGCCCACATGTACGCCGCCCTCATGGCAGAGCCGACCATAACTGTCGTACCTGTTGCTCGTGAAGGTGAAGCAATTCCAGTGGCTGCGGGACTATTCGTTGCTGGTCAAAATCCCGTGGTATCGATCCAGAACGCAGGTCTGTACGAAGCTGGCGATGCCCTGCGCGGACTGGGCCTGGGGATTGGACTGCCGCTCGTGATGTTCATCGGATACCGCGGGCACAATCGAAAAGGAGACACTCCCGATTCCGCGGCCACATTCCTCGAGCCTTATCTGCACATGTGGCGAGTCGAGTACTACGTAGTCGAATCGGACCAGGACCTTGACCGGGTTCCTCTGGCATTCGATAAAGCCGCCAGGACAAACCAGCCCGTTGCGGTTGCTATCGGTACGGAATACGCCAGCGAGGACGCAAACTGATGCTCACATACTCCGACGCCTGCCGCGTAATAAATGATTCAAGGAATCAGGCCGTGGTCGTCACGACCATGACTCAAACGAAATACTGGTACCAGGTCTCGACTGAACCCGACCTCGACGTCGGAATCTCCAACGCAATGTCGAAAGCATCGTCTGTCGCACTTGGGGTAGCCCTTGGGGATCCAGAGCGACCGGTGATTTGCCTTGACTCCGATGGGTCGCTGCTGATGAATTTCGGCTCGCTTGCGACGATCGCAGGAATGGCGCCGAAAAATCTCTACCACGTCGTGTTCAACAATGGTATTTACGCAATCACAGGTGGGCAGCCCGTGCCCGCCCCGGGCGTCGACTATGCAAAAGCAGCTGAGGCCTGTGGCTACGTATCCACACACCGGTTCGACGAAATCGAGTCGCTGGACAACGCACTGCCCGATATTCTTTCTGGCCCTGGACCTGTCTTGATCGAGTTGATTGTCAAAGGCGAGCCACAGAGTGAGGGCGTCGACCAAACATGGGAATCGAACGCAAAACTACCGCGCCAGCTAAGGGCACTGCGAAAAAGACTGACAGGTTCAGACGACTGGGGCCCGGGCGGACCGTACATCTAGGCCACTTTCAGTGCGGTCGTGCACTGCGCCTGCGGTAATCCGCACCCGGTTGGAGATTATCTGTCCCTGCGTCTATTCGGCCGGACCCTTGCAACGATAAGACCAATCAGCCCGGCCACTGCGATCAGGTAATCTCCCCCTGATGTCGCAGCATTTACTGCTTTCTCGCCCGGGGTTGGGAGCGCGCACCCGAACATAGTAAATGCTGGTTCAGGGGCCAGTGAAGGGTCGGTCTTCGTTCTCAGCCGGTTCTTCTTCGTCCAGTGCCCGAATGGCAGCGACGGTTGCATTCAGGTCGGCCTCTGTTATCTCCGGTCCACCTGTCGTATCTTCCGTCGAGCCTGCGGCGGGCATTTCAGAATTGGGAACCGCGCTACCGGTCGGTTCGGGAGTTGGCACCTTTTCAGGATCAACATTGGCACTGCCGTCTTGTCCGCCAGCCTGTGTTCCGCCACCCGTGGGTGTCGGAGTAGGTACCGCTTCGGGAGTAGGCTCTGACGATCCACCCGGGGCCGGAGTAGCTGGCTCACCGCCGCCGCCCGGGACTTCAGTGGGCGATGGACTGTTCGGATCGACAGTCTCGACCGGTTCGGCCGTTACACCTGGCTGCAATGTCGAGATTGGTGTTGGCGTCGGAGTAGGAGTTGGGGTTGGGGTTGGCGGGGGTGCCAGGACTCTGAACACTCGGATTATCGGGCTATGAATATTGCCTGCCGCATCCTGTCCCATCACCTCGAATGTGTGTTGACCGTCAGCGAGTTTCGCGGGCCGATACGACCAACTGTTACCGGACTCTGCCGTGAAGTTCTCTGTGACATTGATGCCGTCGAGGTTGGCGGTAACTATGGTCACGTCGTCGTGTACGTCACCCGCGTACTCGTCTATCTCGTCAGCGAAGCTGACCGTGATGAGGGGATTCGAAACGATAACGAGTTCCCGGTCACCTGGAACTACGACAGGCGACTTGATCACGGTATCCAGATCGAAATGGACTGCGCCGGTCGGGTATTCCGGTGAGTCGACGCCTACTCCGCCCCTCGCAATATTGCCCGTCGCGTCAAATCCGGCCGCTTCGACGTTTTTGACTCCATCGCCGGCTGCTGCTCCTTTGAAAGTCTTGCCATCTACTACGATCGACCATTCGTTGATATCGATCGGCTGAGCGGAACCGAACGTCACACCGTTTATGGTCACAGTGGGATCCTCGGTGAGCGTTTCGACCGTCCTGACATTTATCGTGGTCAGACTGTTCGTGATCGCGCGATCCGTGGTGACGATCAGCCGTGGGCCCAGCTTGTCCGAGGGTATGACCTCTCTCAACTCCGAAGGAAAACCAGTCAGGTCGGCAACCGCTCCGGCCTGCATCGTCAGCAGGCGAGGAGTCGTGGGAATGTCTTTGAAAGTCAGCCACACTGTGTCATCGATATCGTCGACCATCGTTGCCGAAATGGCGGCATGACCTTCGATGAAGAACCGGGAAGCTTTTATCAGCGACTCGTCCAGCGATTCGTTGAATTTCACACGAACGCTGTTCAAAACGTTCCCTACGGTCTCTTCATCCACCTCGTCGTACGCCTCACCCAATACTGCTTCGAGCATGGCGGGAGGTGAAGTATCGACCGTAAATTTATGGAACTGGTTCCCGGCGGTAGATTCTGAATCGGATTGACCGACATTCAGCGAGCGGTCGGTTGCGGTCACATACCAGTTGATCAGGCCGTCTGACGCGGCGGGTGGCAAGAGCACTATCGCGTTCCAGCCCTGGTTGATGGCTATCGAGTCGTTTATGGAAGGAGTGACGATCTCGCCCGGCTCGTCGAAAATATTGTCGCCATCGGCATCGATGTGGAACTTGATCTGATCAAGTTCAACCCCTGAGGCGGCATCGGTAACCACTACCCTTGCCGTCGCCCTCGTGTTACTCGAAGTCGATTTATGCACAGGCGTTGTGATCGACACCGCCGGCTTAGTCGCGTCGATTACGACTGCCTCGCTGATCAACTTCTCCGGATTGGTGTCTGAGTACTCCATCGTGACGATGTCGCCATCTACTACCTTGATGACTGGACGTGTCGACGATTCAGCATCGTTTGCGCCGACAATACTGGTTGCGCTACCAGTTTTGAACGTCGCTTCGAACGTGTGCGAAGTCGGTGTAGTCTCAAGGAGCGTCAGCGTGAAGCCGACGGCATCTGATGGGCTCCTCAGTGTGATCTTGGTGGTGTCTTTGTGCTCGCTCCGGTATGTCACCGTGAAATTTTCGGCCAACGTGACGGGTTGAACATGAATCAGCGCAAACGTTCCAGAAGCTGCGTTGACCCACTGAACTGCCGCCTTTGTCACACTGACTTGAAGGTCCTCGACTGTGATAACGCCATCGGCGTTGAAGTCACCAACTACCGAGTTTTTCAACTGGTAGATCGTCGAGTTTCCGATAGATCCCGTCGGCAGCACATAGAGATTGCCAGATCGGTCCGTCGACTCGAACTCCCTGAGTACCGTGACGTTCAAGTCCGGGTCGAATACCGACGCGGTAACCGTGTTAGAAAGACCGGTATGTGCCGGTATCGCGTCGAGCGTGCCGATCTGGCTTGCGAACAACGTATTTGCGACGCCCGAAGGCGCGACAAAACTCACTGCCGCGATGACAAGTGCAAGCAGAATGATTTTGGAGCGTTTTGTAGCTCGGTCGCAGGCGGACTTTTCAACCAGGGCTATTCCCATAGTCCAAGATTAGCCACGAACGAACAAACAGGCATGTGTGATCGATACACCCGGCTGCGTGTGCGCATACACACAAGCGCGAGGGGAACTGCGAACCCCCGTTCGAACAAGGTCGATCGCTGGTAGAAGACCGCACAGTGGTTAGAGCAGTGGCAGTATCAGGTGCGAGGGGCGAACGGAGTCACGGAATATACGATTGTGTGCAACCACTCCGGATGTTTCGTAGGCATTGTTCCTGCCTGTCTGCCAGTTTCGGTCCCACCTGGGAAAACTACTGCTTGCAACTGCGACACGTAAGCGATGTCCTTTCTGGAAAACATGACTGGTCGCCCACAGGTCGATTTCGAACTGCATCGGCATGTACGGTACAAGGGCGATCGGCTCTGAAAACGAATCCCTGAACCTGGCGCGCAGAATGCCATCACAGACCAGCATCGAGGAGCCATCAGGCCACACGTCTGTAATTCTGACAACCCAATCCGTGTCGATAGCCGAAGAAGAGGCGTGTAGCATCGCCCGAACCGGTCCGGTTACGTCAAGATCATCGGTAAGGACATCTGTCGTGTAGGTCAGG
>JAQBVG010000032.1 GCA_027623655.1 Chloroflexota bacterium
CACGGTGGTATAGACGGAGCCACCCCGGCCTCAAGGCTGTAAACAACGTTCGTGGGAAGTACAGCTAGTAGAGTTGCGTAAGCCTTATGCACCTATCTTCCTCAGCAATAGCACTCCGCCGCCTGATGCGCGCCAACACGCTCCTGCTCGAGATCGTTACCGGCCTGTACGACGAGCAGGCGTCGCGCTGGCCGTCACCGACAGCTCCCTCAGCCAAATGGCATCTCTGGCACGTTGCGAGGTGGTCTGACATCGTGCAATCAACCCTGTTTCCGATTGCCAACGGCGAGGCCGATCTGTCGAACCGGGGATCTCAACTCTGGGAAGCGCTGGGCATCGCGGATGAATGGGATTTCCAACTTCCGATGCCTGGAAAACTCGGCGGAGGAACGGGATTGAGCAACGCTCAGGCATCGAAGCTGAACCTTCCCCACATGGTCAGGATCGTGGGCTACGCCCGTTCCACTTTCGAGCTTTGCGAGATGCGATTCTCGCAAATTGATGAAGGCCTGTTCGAGTCGGATTTCTACGACTGGGAAGGTGTCCGACTCCAGGTCGGGGACGCCATGTTCGGGCACATTTCGCACATCAACAGGCATCTCGGAATGATAGAAGCGATCAAGGGTGTCCTCGGGTTCGACGGTTCCGCAACCGATTGATCGAACCTGGTTGCAGGCCGCTCAGTCTGACAACACCCTCAGATTTTTATCAGCTTTCGAACGTATTTCTGGTCATCGACAGAGTTATTCTCAAGCCACATCTTTTCGGAACACCCTCTCTGCCCGACGATCTCGTTCGATCAACCTAGATTGACCATTTCCAACTCTCAATTCCTATTTGAATTCGGACTCTTCCAGTGAATCTGGACTCCGCGTCGCAAGATCTCGACCGCCGAAGCAGTCCCGAAGCCTCAAACCCGGTCGTCGTGAGGGCGCACCAGGGCAAAACCCAGTTCCGCTACATTGTGACCGTCGCGACCGCGACGTATTTCTTCTGGATATCGCTGTACCTCTACGTACCGGTGCTCCCGCTTCATGCGCGCGAACTCGGAGCGAACCTCCAAATGGTGGGGATCGTAATCGCCTCGTATGCGATCGGCCAGCTTCTTTTGAGGATTCGGATCGGTGTCGGATCGGACATCATCGGCCGAAAGCCCTTCGCGGTAACAGCAATAGCGCTCAGCGGCCTGGGGGCCGTGTGGTTGGGACTTGCGCCTGATCCGTGGTCACTGTTCGCCGCACGCACGCTGACAGGAGTCGCCGCCGCAGGCTGGGTGGCCATCAGCGTGCTGTTCGCGTCGTACTACCCTGCTGGCAACACGTCCCGTGCGATGGCAATCATCATGTCGGTAAACACGCTGTCACTGGTCACCGCTACTTTTGTTGGCGGAATCGTTGCTGAGTATTTCGGCAATCTGAGCACTTTTTATGGTGCGGCCGGAATCGGCTTCGCCGGAGCATTGCTGCTACTTTATGCACCTGAACCCCGTATAGTCGCGTCCACCAGATACACATTCAAATCCCTGCTGGGCGTCCTCCGAACGCCCCTGCTTCTGCGCGTATCGGCAATTGCAGTAATGCTCCAGTTTGTGACGTTCGGGGTGAACTTTGGATTTCTCCCGGTCCATGCGGAAAACCTTGGAGCTTCGAAATCTGAAATCGGGTACATCACGACAACAGGACTCATTGCCGCAGTAGCCGGGACCGCGGCGTCGGCATGGGCGGTCAGGCGATGGGGATCGACAACGGCGGTGCTACTGGCAACCGTCGCCACGCTTTGCTCATTGGTGATGATGACTATCGTCACCGACCTGGTGACCATCGGAGGTCTGCAGGCTCTGAATGGATTCGGGCGGGGGATGATGAACACGGTCCTAATCAGCATGGCCCTGACGTCGGCGCCGCCGGCGCTGCGTGCGACTGCAATGGGGTCTTACCAGGCGCTGTATGCAATCGGGATGCTGCTGGGGCCTGCCGTTTCTGGTCCTCTGGCCGAGGCGTACGGGATAGAGATGGTTTTCTGGGCAGCTGCGCTGGCAACGGTGATTGGTGGCGCAATGGCGCTTGCTAAACCGCTCCCGAGATAGTCACTCATGTTTATCATTATTCGGTTATCAAGTACTCACGAATAGAGCTATTGACTCGTACGACTAACAAGCACGACAGGAGCGGATGATGGCCTCGCAGGAAATGCGCCTTGAACGCGATTCGATGGGAGAACTGGAGGTCCCGGCGAACGCTTACTACGGGGCGAATACCCGTAGGGCAGAACTCAATTTCCCAATTAGCAACCTGCGCTTTGGGCGCTCCTTCATAACGGCGATCGGTCAGATCAAGCAGTCAGCTGCTGTGGTGAATCTCGGACTGGAAGTGATTGACGAACATATCGCCAACGCAATCATCAAGGCCGCGCAACGGGTGATCGATGGCGAGTTCGACGATCAGTTTGTAGTCGACATCTTCCAGACCGGTTCTGGAACCTCGACCAACATGAATGCGAACGAAGTAATTTCCAATGTCGCCATTGAATCGCTCAAAGGTGTAATCGGCTCTCGAACTCCCGTGCACCCCAACGACCACGTGAACAAGGGGCAGTCGTCCAACGACGTGATTCCCACAGCGATACATCTTGCCGGAGCGCGTGCAATCCAGGACAACTTGATTACAGCCCTCAAACAACTCGAAACCTCGCTTCGAGCCAAGTCAGAGGAGTTCTGGGAGATCGTCAAAACTGGACGAACTCACCTGCAGGACGCCACCCCGATTCGACTCGGACAGGAGTTTCTCGGGTATGCCGGTCAGCTTGAGCTTGCGGGTAAACGAGCCGAAAAGGCCCTGGCTGAACTCTCGGTGCTCGCGCTGGGAGGCACGGCCGTAGGCACAGGAATTGGGATGCATCCTGAATTCGCGACGCGGGTGATTGCCCGCTTACGTGAGTTGACCGGTCTCGATTTGTCGGAGACAACGAACCACTTCCAGGCGCAAAGCACGCTCGACGCGGTTGTTTCGGCATCGGGTGAACTGAAGACCATTGCTATAAGCCTGCTGAAAATCGCCAACGACATCCGTTGGCTCGGCTCCGGCCCGCGGGCCGGGATTGGCGAAATCTCGTTGCCAGAGGTCCAGCCGGGGTCATCGATCATGCCCGGCAAGGTAAATCCGGTCATCGCTGAATCGGTGACGATGGTCTCGGCACAGGTGATTGGCAACGACGCAACGATCGCAATCGCCGGTCAATCTGGCAACTTTGAACTGAACGTAATGATGCCGGTAGCCGCTCACAACCTGCTCGAGTCGATCGACCTGTTGTCTACGGCTTCGAAAAACTTCGCCTGCCAGTGCATTGATGGACTTCTTGCGACTAAAAGGGGACCGGGAATGGTCGCGCAGGGCCTGGCGATCGGCACAGCGCTGGCACCGATTGTCGGCTACGACACGGCGGCTGAAATCGCACACGAGGCGTCCGTCACCGGCGAGACGATTAAACAGGTCGCCTTGCGACTAACCGATCTGACCGAGGAACAGCTCGATGAGATACTTGAGCCGCTTTCAATGACCCAGCCGAAGGCCTGACCAACGGGAACGCGTTGTTCGCAATAGAAAAACCATAGCGACCAGTGCATACTGGCGCCGGTCTCTTCGTATTTAATCGTGAATTTTGTGAATCAATGGGATGGAGTATTTATGTCCGCAGAAGAAAAAATCAGAGAGTTGGGACTCGACCTCAGCCATCCTGCCGGTCCCGTTGCCAACTACGTTCCGGCGGTCACAACCGGGAAGTTGGTCTTTCTCTCCGGCAAAGGCCCGACCCAGGCCGACGGGACGATGATGAAGGGCAAAGTCGGCTCCGAACTCACCGTTGACGAAGCGTACAACGCGGCACGGCTCGTCGGAATCCAATTGCTCTCGGGATTGCGTGCGCATGTCGGAAGCCTCGACAAGGTCAATCGAATTGTTAAGTTACTCGGCATGGTGAACGCCGAACCGGATTTCGAAGATCACCCAAAAGTAATCAACGGCTGTTCCGATCTGCTCGTTTCAGTATTCGGCGATAACGGAAAGCACGCCCGCTCAGCCGTCGGAATGGGTAGCCTGCCCGGTCGCATCCCGGTTGAGATCGAGATGATTGTGGAGCTCAAGTAGCAAACCCTGTCACCCCTCGTTCGTGATTATTGTTGTCGACCGAAAATCCTGAAAGTCCAACTTCCAAATGCCGAGCCGGATCCGAATAAAAACGATCAACCATGTCGGAATCCCGGTATGGGATCGTCGGGTTTCACTGAAGTTCTACCGCGACATCCTTGGACTCCAGGTGATCCCCTCGATGGTCGATTCACCGAATATAGTCTGGACCCGAACGCTCGACGGAACGATGGTTCATCTGATCGAACCGTCGGATGGGGAGAATCTCGGCAATCCCCACGTAGCCTTCGAGGTCGATGATTTCGATCTAACGGTCGATGATCTCCGCGCTTCTGGCTATCCAGAAATAACCGAACCGGGCGAACGTCACGATGGTCAGCGTTGCATATTCATCAACGACGACGACGGAAACCGACTCGAATTTACGACGAAAAGTGGATTGCGCCCTTCAACGAGAGTTGCGGACGCACTTGGCTACACAACCGAATCCGGTACGAACGCGGTTGTCGCTTCACCGTCGAGGATCAGGATTCTCACAGTCAACCACATAGGCCTCCCGGTTACCGACCGCGCCCGGTGCATGCGAATGTACAGGGACCTGCTGAATATCAACGTCATCCCGCACCAGATCGACGGCAACACCCTGAGTTGGACAGAGATGCCTGATGGCTCGATGGTCCATGTGATCGACCCACCAAAAAAGATCGGTCCACGCGGTGACGGCCGTCAGCATGTGGCGTTCGAGGTTGCCGACATCGAGTCGACAGGTGAAGCACTTGAAAACGCCGGTGTAGAAATAGTAGAAGGAATCGGTACTCGTCACGATGGACAGCAGTTCCTGTTCATCTATGATCCCGATGGAAATCGCATCGAAATAGCGACGCGTGGCGACCATTCGAATACCCCCCGCACGGCCGACGAAAACGGCTACACGAACGAAAACGGGGTATTGCTGTAGCTGAAAGTGGTGCTGCTCGATCCGGAAACCGCTAACTGGTCACCGGTGGTGCCGCTCGACGCTGGCAAAGTAGTCATCTAGAAATCCGGATACGGCGGTGTTGATCTTTGAATCGGGAACTTTTTTCAGCAGCCCTGTCGTTTCGACCGTCCCTGCCATCCTGACAAATGTCGCGGTGCCCGCATCGGAAATCGTGACCCTGGCTGAACCCTCAAGTCCTGCACCCATTGATTTCCCAGCGGCCGTAGATCTGAACGAGTGGTTTGTGGCAACATCCGATAACTGGACATCGACACTCACAGTCGGCCGCAGAAAACCCATCTTGATCTTCATCGAAACCCTGATCTTGTCGGGTCCGGTTTTCACGACCGTGGTCGCAGCCGGTAAGTGGGGCGACATCGCCTCCGGGTCAGTAAGCGCCGCCCAAACCGTCTCCCCGGGTGCAGCGACCGGTCGTTCGTAATCTAGTTCCAACAGAACACCTTCCGATACTCGGGCGTGGATCGCTGCCATCGAACAACGACAATATCGCCCGAAACAGCCTGATTCAACCGCGATAACACAACGATTACGCTGATCCAGCGCTACGATATTTCACCTATGTCATCGTCGTCGGCCCCAGGGCCCACAGGGGCCAGTCGTGGCCGCGGTTCAGTTCGATCAACCATACGCTCACTTGTATGGACGGTGTACGCACCCTCATTCCTGTTGTCCCTCGGCCAGGGCATCCTGATCCCGGTACTGCCCGGCTTTGCAAAAGAAGAGATGGCCGCCTCCGTGGCGCTGGTAGGTCTTGTCATAGCTGCGCGCCATATCGGCACCATGGCGTTCGATGTGCCAGCCGGCATACTCGTGTCACGACTGGGTTTACGTCGCACGATGACAGCAGGTGTCATTCTGTTTGGGATCGCGGCGGTCTGGGCCGGATTGTCGCCAAACATTACATCCCTGCTGACAGCACGCATTCTGGCAGGAATCAGCTTCGCACTCTGGAGCATCTCAAGGCACTCGTACATAGCAACGGCCGTCCCCTACGATGTCAGAGGGCGTGCCCTTTCCCTGTTCGGTGGCATCTCCAGGATCGCGACCATACTCGGCCCGTTGATCGGTGGGTTGCTCGCGGAATTTGTTGGGATCCGTGTCCCGTTCTATGCCCAGGCCGCTGTCGCCCTTTTGACGCTGATAATGGTCCTTTCGACGACCCGCAACTTGATCGAACCTGATCGAGTCGGCAGTCGACACAACGTATTTGGTGAGCTACGAGGTGTCGTAACCAGACACCGATATGACTTCGCGACGGCCGGTATTGCCGCAGTCATGCTGCAGTTCCTTCGTGCTGGCAGAGAATTCTTAATCCCTGTTTGGGGTGGCGAGATCGGTCTCGGCAAGGATCAGATCGGGTACATCGCAACCGCTTCGTTCGCAATCGACTCGATGCTTTTCCCGGTCGTTGGCTACTCGATGGACCGCTGGGGAAGAAAATCTACCGGGCTGCCAGCGTTCGTTGTTATGGCGACCGCGATGGCACTGATTCCCCTCACCGGCAGCTTCGGTGCATTGCTGGCGGTGGGCCTGCTTGCCGGACTGGGCAATGGGCTCTCGAGTGGATTTGTTCTCATCATGGGGACGGATCTCGCACCCAAGGACCGGCCGGGTGAATTCCTGGGCGTCTGGAGATTAATTTCCGACACCGGTGGTGCAAGCGGCCCAATCGCCATTGGCGGCATAGCCCAGATCGTGACACTTGGAGTCGCCTCACTCGCGACAGCTGGAGTGGGCGTATTCGGGGCGCTACTACTGATATTCGTAGTTCGAGAGACGATGAATCGCCCCGATGATCACGCTCCAAAAGTTGAGCCGGATACGAATTAGGCGCTTCCGAGAAGCGCTCCGGGTGATCTTTCTGGCTCGCTGAACGACAAGCTCACTCGAATCCGGCACGCGCCCAAACTCGACCCGCCGGAAAGTCCTATGCAGGGAGCCCTTCGCTCGCCAGCAGAGCGTGTAGATCACGCAAACACATGGCGTCGTCCTCGGGTGCCCGCGCGTCAACCCAGTCCTTCGATTCGCCCGACATGCCCTCAACCGCACCGACCGAAACGATTTCTCGCACCCACTCGTAGCCCTGCTCGACTGACGGGAGTAGATTTTTGCCTGTTTTTATCGAAAGTGCCGCGATCAAACCATAGCCACCCCAGTTAGAAACGCTTGCAGTAATTAATTCGGTGGTGGTCGTCACACAGGGATCATCGGGCAAATTGTTAATCCCCGGGATAACATGCCGCATATTGCCCATTCCGATCTCATTTCCGCCGTCTCCAATGCCGACGGTGTACGGGTGTTCCTCGAACATGTGGTCGATCTTGGCGTTGTGCTCGGAGAAGTCGACCCCTTTCCAGTTTCTGTACGTACCGTCACCGAGCAGTCCTGCTCGTTCGATGGAGATCAGCGCCGATGGGGCGTGTTTGACCAGCAGCCTGTGGGCAAATTCGCTCGACTGTCGATGAGTCGTGATAGGGAATTCGACGACCTCGTCATCACCGGCGATTTTCCGCATCACTGTCGAGCATTTCTCGTCCGTTACGTAGGCGACAGTATTGCCGAGCGATCTGAGTGCATTGGCGATTGCTACTGCACCGGGGGGGCCGTCGGTTTCAGGCTCGCCAGCCCGCAGGATGTAAAAGCCGGTGGCTATTAGAATTTTGCCCGGGTGATCCAGGAGAAGCTGGGCCGACGACTCGAGCCAGCCATCCTTCATGTGCTGCCGCAGCACCTTCATCCCCCGGATGTCGTCCTGCAGAATAATGTCTTCGATTTTCGTGAAAGTTGATTCGTCGGGCATTTTTCGTCAAATTTGCTTGCTAAAAAAGTACAGGCGGGTGTTGCGACGCCAGATGCTTACAACACCGCCAGGTCCTCGTCCTTGAGATCCGTAACGAACATGTGGCCGGGCGAGTGCGTGATCATCAGTTCAGGCTTGGAAGCCATCGCTACTGCCTGTGGCGTAACACCGCATGCCCAGAAGACCGGTACCTCGTCAGCACTGCCCTGTTCCCAGACCTCGCCGTAGTCGGGCTTCGTGATGTCAGAAATGCCTATCGCCGCTGGATCGCCAATGTGAATCGGCGCGCCATGGGTTTGAGGAAACCGAGATGTTGCCTGCACGGCCCGGACGACCTTGTCGCGGGGAATCCATCGGTGCGACACCACCATCGGACCTGAGAATGGACCCGCCGAGTTGGTCTTGATATCGGTAATGAACATCGGCACATTTCGGTCCGTGCCGTAGTATGGCAGGTCGATACCGTTCGCCATCAGGGCATGTTCAAACGAGAAGCTGCAGCCCAACAGGAATGTCACGAGGTCGTCCCGCCAGTGGGCGTCAAGTGTGTCCGGTTCGTCGACCATTTTGCCATCCTTGAACACGCGGAAAAGCGGCACGTCAGTACGGATATCGGATCCCGGTGCGGTCAATATCGCTTCGACCTGCCCCGCCTCGATTACCTCGACAACCGGGCATGGCTTCGGGTTTCGCTGGCAGAACAGCAGGAACTCGAATGCCACGTCTTTCGGGAGAATTGCTACGTTGGCCTGCACAAAGTGAGGAGCAACACCCGAAGTCGGCCGACGAAACTTACCCTCGCGTATGAGTTGGCGGGTTTCTCGACCTGTCTGGGGAATTGTGATGTTGGTGACCATTGGTGCATCTTAGGATTCCGAATATGTCCGGTCAAACTCCAAACCTGTTCAAGTTTCACCCCATTGGGATGTTCCGAGAGTTACGATTTCACCAAATCCGGCGACCGCGCCAGGACGAAATTTTAAAACACGCTCAATCGAGCGGCAAGTGATTTGGACACATATGAAAATCACCCGAGTTGATCAGTTCGCGCCTCGCAATCGTACGCGGTTGGTCAGAATCACCACCGATACAGGTATCGAGGGGTGGGCGGAAAGCACCCTCGAAGGAAAGCCCCAGTCGGTACCTGCAGCGATAAACGAGTATTCCGAGTATTTGATCGGAAAAGACCCGCTTCGCATCGAGCACCACTGGCAACAGATGTACAGGTCGTCGTTCTTCCGTGGTGGCGCACACAATATGTCGGCGATTGCCGGTATCGACGCCGCACTCTGGGACATCGCAGGTAAACACTACGGTGTACCCAGCTACATGCTCATGGGCGGAAACGTGAGGGATAGAATTCGCGTGTACGCGCACTGGGGGATCCGAGATCTTACCGACGAAGGGCTCGAGGCATCCCGCGAGCGACTGACGATGCTCCAGAAGAGTGGTTACACCGCTTACAAGGCAGGCCCCGCCGGTTTCTGGCGAGCGCACGAACCACCGTCCCGAATCGACGAGTTCGTCAAGGCCGCCTACCTGATGCGGGAATGGGTTGGAGACGACGTCGAACTCTGTTTCGATTTTCACGCCAAAATGACCCCTGGCCTGGCGATCGAGGTCTGCAATGAGATCAAGGGCATGCGGCCAATGTTCGTCGAGGAACCTGTCCCTCAAGAAAACGCTGATGCGCTGAAACGAGTGCAAGAACAGGTGACGTTCCCACTGGCTACGGGCGAGCGTCTGCTTTCGCGCTGGGAGTTCCGCGAAATAATCGAAAAGCAGGCAGTTTCTTTGCTGCAACCCGACGTTGCCCACTGTGGCGGGCCGTCTGAGTTGAAGAGGATTGCAAACTATGCAGAGGTTTATTACCAGCACATCATGCCTCACTGCGCCATCGGGCCCCTGGCCCTTGCGGCATGCATGCTGGTCGATGCCGTGGTGCCGAACTTCCTGATCCAGGAACAGGTCGATGCGGGTCTTGGCAACGGCCTGCTGAAAAAGCCATGGGAAGTTGTCGACGGGCATATCGAGTTGTGGGATACCCCCGGCCTTGGAGTCGAGGTCGACGAGGTTGAAGCAACTAAGGAATACGACGGCGAGGCCTACGGGTACCACCGGGAGCTTGGCGGGGAGACCTATCACGCCAACGACGGATCGGTCGCCGACTGGTAGTCCAAACTCGACCAGCCGATAACAAAAACAACGGGCTCAGATCGATTTCGGTCTGAGCCTGTCTGCGTCTGGTAGAGAATTCAGTGGACGTTATTCGTGTCGGCGTCGCAGTTCCTCAGCGGCGGCGGACATTGCGCCGAGCTTCAAGTACGCCTCGTCAATATCCATGGGATTCTGCGCGCTCGGAGAGAACCCACAGTCGGGATTCAGCGTCAGGCGATCAACAGGCACATGCTTCAGCGCTTCCTCGACTCGCTCGATCACCAATTGAGGTGTTTCAATGTTCCGATCAATCTGGTCGATAACGCCTAAACCAAGTGTCTTATTCGCCGGGAATCGCTTGAGCACATCGACTCCATGTGACTCCGGTGCGGTGAATTCCATTGCGAAACGATCAACGTTGATTTCCGCAAATGCGTCGATGATCGGTTCGTACCCTCCATCTGCGTACCGTTTACGAGCGAAATGGGCGTGACACATATGCACCGAGGTTGGCGTAGTTCCGGCAGTCGCGAGCACCTCGTTGATCATGCCAACACAGGTCTCAATTTCATCGTCAATACTGGTAATTCCCACTCTTTCCCGGTGTTCGGGATCGACCAGTAGCAGCAACCATGGCTCGTCGATCTGGATATGGTCGACGCCAGCGCTCACAAGGTTTTCAACTTCATTTCTGAGAATTGCCGCACACGCAACCATAAACTCCGCTCTCGTTGCGTACGCACCACTCGAAATGTCGGCTTTCCACATTCGCCACCCAAGAATGTACGGCGAAGGCAACGTGACGATCGCCCTGCGAGTCGTGTGAGAGAGCAGGTATTTCGCAGCGCTGGTGGCGAGGTCGTCTCGCTTCCTGATTGGTGCGACAACCGCCGGATCGCTAACTGATCCCGAAACACTTGGCATGGCGTTGACCTGGAAGCCTTCAACATGCTCGGAAATGACCTTTATGTAACTCTCGCGGCGCCATTCTCCGTCCGACACGTAGTCGATCCCGGCCCGTTCTTGCATGGCGATTGCGGAGGGTATGGCGGCGTCGAACAGGCGGTCGGCCGCTTCGAAGCTCAACACCCCATCCCGCCGATCCAGTATCGCCTGTCGCAACCACTCGGGGGCGCGGCAAACTGCCGACCACGTATGTTGGAAACAGTCTGGGCGGATCGTTGGTCAAATCACGTTCCCGAGTTCTAGTGCATGTAATATTCCGGCTGTTAGCAGCCGTCGATAGTTCGAACAACATCATATGCCAGCGCAGAAACCCAAATCGCCCGGTTCGCCAAGACCACAACGTGTATTGAGAGACGATTCGACCGCCAGGGTGATCGCAAAAACCGATTTCCCGCGAACTCGATTGTCACTGGCCCAGGATCTGGCTCGTCTCGGTGTCAGGCAGAACGACAAGCTGATTGTTCACACCTCGATGCGTAGCCTGGGGTGGGTCAACGGCGGACCCGTCGCCTACATCCAGTCCCTGATGGACACCGTTGGGCCAGAAGGCACAATCGTCATGCCCACGCAGAGCGGCGATAACAGCGACCCCGGCGACTGGCGTCACCCGCCGATCCCCGACGAGTGGATAGACGAGGTGAAGCGGACGATGCCTGCCTACGATCCGGCTGTGACGCCAACGTGGCGCATGGGCACGGTCCCAGAACTGTTCAGGACGATGCCGGGCGTATACCGGAGCGGACACCCGTCCGGGTCGTTTGCCGCCTGGGGCCGGGGTGCTGAAGAAATTGTCGCCAATCACGGTTTTCAACGAATCGGTGAGGAGTCGGCGGTCGCAAGACTCTACGATCTTGATGGCAAAGTCCTACTGGTGGGTGTGGGTTATGACCGCAACACCAGCTTTCATCTCTGCGAGTATCGAGCGAAAACAACCACCTTCGTTCCGGAGTTGATGCCACTTGTGTTTGATGGGAAGATCGAGTGGACCGAGGTCACCGAAATCGAATTCATGGACGACGAGTCACTGACCAGCCTCGGTCAGGCGTTTGAAGCTGAAAACGACGTTGTGTTCGGGCAGGTCGGTTCGGCCGAAAGTCGACTGTTTGATGTCCGCAACTGCGTAGATTTCGGTGTCAGGTGGCTGGATCGAATCCACGGCGGTTGATCGCCACGATCTCCCTGGGAAGTTCTATGAAACCGCCGGGCGTTTTCCTGTCCACGGACGTGCCTTTTCGAACGCTCTTCCCGCACGTAGCACCGTGGCGTCGTCGTCGTAATCTCCAATAATCTGCAGCCCCACCGGCATGCCGCCTTCACCGAAGCCGCACGGGACTGATGAAGCTGGATTGAACGACGAGTTGAAAACCATGGTGAACGGAATGGCCCCGTAGTTAATGCCTGCCATCTCATCGCTATTTACCTTTGAGCCAATCTCAGCCGGCGGCTGCAGGTGTGGCCACGCTACGGCGGCATTGGTCGGGGCAAGTATCAGGTCATATTCCTGGAAAAGCTGGTACATCTTCAACTGCAAGTTCTGGACGTTTCGGAGTGCGACCGCAACGTCAGCTCCCGTCAACGTTCTGCCGTGGTTGATCATCTCCAGCGTGTATGGCATCAGGTCTTCTGGTCGTTCGTCGGCAAGATGTCCGTACATCGCAACCTGCCCGGCCGTCCACAATGTCCACCACGCTTCCCTGGGGATCGGGTGGAAATTGATTTCGACCGGTTCGACACTGGCGCCAAGCTCGGTAAAGGCGATCCATGACTCCTCGACGGCGGTCGCTACATCATCGTTTACATCCGAGATCCCGAGTGTCATCGTGGTGCCGATGCGCATCCCGGCGACGCCTCCTTCGAGCTCACTCAAGTAGTCAGGGACCGGCGCTTTTACAGACCCAGGATCACGTTGGTCAAAACCCGACAATGCCTGGTTGAGCATTGCAGAATCTCGGACGTCGTTAGACATCGGACCACTCGTTCCGGCTGAGTTGTACGCTGGCTTCGCCTTTCCACCGTGTCGCGGAATTCGACCGTGAGTGGGTTTGTGGCCGAATATCCCGCAGAACGAAGCTGGCAGTCTCACCGAGCCACCGCCATCCGTGCCGGTGCCGATCGAGCACATACCCGATGCAATCGCAGCCGCGGTCCCGCCACTCGATCCCCCCGGCATCCGGGCCGGGTCCCAGGGGTTATTGCAGGTCGGCGCGATGTTGGTAAACGTCTCCTCGCGGTTACCGAATTCGGGGGTGTTCGTCTTTCCCAGAATGACAGCGCCCGTACGCCGAAGTCGCTCAACGGCGACCGAGTCGTAGTCGGGAACCCAGTCCTTGAAAAACGTGCTTCCCAGAGTCGTACGTAGACCTTTCGTGACTTCAAGGTCCTTTACCGCAATCGGCACGCCATGCAACGACCCGGGCTCCTGTCCTGACGCAAGTTGGTGATCGGCCTGTCTGGCGCTCGATATCGCACCCTCTTCGTCGAGCGTGATAAATGCGTTCAGCCGGGGTTCAAGATCGGCAATTCTTCGCAACGAAGCCATTGTCAGTTCAACTGACGAAATCTCTTTTTCGACGATCATTCGACGCTGTACGTGGGCGGGCAGGAACATCAGTTCTCGGTCGTTCATCTGGTCTCAATTCGTAAACAGACTGGTTGATTTACTTCGACGACAAAGCGGCCGCCAGCTCATCCAATTCCTTGTTCAGCATCCTTCGCATGAAGTAACTGGCGAACCACCCGGTCAGAATAAACATCGCTGCCGTGAACTTGCTGTCGGACCGGGCCGTCATTGCAAAGGAAACACTTGTAGAGTTTCCGTCCGGCGATCCCACAAGCTCATAATCGGCCGTAATCGGGTACGGACCCTCTACTGTGTTCACGCCGAACGATCGCCCGGAAAACGAGGAGGTAACCTCGAAAATGATCTCATTTGATTTTCGTCCATATTCGTAGTCAATTCGATAACGAGATCCAATCTTTTCCGGAGATCCGTCACCTAGCCAGTTACCCGGCTTTTTCACATTCTTTACCCATTTGTAGAGCGTGGCGGGATCGACCATGAAGTCCCAGACTTCCTGTGTCGGCCTGCCGATGTTCCCGGTTCCGCTGGTCGATATTGTCGCCACTGGTGTTCCTCCCTGTTCCCGTAGTTTCCGAAAACTATCAAAGTCGGTCTGAAGCACCAACCGGCTGACTCATCCGGATAAGCCCGACCATTGAGCAAACGAACCCGGAATCAGTCCATCGCAGCTCCGCCATTCACGTTTATCGCCTGACCTGTTATTTCGGAAGCGTCGTCCGAGGCCAAGAATGCAACCGTCTTCCCGATGTCTTCGGGTGTTTGCGGACGGCCTAATGGCATGGTGGCTTTGATCTGCTGAATAAAAATCTCGTGGGGAGTCAGTTCTGCATAGGTCGGGTTCAGTGCCTTGTGGTTTATCGCAATCGCCTCCCACATAGGAGTCCATAGACGACCGGGGCAAACTGCGTTCACATTGATATTGAATGAACCAAGCTCAATCGCCAGAAGGTGTGTTAGTTGGATAGCCGCGGCTTTTGAGACGAGGTACGGTTGCTGTGACGTTCCCCGACCCCTGTCACCTATCCCCCGCGGCTTACGTCCACCGTGGGACGCAATGATCACGATCTTGCCCTGCCGACGGTCCTTCATGTGCTCCTTCACTGCTTCGGTAGTGTTGGCGACGCCGTGAACATTCACGGCGAATGTCATCTCCCAGTCTTCTTTCGTGAAATCTTTCCTTGAAGCGAAGCCCGGCCCGCCAATAACACCTGCGTTAGGGACACAAATATCGATTGCTCCAAGCTCCGAGATGGCCCGTCCGGCAAAATGCTCAAGCGAGTCCGGGTCTGTTACATCTACCGCACCGGCGATGGCCGTCCCACCACCGGTGTTTATCGCGTTTGCGGTTTCTTCGGCGGCGGCACCGTCCAGATCACATACAGCGACCGCTGCACCCCTGCTGGCGAGCACGTTGGCAATTCCGACACCAATGCCACGCCCGGCACCGGTAATCATCGCAACCCTGCCCTGAAGTTGTCCTGCCATCGCGGTTGCCATTTGTCTAAGACTCCCTGTTCGTTACTGTTTCGAAATTCAGGCCACTTTTTTCGCAATAGCCAAATCATAGACGACCAGTCTGCATGTCGCCTGCTCGTCGCTGATTAACGCGTCGACACGCGGTAAAATCCGGTGATCGCGTCCGCAGCCTGCGGACGCATTTTTTTGTGTAGACGCATCCGCCCGGTGTGGCCTACAGGAGTACCGAGATGGCCAAACGCACACTATCCGGCACGACCCTCGACACGCTTGTTTCGCTTGCGAAGCGACGAGGTTTCGTGTTCCAGAGTTCTGAAATCTACGGGGGACTTTCGAGCGTCTGGGACTACGGTCCGGTTGGTGTCGAGCTAAAGCGAAACGTCAAAGACGTCTGGTGGAAGTCGATGGTGCGCGAGCGTGACGATGTCGTTGGCATTGACGCGTCGATTCTGATGCACCCCGATGTGTGGGTTGCCTCGGGCCACCTGGAAAGCTTCACCGATCCCCTCGTTGAGTGCCAGGACTGCCACAGGAGATACCGCGAGGATCAGATCGGAGCTGAGGCCTGCCCGAATTGCGAGGGCACTCTCAGCGAGCCGCGCCAGTTCAACATGATGCTCAAAACATTCCTAGGACCGGTTGAAGATGCCGCGGCAACCGTATATTTGCGCCCCGAAACTGCACAGGCGATGTTCGTAAACTTTGAAAATGTCCAAACGACCTCCCGTAAGAAGATCCCGTTCGGGATTGCACAGATCGGCAAGTCGTTTCGAAACGAGATAACACCCGGCAACTTCACCTTCCGCACCAGAGAGTTCGAGCAGATGGAGATGGAGTACTTTTGCGAGCCTGGTACAGACGATGAGTGGCACAAATACTGGGTGAACTTCTCGATGGACTGGTTCAAGGCTTATGGCATCCGCGGCGAAAAGTTGACGCTTCGGCACCACGAGCCCGACGAACTACCCCACTACTCAAAAGCCTCGGCAGATATCGAGTACGAGTTCCCCTGGGGTTGGGGCGAACTCGAAACGATCTCCAATCGAACCGACTACGATTTGAAAGCCCACGCTCAAAAGAGCGGCAAGGACCTTTCTTACTTCGACGATCAGCAGGCAAAGCGATATGTGCCGTTCGTTGTCGAACCGGCGATGGGAGCCGATAGATCAGCCCTGGCGTTCCTTGCCGACGCTTATGACGAAGAAGGCGAAGGCAAAGAGCAACGAGTCGTGTTGCGGTTCCACCCTGACATTGCACCGTTTCAGGTCGCCGTACTTCCACTCTCTCGGAACGACAAATTGGTTCCGACCGCTCGACGGGTCTACGACGTGCTCCGGTCCCAGTTCAACACCCAATATGACGACTCACAGAGTATCGGTCGTCGCTACCGGCGACAGGACGAAATTGGCACCCCCGTATGCGTAACCGTGGACTTCGAAACGGTGGAAGAGGACGATGCGGTCACAATAAGAAACAGGGATTCCATGGAACAGGTTCGCGTGCCTATCGAGAATCTAGACACTGCCATTAGAGATCAACTCAAGCTGATGAGAGCCGACAGCCACGGCTGAAATCCCCGGTTTGACTTCGTGAACCATCGACCGGTCGCGGACGTAAAACTTTATAAGTATGTGGATTCGCGCCGATCGCGCTTTGAGGCACATCAAACTTGGAGCCTGCCCAGACGGTAACGAAGACAAGCACCAGCACAATCCGACAATGACATTCCAGATGAACCAATTTTTATTTCGGCCATTCTCAAGACGAACGTGGATGCTGACCCTGGTTGGCCTGGTCGCCCTGGCTGCCGCCGCCTGTGGAACGGACACAGCGCCAGGTAATGGTGTGGGAGCGGGTGGCAGCGGGGCGTCGACAGGCAACGCGCCGGCGGTCACAGGTGAAACATATACACACGGTCCATTCAGCCTCGAAATGCATGCCGGGAAGCCGGTGTTAATAAACTTCTGGTTCCCTTCGTGTCCACCGTGCAGAGCTGAAATGCCTGATCTTCAAGCAGCTCACGAACGGTACGGCGACAACGTCGCATTCATAGGTGTTCAACTGCTTGGTCTCGACACGCCAGCAGATGGGGCATCCTTTGTCGAAGAGCTTGGACTGACGTATCCGTCGATGCCGGACACCAGTTCGACGATACAGCTCGGATATGAAGTGTTCTCGTTTCCGACAACGGTTTTCCTGGACAAGAACCACGACATTGCCCGCAAATGGACCGGCATCATCGGGACAGAGCAGCTTGCCGAGCAGTTGGACGCGCTACTCGGGGCCTGAGTCCTGTTCCTGAGATTGGTTTTGAAGTCGACGAAGGACTTCGCCGGGAGCCAGCCGCTGCTCGTACATCGGACCCACCGATTGCGGCAACCGCCAGGTCGATCCCTATCTGATTGCCAGCCACACCGATTCCCGGCGCATCGACCATTGTGTCCATCAGGTCGATGATCAGATCGTTCAAGTTTGTATCGAACTCTGCCACCACGCGGCCGGTGACATAATCGCCTGATGATTGGAGACATTACCGCAGGCGACTGGTTAATGCTGATCGTTCGGTGGATTCACGCCATCGGGGCGGTAGTGTGGGTCGGCGGCAGTTTCTTTTTTGCCTTCGTGCTCAGGCCGGTCGAACGCTCATACCCCGAACTCGTTCGGCCCCTGATTCGCTCGATAGGTCCCGTCTACCGTGATCTGGTAGACACTTCGGTTATTTCGATCATCGTTTCAGGGTTGATTCTGATGTTCGACCGGTTGACGGGCAATGATGCATCGCCAGCCTGGTTTATCGTCTTTGGCGTGAAACTGGCCCTGGCAATCTGGATGTTTTACCTGGTCTGGCGATTTCGACAATCGGACTTCGACCCGGCACACGCACCAACGGGAGTATCGGCGCGAATGTCCTGGTTGATTGGATACAACGCGATAGTGTTCGTCGGCGTCATCGTGTTCTTACTGGCTTCGTTGATGAGAGTGCTGTACGAAGTAACGATCGCTGCCTGAACGGAACGATCAGCGCATTGGCGAAACGCCTGTGCTGTCCACGTTTTCGGCCAAATCGAAGATGGTCACGCCTAACACAGGGTGTACCAGTCCCGGTGCTATCTCAGCCAGCGGAATCAACACGAACGCCCGCTCGTGCAGCCTCTTGTGTGGAACACAGACACCGCTGGCGTCGACGATCGAATCGCCCCACAACAGCAGGTCGAGATCGAGCGTGCGAGAGGTGTTTTTTTCCGTTCTGGTCCGACCGAGTGAATGCTCGATACCAAGCAGTTCGGTAACGACGTCGAGCGGATCAAGATTTGTCTTCACAGCAACGACTTGGTTGAGATAACGGGGTTGGTACCCGGCGACGCCCCAGGGTTTCGTCTCGTAAACGGAGCTGACTGCTTCCAACACTCCGACACGGGACAGACGCTCGATCGCGCCCCGCAGGTTTACCGCTCTGTCACCCAGGTTGCTGCCCAGGCCGATGTATGCGGTCACGAATCCACTTCCAAATCCGCCCTCGGATGCATCAGCCATTCCAGCCCCTCACGATCGCATCGCTCATTTTCGTCACGCTCGCCATGTCTTTCACGTCATGCACTCTGACGATATCGGCACCACCCTGGATGGCAAGGGCCACAGTTGCGGCACTACCGAGCTTTCGATTGTTGACAGGCTCGCCGGTTACGGCACCGATGAACGACTTTCGAGATGTCCCGACGAGTACCGGTGACGCCAGTTCGGAGCGCAGACGCCCGATACTTCTCAGCAGTTCGATCGACTGTTGCGCCGTCTTCGCGAAGCCGATTCCCGGATCAATCAGGATCTTGCCTCGTTCCAGCCCCGACTCACAAAGCGTATCGATCGCCAGTTCAAGGTCGCCCAGCACATCGACAAGCACGCCACCTCGGTGTCCGCCCTGTCGGATGTGACTAACGACCACTGCGACATCGTAATCTGCCACCGTAGCTGCCATTGCAGGATCGCCCAGCATCGAGACGTCGTTGACAAGTGAGGCACCGGCCTCAATAGCAGCAGCGGCAACAACAGCCTTGCGAGAATCAATGGACATCGGGATAGACAGACGATTCTTGAGTTCGGCGATAACGGGGACGACCCGGGCGGTTTCGGCGACGGTGGTTACTGGCTTCGCATCGGGGTACACACCTGGGGGTCTGGTCGATTCTCCGCCCACATCGATAATGTCGGCTCCCTCGTCTTCCATCCTCAAGGCCTGATCGATCGCGTCCTGGATATTCCCCGGATCAGGCAACACCCCGTCGCCAGAAAACGAGTCCGGCGTGACATTCACCACGCCCATGATGTAGGTACGGGTGCCCCAGGAAAATAAACTTTTGCCGATGTGGAGCGCCGGAAGAGGCTCGGGGTGAAGAATTGACAAATTATAAGAGGAACGCTGCGGTCCGCGAAGCAGAGAATCCTGAGGCCACCAGAGGGCACGGTGGTCAGAGGTTAAATGTTAACCCGGATTCCGCCGACCGGTGGCGTCGTAAAACGTCCCGGTAACACGGTTGCCGCCAATCTTGACCTAAGTTAGGATTTACTGGCACCGCGCGCCACGTGAGTAAATTCCGAGTTCGCACCGAAAATTCCGTAGCAGAACTATCGTGGGCACGTCTTTTCCATTCTGAGTCTGCGAGGCATCTCATCGCTACCGAATCCAAGCCCGACGCCCCCGTGGAATCTGGGTCCACTTCGAAGCTTGATCAACTGGTGGCCCGACGCAAGATCGCGAACCTCGGGGGTGGCGAGGAGAGGATCGAGTCACAGCACAAGCGCGGAAAAATGACCGCTCACGAGCGGATGCTGGCACTTTTCGACAAGGGCAGTTTCACCGAACTCGACACCTTTGTTTCACACAGGTCAACGGACATTGGGCTCGACAAACAACGCTTCGAGGGCGACTCTGTCGTCACCGGTTACGGCACCATAAACGGTCGAATCGTGTTCGCATACGCACAGGACTTCACCGTACTTGGCGGATCGCTGTCTCTGGTTGCTGGCCTGAAGATTTCAAAGGTGATGGACCATGCCATGCGCACCGGGGCACCGATCATTGGCATCAATGATTCCGGTGGCGCCCGTATACAGGAAGGCATCGACTCGCTTGCCGGATACGGCGAGATTTTCAAACGCAACACGCTCGCTTCGGGAGTGGTTCCGCAAATCACGATAATTGCGGGACCTGCCGCTGGCGGAGCTGTCTACTCCCCTGCCCTGACAGATTTCATCTACATGGTCGAAGGCATCGGTCAGATGTACATCACCGGCCCCGATGTCGTGAAATCCGTCACCGGCGAAGAGGTTTCACACGAGGACCTCGGAGGTGCCGCGATGCACGCTTCTCGAAGCGGTGTTGCCCATTTCACCGCTGAGTCGGAAGATGCCTGCTTCACACACGTGCGCGCCCTCCTATCGTTCCTGCCGTCGAACAATGCAGAGTCGGCTCCATCAATCGAGTCTACCGATTCTCCTGACCGCTCCGACACCGAACTACGAAATGTCGTCCCTGACGCGGCTAACCAGCCTTACGATGTGATGGATGTGATCACGAAAGTGGTCGACAACGGCGAATTTTTGCCGGTCCACCACAACTTCGCGCCAAACGTGGTGGTTGGATTTGGACGGTTGGATGGTCGTTCGATAGGCGTCGTTGCCAATCAGGCCAACCAGATGGCCGGCATGCTCGACATAGACGCGTCAGATAAGGCGGCACGCTTCGTCCGGTTTTGCGATGCGTTCAACATTCCACTTGTGACATTTGTCGATGTCCCGGGCTTCATGCCGGGGACCCATCAGGAGTATGGCGGAATTATTCGGCACGGGGCCAAACTCCTGTACGCCTACGTCGAGGCGACGGTGCCAAAGATGGCTGTCATTCTCCGTAAGGCCTACGGCGGTGCCTACATTGTGATGAGTTCGAAAGAGCTGCGGTCCGACTTGAACCTCGCCTGGCCGGGCTCTGAGATTGCCGTCATGGGACCCGAGGGTGCAGTCAATGTGATTAGCCGGCGCGACATCGCGGAGGCCGACGATCCCGTGGCGAAGCGAGCGGAATTGACCGCTGACTATCGAGATCGTTTTGCAAATCCTTACGTCGCGGCTAACCGGGGCTATATCGACAACATTATCGATCCCGCGCAAACACGGCCTGAACTTGTGAAGGCACTCCGAATGCTCGAATCTAAGGTCGATTCAATCCCACCCAAGAAACACGGGAATATTCCGCTTTAATGTCTACTCACAAAAACGAATCGATCGATTTTTCTGACGGCACGCATCGAGCCTTTGCGCCCAATACGGTCGGGCGACAGCAATTTGTCGATGCAATCACGCGAATGGCAGGCGAGGTCTGGGACTTTCACGACCGATTCGAAGTAGGCTCCGGGCAGTTTGATCGTCAGAGTCCGACCGAGATTGTTGCCAGCAGAACGAACATCCTCGACGAAGAAGTAGCGGAACTCGCCAGGGCAGTATCCGAACGTGAAGGCGACAGGGCAGTCGCTGATGAGACGGCAGATATTCTCTTCGTAGCGATGGGTCACGTGGAATCTATGGGTGCCCCTGGCATCGACGGATTGCAGCGCGTTACTGACAAATCTGCCGCCAAAACGAATGTGACCCACGCAATCAGGCCAGACACAGGCAAGGTACTGCCCAAAAAAGGCAAACCTCACAAATGGCAGTAGTTGTTTGCTGGTCACGGTCGGGCTCATGTTGTGAACTGTTTCTAGGGGAATCGAATCGAACCGGTAAATCACAAACCTGGTCGGGCCAATAAAAAGTTCGGCCAGAACGGAACGGGCTGAGAAGGAATACGAGATGAAATTCAAGGTGACAGTAGTTGGCGGCGGGAACGTCGGTGCAACGACCGCTCAACGGGTATTCGAGAAAGGCTACGCTGACGTCGTACTCGTCGACATTGTCGAAGATATGCCCCAGGGTAAGGCGCTCGACATGCTTTCTTCGGGTCCCGTCATCGGTACGGATGCCCAGATAATCGGCTCAAACACCTACGATGAAACAGCCAATTCTGATGTTGTCGTTATCACTGCTGGAATCGCTCGCAGGCCCGGTATGAGCCGAGACGACCTTCTGATGACGAACATGAAAATTGTCGGTTCGGTTACTAAAGAGGTAGCAAAACGATCTCCCAAAGCGGTCCTCATCGTCGTTTCAAACCCACTCGATGCGATGGTCCAGCACGCGTACAAAATCAGCGGATTCCCGAAAGAGCGGGTCGTTGGCATGGCCGGAATTCTCGACACAGCTCGATTCCGAACATTCCTCGCGCAGGAGCTCGGTGTTTCGGTCACGAACGTATCGGCGTTTGTTCTCGGCGGTCACGGCGACACCATGGTCCCGCTGATCGGCTCCACGACGGTCGGAGGTGTGCCGGTGTCGAAGCTTATCGAGAGCACCCGGCTGGAAGAAATCGTGCAGCGTACACGAGACGGAGGTGCTGAAATCGTCAAGCTGCTGAAGACCGGGTCCGCCTACTACGCACCGTCGGCGGCGGCGGCCCAGATGGTCGAAGCAATCCTTCTTGATCGCAAAGAAATCCTTCCCTGCGCAGCGTATCTGGAAGGTGAGTACGGAATAAACGGGCTTTACGCCGGTGTGCCGGTCAAACTTGGTGCAGGCGGAGTCGAGGACATCATCGAAGTCGAGTTGACTAAGAGCGAGGCAGCGGCGCTAAAAGCCTCGGCCAGTTCAGTGCAGGAACTCGTGAATGTGATGGCGAAGGCATAGGAGCCGCAGAATCGTATTTCGAGAGATCGGCAAGTCGCTGATAAAGCGTAGAAGTCGTTCACTGGTGCACGCGTAAATAGTGATGGTTGCGGGGCGGCCGGGCGGTCGCCCCTTTTTTTGGAGAAGTTTGAACTTGACAGGCAGGCTCGCAGGGAAAATGGCCGTTGTGACAGCTGCGGCGCAGGGAATTGGTGAGGCCACAGCCCGTGCTTTCGCAGCGGAGGGCGCGATGGTATGGGCCACCGATATCAACATGGAGAAGCTCAGCGATCTCGACACCGTTGCGAACATCACTACGAGGCGATGTGATGTCACCGACCCGGAATCGATCGCATATTTGCTCGCTGAGACTGGAGCACCGGATATTCTGTTCAACTGTGCCGGGTTCGTGGCCGAGGGTACGATTCTCGATACGACTGAGGAATCGTGGGATTTTTCATTCGAACTGAATGTGAAGTCGCTGTTTCGAATGCTGCGAGCCTATTTGCCACCCATGATCGAGAATGGCGGCGGGTCGATCATCAACATGGCGTCTCTCTCCTCGCATCTGCTGGGCGTTCCCAATCGCGCGGCCTACACAGCGACAAAAGCGGCCGTGATCGGAATAACCAAGTCGGTTGCGAAAGATTACCTGTCCAGCGGAATCCGGGTGAACGCAATTGCCCCGGCAACTGTCGAGACACCTTCGCTCCAGGATCGCATTAACAACACTGAAGACCCGGTCGCAACGCGCGCGGCCTACATCTCGCGTCAGCCGATGGGGCGTGTTGGCAAGCCAGAAGAAATCGCACATCTGGCGGTATATCTTGCATCAGGTGAGTCGTCCTATACGACCGGACAAGTCCACGTCATCGACGGGGCTATGAGCCTGTAGGCGCTGCCTGACTCCTGCTCTAAAAGCTCGATGCCCTGATTTTGTAGAGTTGTTTTCGCGCCTGTATCGCACCCGATCAGTTATTCTTCATCGCAAGTTCTGATCGAAGGAGAACACTCGATGGCACGAGACACAGAATTATTGGATGCACTTGTATGGCGGCCGAGTCCTCCCGTCGCGTCGTCACTTGAATTCGCGTTTCTTGCCTGGGACTTCGAAAAGCCAACCCCGGCCTTTCAGTACGCAGTCGAACTGCCCGAGGCCAAATTCAAGCCGATGTACGCCGACTTTGTCTCGGCCGCTTACGCCGCCACACTCGACACTATAGGCGATCTAACTTTCCCTCCGAACTTCGGCAAGGGACCCGGTCTGCTCGCTAAAATTAAAGGGTTCTTCCCGGGCATGAAGAGCGGCCGTGAGACTGATGAGTTGTGGTCGTTAGCCGTCACCTGGGAGTTCGACACCTGGCTCGAGCGCATACTGCGTATCAACGGCGGCGTTATGGCAGCTGCGCGTGAACTGATTGAAGACCGCTGCCCGGTTCCGGACTACATCAGCACTGCCCCGGATTTGAAGGCCGAGTTGTTGAACTACCCTGACGATCCGAACACCCCCGACGTCCGAGTGCTGCTTCGCTGGATGGGCATTCGCGGCTGGGACGATGATCGCATACGGAAGATCGTCCAGGAAAACAGCATCATGCTGAACGACTGGC
>JAQBVG010000171.1 GCA_027623655.1 Chloroflexota bacterium
GGGCGACGCGAGGGCGTGGACTGTTTAGATTCAGGCAGTTTTACGCGAACAGCCCTGATTGTTTTGATCTTCAAGTGGACCTGTGTTGAGATTTGGTTTTTACGTTGTCGTCAGCAGGCATAAACTCTGGCCAGGGCTGTAGTCTTACGGCACTGGCCGAGTCGGCGGCGCAAGTTTAGCCGGTTTGAAGTGAAGAAAACCCATGAACCCCGAAGTGGTTGCGTTCGATCAACTTGAATGGTCAGACAGTCCCGGTGTTGAACAACGGTTGGTGACACGAACTCACCACTCGGGCGAACTCATCGAGCTTCCGGTGGCACGAATTCGTGGGGCGAAACCAGGGCCTCAATTCACCGTAATATCGGGCATGCACGCCGGTGAGTACTCGGGCATTCTTGCGGCTCAAAAATTGATTTCGGCGATAACTCCTGCCGAGTTGTCTGGGACGTTGCTGGTTGTTCCTGTCATATCGACACGGGCCTTCATGGAACGTTACATGCAGTTGAACCCGATCGATCAAAAGGAAATCCATTTCATTCGACCGGGCAGCCCTGGCGGGACCTACAGCGACATGTTGATCGATACGCTGTTCGAGGTCGTGAAGGACTCGGACTACCTGATCGACTCCCACGCAGGAGAGATGGCGCAGGCGCTGTACTCGTGGGTCCCAGTACCGATGTGGGGCCCGGAAGATCTGCGAGAAAAGTCCCTTTCGCTCGCACGCGGATTCAGTGTGAAGTACATCGAGCCACGGTACGACGAAGCATCTATACCGCCGCTATCGCTGGCCTTCGCCAGTGTTGGTATGGCGAACGTATGGGTTGAGTGCGGCAAGAACGGCGTGCCGACCGAAGCGGATACGGCCGTCCACTTCGACGGCTACATCGCTGCGCTGCAAACGGTCGGTATGCTTGAAGGCGAACCTGCCCGGCCCGAGCAGGAGGTCCTGAAGGGGAGGAGGTCGCAGATCAACTCCGACATGTCGGGGGTCTGGCATCCTGCGGTCAAAGAAGGGGACATTGTCGAGGCAGGTCAGTACCTTGGTCGACTTACCGATTACTTTGGCAATACGCTTAACGATTATCACTCGCCAACACGTTCGCTCGTGCTGTACTACTGGTCGAACCCGGCCATCAACGCCGACCGTCGACCGCATGGTTACAACTGGCACAACGGACTTGTGAGCCTTCTGGAGCTTGAGGACTGAATTAACTTGCCCGACTTTCCGGTTTATCTCGCACACGATCACATGCAGCGTCCTGAGGACTATCTCCGCGACCTCGGAGGTGGGGTTTCAGGCAAGATCGTGCATCTGACGGTCGATTCCTGGATCGATGCTCCAACACAGGAAGAGTACGACGCTGCCTATCACAGCTACGATGGATTCCGAGAGCGGGGACTGGGAGCGCTCACAAACTTACATGCTGTCGCTTCCGAGCCAGAGAACCGGGTGAGGGTTGTTCGCGAGTTTGGCGACCTTGAGACAGCGAGGCATACCGGTGAGCTTGCCGTTATCGCCGGCAACGAGGGCGGCAAGATACTGGGATCAGATCCGAGTCTGCTCGACGCATGGTTCCAGCTCGGTTTGCGTCACGTGCAATTCAACTGGGCAATGGCGAACCGGTTGGGCGCATCGCAGTCGGAGGAAGGCGATCCCGATCAACCGGGGCTCACGGAGTTTGGTCGACAAACCGTCGAAGGAATGAACGAGCGCGGGATGATCGTCGATGTTTCACATTCGGCTCCACAGATGATCCTCGACGCGCTGGAAACCACTTCGAGGCCAATCTTGAACTCCCATTCTGGCGGTCGAGCGATTGCGAACAAGCAGCAAAACCTGTGGGACGAGCAAATTCGTGCGATGGCCGAGAACGGCGGTGTAATCGGCATGCACTTCTGCTCGAGGCTCGTACTGGGCGAAAACGGGGTTCAGGCCGAAATTGCCGATGTCGTGAAGCAAATTCGGTACGTTGTCGATGTTGGTGGCATCGACGTGGTTGGCCTGGGACCTGACTGGGTGCTCGGCGATCCCGTGCGGGACGTGCCGTATCTTCGAAACACGGATCAGACCGATATCAAGTGGGCAAAAGGTCTTGAAGACTCTGGTGAGTTGCCCAATTTGTGGGATCCGCTGGTTGGAGCAGGTTTCACTGCCGCCGAAATCGAGAAGATTGCTGGCGGCAACATGCTCAGGTTGTTCAAAGACGTTTTGCCGTAAGAAAAAAACAGAAATGCCCCCTGTTCGGCCGTGGCACCCTCTTCCCGATCCTGATGGAGGGAACAGTTTTCATCTCGGAACGACCGGGCGGTTGATGCGCCATCGTTCTGCCGATCAGCGCTGGACGGGCCACCGACCCTGCAGGTTCCAGATAGACAACCATGGGGGCTGTTGACTGGCGTCCATCCGCTTCGGCCACTAAACGGTGATTTCGTCGCCCCGGGTAGGGATTATTTCGCAGGCCCTGAGATCAGGGATTTCACCACATCTGGCACATGTTCATTCGTGAACTAATGTCTGTAGTTGCGAGGAATTACGTTTGTTTCAGATCGCGTGTTGTTGAGATCGCATCAAACCCGCATGGCAATCTTTTCCCGGCGATTTGTGACTACGGCCGTCGTACTGACGGTGGTGGCTGCGGTCGCGGCGGCGTGTCAGTCGGAATCGGAAAACGCCAGCCCCGAAATTCCTGCCACAAGTCGAACTGCATCGTCGACCATGACACCGGTAGCGCCAGCCGCGGCGGTCACACAGATCCCGAAACCGACGATCGCTCCCCAGCCGACGTTTTCACCACCGCCAGCACTCGACAGATCAATCGCATCCGTCGATCTGAAAGACATCGTGTTCGATACGTTCGACGGTTCTTCGAAGAGACTGTCGGCCGCGAGCAACGAGTTGATCGACCGACTGCGCGACGCCATCAAACCGATCTACGTGGCTAACTACGAGGATGTCACCTGCGGAGACTGGCTTGAGCATGACGACATGATTCTTGGTTACGTCAGCACAGGTGGTCAGGCGTACGCATACCCGATCAAGTTTCTGAACTTCCACGAGCTGGTAAACGATGAGATCGACGTTGTGCCGTTGCTCGTTACGTACTGCCCGTTGTGTGGATCGGGAGTCATATTCGACCGGCGTCTCGACGGTGAAGTCATGGTTTTCGGCAATACCAGCGCGCTCTACAACTCGGATCTTGTCATGTTCGACCACTCGACCGGGTCGTACTGGTTCCAGACCGCTGGCGAAGCGGTGGTGGGTACCAGAACGGGTAAGCGACTGGTGCGGCTACCATCGTCCGTCATGTCCTGGAGCCTGTGGACCGAGCTGCACCCGACAACGATGGTTCTCTCTCGTGAGCAGGGACTGGATACCCGCGCTTCACAGTACGTTCGAGATCCGTTCTCGACCTATGCAGGATTCCTGAATGAGGGTGACGACCGTTATGCGTTCCCGGTGAACGGTGAACTGGTGAAGGGCACGCTTCGTCCTGCCGAGGTGGTTGTTGCCGTTGAAATCGGTGGCGATGAACGGGCGTATCCACCAGAGCGCATCGGCGATGCAGCATTGAACGACGAGATAGATGGCGAACCGATCGTGGTATTTTCTCGGGGGGACGGGGCCGTGGCGACCGTGTTTTCTTCGGTCATCGAGGGTCGGAAGCTCGAGTTCGAGTTGCGTGAAGACTCGTTCAGGGACTTACAGACCGGTTCGATGTGGAACATGGCCGGGGTCGCGACTTACGGTGAGCTCGTGGGGTCGAGGCTGGCACCACTACCGAGTCGCCGAGCTTTCTGGTTTTCGATCTCGGTCTCAAACCCGGATGTCGAGGTCTACGGCCAGTAGTGAACTGCGGTTTCGGACCGTGTGTGACTGCAGG
>JAQBVG010000172.1 GCA_027623655.1 Chloroflexota bacterium
CACGTCGCATTCTGGCGGTTACGGGGCGGTGCTCGCCCTCGGCAGGATACCGATCTGGTTAATCGGGCCGGTCATTTTCGTAGTGTACCCTCATGCTTCCGCCGAGCATGCCCGCGGTGGAGAACTGAAGGGGCTGTATCGTGACGCCGTAGGTATCAGTTTGGTCATCATGACCGTCTGCGTGGCTGGCTTCTATGTCGGTGCCAAGCCGATTCTGACGCTTTGGAAGCCGGAGTTTGCTTCTTATGCTCACCTAGTGTGGCCTTACGCGCTAGCCATGGGCGCCGACGCCATTATACAGGTCATCATTAACGTGGAACTGGCCCGGCACCGCTATCGGGTGCTCTGGCTCTTGGCCGTGCCGTCGCTCCTCACGTGTGTGCTCATTTACATGACTCGCCACATGTTGACCCTTGAGTTGATTGTTGCGGCTTTGGCCGGCACGAGATTACTGATCCTGCTCGGTCTGCTGCTGGTGGCGCGAGTCAAACGCGAGGGGGGTGCCTCTAAGCAATCCGGGTGACTACGACGTCCGGGCCGCCACGACCGCAGGTATCCATCAACCGCGCAGTTTCTTGCGGCTGGCCTGTTCGGCCTCGTACACCGTCTTGATGCCGTCGCCTAAGGCTTTCTCGACGATGCGGATATCGCGCACAAGTCTAACCCAGCCCTGGGGCTCGACACTCGCGGACTGGTCGCTGCCCCACATGGCTCGGTCGAGGGTGATGTGCCGTTCGACCAGGCAGGCACCCAGGGCTACTGCCGCGAGCGTAATCTGCAATCCGATTTCGTGGCCCGAATACCCGATCGGACAGGGGTACATGGATTCAAGTGTCTGTA
Source organism: Chloroflexota bacterium (assembly GCA_027623655.1). Classification (GTDB taxonomy): domain Bacteria; phylum Chloroflexota; class Dehalococcoidia; order Lucifugimonadales; family Lucifugimonadaceae; genus Lucifugimonas. Next base: position 841 of record JAQBVG010000172.1, read on the forward strand.
TCATATTGAGGTTCGTGTCTTCAGGGCGGCAAGGATAGGCGCTAGTGGCATGTGTCAAGAGAAGTCTGTCCATGGGGAGTAAGGCGACAGCATGCCTGATTTCGTCTAACGTCGACATGCCCGTCGATAGAATGATCGGCCGACTCGTGGCCGTAAGCTGCTCGAGCAAGGCGTCGTCGGTTAGTGATGCAGATGCCACCTTGTAACAGGGCGGGTCGAACGCTTCCATGAAATCAATGGAAGGCATATCCCAGCACGATGCGAACCAGTCGATATTCTTTTCGGAACAGTATGCGGCGATGGACCGATAGTCGGACTCCCCAAACTCAACACGATGTCGGTATTCCAGGTAGGTCATCGCGCCCCATGGTGTCTCGCGCATGACGTCGCGCTGCTCAGGAGGGACGCAGAGCTCCGGTGTCCGCTTCTGGAACTTGACTGCGTCGCATCCTGTCGAAGCGGCAGCATCGATCAATTGACGCGCAACGGCCAAGTCTCCGTTATGGTTGATGCCGATCTCTGCAACGATGTAGCAGGGATGCCCCGGTCCAACCACGTGCTCACCTATCTGTACCGACTTACCCATTCGAACAACTCCTATTCGTCTCCAGCACGTGATCGATGATTTCCCGCAACGCTCCGTGCCCGCCGCGCCGGTGCAGGACCCAATCGGCCACCGCTTTGACTTGCGGGTACGCATCATTTACGGCCACGGCGCATCCAACGGCGGTCATGCACGCGAGGTCGTTTATGTCATTGCCGACGTAGACAACATGCGCGAGATCAATGTGCTTCCCTGCTGCCCATTGATGCAATGCCGCAAGTTTATTCTCACATGCCGATATGCATTCCAACCCCAGTTTACGGCTGCGCTCCTCGACGACGGCGTTTTTTTCAGAGGATAACACGAGTATGGGAAGGCCGGTTTCGCGTAGTTGTGAGAGGCCTAGACCATCAGCCCGATCGCACACCACGCTTTCGTCCCCACTCTCGGAGAGGATCACTCGATTATCGGTCACCACACCGTCAAAATCAGTGACGAAGGCCTGTATCGGCGAGGGCAGCCGGCCTAATCGATCTTGCTCGCTCCAAACTTCTGCGACGGCTCGCGCCAGCAAGAGGTCGGGCGGTTCGTCGATCTCCAAGACCCTTTCACTGGGCATAACATAGAGTGCTGTCCGGCCACAGAAACGATGCTTTTCTTGAAGAAACGCGTTGGTTTTCATGGCGTAGACGGACCCAGCTTCGAGGTACTCCGGTTGTCGATGCTGACGTAGCTGCCTGACTGATTTGTCATGATTAACGCCGGTGGCACCGGACTCTCTCGTGTTGCGCCAAAGAAAATAATGGAAATCCGTGACAGCCAAGGCGGAGCCTGCGTCCTCAGTTCTGAGAGCATTCACCGTCCCATCAATGTCCTCAGCTAGAGTGAATGGTGAGGTGCATTGGAGAAAGACTATAATATCAGGGACGTACCCTTCGGACGCTCTAAGCTTCGCTAAGCAATGCAGGATGGCTGATTCCGAGGTCGCCGTATCCCCGCTTATTTCTTGTGGGCGCAGGACGATCTCGGCGCCAGCCTCGCGGCTGATCTTCTCAATTCCTGGGTCGTCGGTTGACACGACAATGCGATCCACCAGTGCGGACGCTTGGGCGGCCTGAATAGAGCGTACGACAAGCGGTACATGGGCCACGCAGGCTAGATTTTTCTGCGGGATACCTTTCGACCCGCCGCGGGCAGGAACGACGGCCAGGACGCTTTGCTTGTCAATGTGCATGCGATAAGGGTCTGTTCGGTTATGAGCGCGCTTATCTTCAGCGTCTGCGTCATGTAGCGGATTCATGGAACTGTGTCAATCCGAACCCTGGCGTCGATGTGCGCGATCTACCGCACGGAAGCATTATGCACAGGGCAGACGCATCTTAATCGGCCGTGTTGGTTCGTTTTTGTGCTTTGGTGGGGTGCTTCGGCTTTCGTGCGCGCTCCGTTCGGGTGAGTTTGACGATTTCGTCGACGTATTTCTCGGCGAGTTGGGAGAACTCTCGGTATCCGTCGATGGCTTTCTGCAGTTCGGCGACTTGATCGCAGGGAACATATCGCACGACGTTGCGACCTGCTTGCCATGTTTGGTGGTTGAAGTGTTCTCGACCGCGCATCTGGCAGATTTTACCGCGCTCCATCCTCTGGATCTCTCCCATCTTCTCCAATAGCCGTCGAGCTTTTGTCGTGTTTTTCATGGTGCCGTAATGCTATAGATAACTATATCTTCGTCAACCGAAAGGAGAACACAATGAGCCGATCGAAGCAGCAAGACGCGCAGAACGTAGGTCTGGTGGAGTGCTTCGCGCAGATGCAAGATCCACGAGTGGATCGGACTCGGGATCATCTGCTCATCGATGTCCTCGTGATCGGCATCTGTTCGGTCATCTGCGGCGGCGAGGGCTTCAACGATATGGAGACGTTCGGGAAGGCCCAGTACTCCTGGTTGCGACGCTTCCTGAAGCTGCCCGGTGGGATCCCCTCCCACGACACCTTCAATCGGGTCTTTCGCGCAATCGACCCCAAGGAGTTCTCCAAGTGCTTCCTGCGATGGACCCAGTCGCTTCGCACCGCCCTGGGCGGAGAGATCGTGGCCTTCGACGGTAAAGCCCTGCGAAGGGCGTACGGGAAAGATAAGGGAATCCCCTACATCGTCAGTGCGTGGGCTTCAGAGAGCGGACTCACGCTCGGTCAGGTCAAGGTCCACGAAAAGAGCAACGAAATCACCGCCATCCCCAAGCTGCTGAGAGTCCTGGACTTGGCCGGATGCATCGTCACCATTGATGCGATGGGCTGTCAGAAGAAGATCGCCCGCGAGATCATCGAGGCCGATGCGCACTACGTGCTCTCCCTGAAGGGAAACCAAGGCACGGCCGAGAAGGAGGTCCGAGAGTATTTCGACGATCTCATCCCGCCCGATCCCGCGTTGGGTGAGCCACCTCAGATTCCGCAGT
>JAQBVG010000173.1 GCA_027623655.1 Chloroflexota bacterium
GTTCAAAATTCCAACGAAAACATTGGCTCCCGAGACAGGATTCGAACCTGTGGCCCGCTGATTAACAGTTAAGGGTTAATCACCTCGGATCGGTGGGAATTGGCGCGATCCGACTACAGAATTGCTTTGTGGGGCAACGAATCTGTCACGAAGGATGCTACTTCGTGGCAATGCGTTTGTGTCACGTTTGTGACTTACTCAACCGCCGAGAGCCTCATCTATAGCGCTGGCTGCCTGATCCTGCATGTCGGGCAGAACATCCTGATATATGTCCATCGTGAACGCGCTGGATGCGTGACCGATCCGTTCACTTATTGTTTTGATATGAACGCCCCGGCTTGCAAGTAGGCTAACGTGTGCGCGACGCGTGCTATGTAATGTCAATCCGCTATCCAAATCGCTTTTGCGGATTACTCGCTTAAATTCTTTTGTGAACCTGCCACTGTCGTACGGCTGTCCCACCTGATCTGTAAAGACAAAACCGGTTGCGTTCCACGCTGTGCCAGCTTTTAGCTGGTGCTCTAGTTGAGTCGCTCGAACAGTTTTCAAATGTCGGATGGCCTGAAGCCCAAGCTTAACTGGACGAGTGCGGCCATTTTTCGTGCCACCAATTGCCAGGCCCTGGCCGCTGATTCGCTGAAGATTTCGGGAGATCGTCATCGCGCCAGTCTTCAGATCGATATCAGACCACATCAGCCCGGCAAGTTCACTCCGTCGTAGTCCGGTCATCAAGGCGATTTTGAATAATGTCTCGAATTCGTGTCCCTCGACTAAGTCCATGAAATATTGGATCTCGAGGAGAGTCCATACTGGTTTCTCCTTTCTTTTCTGACTCGGCGTTGCAACCGCGTGGCAAGGATTGCTTTCAATCAACCTCGGCTTTATCCGAATTGCGTCATTTAATGCTTTCCGCAAGGTCCGGTGCGTATGAGCGACGGTCGCTGAGCTGAGGCCCCGATCTCTCATTTCGTCATACATGTTGTCCAAATGAGCAGATTCCAAAGCTTGGAGCGGTATGCGGCCTATAGCAGGAAGCAGATAGTTGCGGGTCATGCTCGCATAGCCCTCTGCGGTTCGCGGGGCGATGTTCGGCCCGTGCCGTTTCTGCCACTGTTGGAGATAGTCGGCAGTAGTCAGTTTTGCCGACTTGACATAAGTTCCGGTCTCAAGGGCTCGGATCCTTTCTCGCAGTACCCGCGATGCCTCAACCTTGGTTCCGCGAACTGTTTCCGATACCTGCCTTCGGCTGCCATTTGTGCCGGGCGGTCCATCGTAGCGAAGTCGCCATTTACCAGCACCGCGTGGGGTAATGCTTCCTTCGCCGTGGCTCCGTCGTTTACTTGGCATCTTGTTGCTCCGATCTCTTTGATGTGAACGTGGTTATGCAGTCTGGCAGTGCGAAATCACCGCTCCTTGCAGCAGGGAAATGTTCGGCGTCCGAAACACCTTCATATCCGCAAAGCGTTTCGAACGGGATACCCGCGAGTTTTGAATCACCGGATGTGGTTTGTCTGTATTTTGCTCAACCGTGCGTATTCCTCCAGAACGTCCCTCCAATCCGTGGTCATAAAAGGATCAACACCATTGAACACGCCATCTGAGTAATGATCGGGTGAGTCGTGTTCAACGAAGTGATAGGGAAGGTTCAAGTTCGCATGGACTCGGCCTGCCAACCACCAGTCGAATTGGTCGGCCCTATCTGGTTCTATGACCAAAGTCAGCATAAGGGGAGGGGTGGCGATACCAGCATCTATCGCCTTCCGATAACGGCCCTTGTCGTCTTGCGTCCAGGGTTTGTATACCAACATGTCGTCGAGATCATAGGTGTAGTAGTTCAACGTCCGTTCATAAGCCATAGCTTCCCGGTGGGCGTATTCGCGGATGATCGCCCACTGTGTGATCGGGTCTTTCAACGATTGCAAGTCGTATTCGAGTCTCCCTGCCCACTCTGCTTCATGGACTCTGAGATTCGGCTCAGCGCGCCCTTGTAGCAGTACCCGCGAGCACCGATAGAGCGTTAACAGGAAACTGGCGCGCGGCTCACGTTTCAGTTCAGTCTTCCACTGCACCCAATCCTCGAACCGGAACTCCCTTACTTTCGACTGCTTCCGGCTCTCGCTCAACCAGTAACCGACGGTACGAGGCTTCACAACCTCTCCGATTTCAGGTCCGAACTTGGTGATCAACTGGGCATAGACCTTGCCGCGGCCCAGATCCGTCCCGGTAGCGAGGAGACGGACCATATCCCGCGCCGACTGTTTCATATCGTCTGCCAGGTTGCCAGTTATCTTTGCCATGTAGCTATCACAAATCAGAGCGGTACAGCCCAATAAAATGCCAGTCTATACGGATACATCGCCATCTGCAACGATGTGGCCCTGACGCACACGACCCATGACGAGGACAGGAGGACGGGTATGAGCGACCCGGAACGAACTACTCAGGCAGAGAAAAAGAAAGGTATGCGCCCACGCGAGTTCGCCCGCTTGTACGGACTCGGCGAGTTCGCCGTCTACCAGGGCATTCGCCGGGGTGACATTCCGGCCGTAAAGGTTGGCAACCGGTTCGTGATCCTCTGCGAGGAGTTTGAACGCAGGAAGGTTGCGGAGTAGGTATGACTCCTCCCAAAACGCTGCAATCGGCACTTACTTACGCAAAGCTTGGTTGGAGCATCGTCCCATTTCGTACCGACTCGAAGCGACCCTGGCTATCTTCATGGACCGATTTTCAGCGTAAGCCGTTGACGAATGCAGACCTGACTTCTCTCTGGCAAGAACGTCCGGGAGCGAACGTTGGTGCGATCACTGGCAAGATCTCTGATCTCACCGTCATCGACCTTGATGGAATCCATGCCCCGACGCTCCTAAAGGCAAAAGGAATCTCGCTCCCGCGCGCGCGTGTCCACAAGACGCCACACGGCTGGCACTGCCTGTACTGCTATATCCCGTCACTCAACACAGAGGCCGGTCTGCTTGTCGCCGGTGACGAATGTGATTGTTTCCACGATGGCCAGCCGAAGAAGTGCCAGATCGACGTCCGCAATGACGGTGGTTGCATCGTGCTCCCACCGTCCGTTTATGGGGGACAGGTCTACACAGTTCTGCGAGATCTCGAACCTGCCGAATGGCGAGAGATTCCTGGCGCACTTACGTGCAAGCCCCTGGCCCAGACAGGCGGCAGGAGGTCGCCACGGAGTACAGACTCCCGCACCGCCCCGAACTGGTTGCGACTGGTTTTCGATGCGCTGGTTGACCGGCTTGAGGCTCTCGGCAAACAACCACGTTTCAGCGGGGAGCAGGTACTCGCACTATGCCCTCTTCATGACGACCGCCAGCCCAGCCTGTCACTTCATCCTACCCGCGGCTGGAAGTGCTTTGCGGGCTGCGGACAGGGGCGCCTGACGCGTCTCGCGAATCTCCTGGATGTGCGGGTATGAGCGATCAGGACACGGCCAACCAGGCAATCAACGATGACGACAATGACGAGCCGCTCGCGGTGAGCGTTGAAGAGGGCGCACGCCTTCTCGGTCTTGGCCGCTCGAAGTTCTACACAGAGGTGCTCAACGGTCGGTGCGAAAGCGTGAAAATTGGGGAACGCCGACTTATTCCGAGAGCCGGACTTACGGCCTACCTCGAAATGTTGCGGGAAGAAGCCAAAGCGGAGCGCTACTCCACTCCACCCCCTGGCGACGCCGAGTAATTCGTTCCACCGCTATTGGCTGTCGCCCTGACGACTGCCCTTTGACGCGAGAAACCCCCCGCAGCTCCACAACATGGTACGAGGGGTTTCCAACACCACCGAAAGGCGGCAAACTCATGGTCAACGAT
>JAQBVG010000033.1 GCA_027623655.1 Chloroflexota bacterium
GGTCTTGTTTCCCGGTCAGTACGGGGACGCTTCGTACACCACGTACGTGGACACTACTTGTCGCTGGGACTGCTGAGTTGTGTGAGCATCGTACTACGGATGTAGCTGAGGCAAGTTTTTCTCTCACGCCCGCAAGCAGAAACGGGATCTAGTACGCCGAGTAAAAATGCGGTCTCGGCGCTTCCGTCGACACGATTCGTTGGCACGCTGACAGGAGCTGGCAGTTGAAATTCAATAGCGAAGCCCAATGCCCGGCCGAGATGGCAACCTTAACGAAAGCGCCAAGAGGTTCTTAGACCCGCTGCGACTGAGGGTCCGGAAAAAGTTGCTGTGTTACCTACCCGATGCCAAAGTTCCTGGCGACTTCACCTTCTGGGAGCCAGAAGAAGATCAGGTCCCCGCCGACGACGATCAGCACCCCGGCCGAGATCGGGTGAACGTACGGCATCACTCGTCGTATCTGGTTCACCATTGCACCTCTGAATACAGCGATACCTATTGTCAGAAGCGTAATTACGAAGGTCATCCCCATTGCGTAGGCAAGAAATTGCTCGGTCGCCTGCAGAACTCCGCCAGTAGCCAAAGAGCTGCTGATTAATCCGAGAAATATTGGAAGTGTGCAGCTGAGCGAAGCAACGGCGTACGAGATTCCGAACAGGAAGTACCCTTTCACGCTCGTGTCGCTTGCCGTGCCGATTCGCGAGGCGGCCGACTGTGCCCGGTTGTTGTAGAGCTTGCCGCCTGCGAACAGGTAAGCACCGAGCCCGGCCATCACGAAACCAAGTAAGAAACCAACCCAGGGGAATATCGTTATGAACGACCGGGCGCCCGAAGAAATTGCAAGTCCCACCCCACCGAAGAGCAGGACGAACCCGGCACCGAGAGCTGCACTGACATAAAGCGCCTTGATAAGAGAACGGGCGATGTTGACCGTACCGCGGGAAGCCTGAGAAGTTGGGTCCCCCTGTTGATCGGTCAGGTACATAGTCAGGAAGGCAGGCAACATTACGAAACCACAGGGATTGACGGTCGCGACCATCCCTGCGGCGAAAGCGAAGCCGAGCGGAAGAAACGAACCGATGTTGCTGACGAAACCGGCAGAATCCGCGGAATAGCTCAGTGCACCGCCAATAAACCCATTCGCTCCAGGTCCGGCAATCAGGCCCGCGACGAGAGCGATCCCGGCCACCAGGGCTGCTACGGCAGCTGGCAGCGGTAGATTCCTGGCATTGAAACCGATTTCCTGGCTGGTGAAACCCGCGCTGGACGTCGTCATTATTTAGTCAGATACAACTTTCATCGACCGTGGGGCGATTTATCCGTGATGTTTAGTTTCCCAGAGTGCTGGGGAACATTGCCAGCCGGTTTGGTGTCAGTGATCACTAATCCGATGCTCACCGGCGCAGTTCGATCCACGATAGGCTGGTCGAATGCGTTGACGCGCATGCAAACCGCACGGGTTGGTTGATGTTTTATACGACAATTATGATGTCGTGGTTTGCGCAATTTTTCTGCCAGCCACACCTCCCTTTCGAAAATGAAGAGAGCACGCATTCTTGGCTCTCAAGCACGGTAATACCCAACCACTCCTGATCCCACTCAGCCACGACGGCTCTGCCCGAGTCGCACGGCGAATAACCGTTCACCTGGCGATTCTTGACTCCCAGTTGGAGCGGTCGGTGCTTGGCCTGTTGGGCAGGAACGCCAGATTTTCCGTTGTGACGGGTAGTATCGGTTATGCGGCCGAATCCGATGTTCGAATCGTCGACTGTGTTCCCCATCCTGACCAGCAACGCGAGCTGAACGAGCAGCGGCCTCCGAAACTGCTATTTCTTGGTGAAATTGCGACTGAACTGGCCCTGATGGAAGCTGCGAAAGCGGGAGCCTGGGCATTTGTCGCCGAGTCGGAGGATGACGAGGTGTTGGAACAGACAATTTCCGATCTCGTAATGTCGAAGGGAAGCCCGCTCCTTCGCAAACTCGCGAGCAACGAGACGGGGTCGAAGGCGATCCTGGCCGATCTTGCAAAACGTCGTGAGCGCCGCACACCTAATTCATCGACGTCCAACCCGCTAAATCCTCGTGATGTCAAAATTCTCGAACACATCGCTCGCGGTGAGTCGAGTAAGGATATTGGCGAGGCGATGAAGCTGAGCGAACAAACAATCAAGAATTACGTGGTCCGGATTCTGGACAGAACGCACACTCACAACAGGGCGCATGCGGCCGCTCTCGCGGCCCAACGAGGGTGGTTGTCACCGTTGGATGCGTTTTGACGCGGCGCCAGGCGGTGGGCAGCATTTTCCACTCTGGATTGCAGTTCGAGCTGTGTTAGACTGAACATCGATTCGTCGCATGTTTACCGGCGCGGGCAGGCCCCGCGTCTATTTGTGTGCGATGAAATATTTGTTTTTAGGCCGGTCCTGAAGTTGTTGGACCGGAAGTAGAGGCTAGTAATTGACGACTACAGAGAACCCCGGGATTGCCCCTTCAATAGGGGATCAGCAGGAGACTCTGGCGCCTCTCGACCTGCGTTCGTTATTCGTCGCTGGCGTGCATTTTGGGCACCCTTCAAAGCGATGGAACCCGAAGATGGAAAAATATATCTTCGGAAAGCGTTCGCGTGCACACATCATCGACCTTTCGAAAACGATAGTTGCGTTGAACTCTGCCAAGGCGTTCATCGAGAAAATCATTGGTGAAGGCGGCGAATGTTTGATGGTCGGGACCAAGGCCCAGGCTCAAGCAGCGGTCAAGGAGGCAGCCGAGAAGGTCGGCGCGATGTACATCAACCAGCGTTGGCTGGGTGGCATGATGACGAACTTCCAGACCATTCAAGCTCGAATCGAACGACTGGTTTACCTCGAAGACGCGTTTGCCAAGAACACAGTGATTGCTCAGACCAAGCGTGAGTCACTGATGCTCGCTACGGAAGTTGAGCGATTGAACAAGTTTTTTGGCGGCATCAAGGAAATGCAGAAGCTGCCGCAGGTGCTGTTCATCGTCGATATTGATAAAGAAGAAATCGCAGTAGCTGAAGCCAAGCGACTTGGAATCCCTATCGTTGCCATCGTCGACACGAACTGTGATCCGACCAAGGTCGACTATGCGATTCCCGGAAATGATGACTCGGTCCGTTCAATTACGCTGATCGCTCAGCATATTGCAGAAGCGATCGCTTCAGGCACGGAGCATGCGAAGAGAGCGCGAGAAGAGCGCATGGCGGCTGAAGCTGAGCTTGAGGCTCAGGAGGCCGTCGCTCGAGCTGCTGCCCAGGAAAAAGCGGCGGTAAGGGCTGCTCAGGTAGCGAAAGAAAAAGCCGAGGCCGACTCGAAAAGAGCTGCCGCTGCCGCAGCGGCGAAAGCAGCAAAGGCTGCAGCCGCCGCGGTCGCCGCATCAGAGTCCAGTCCCGAGGAAACCACAGCGGATGCAAGTTCGGTTGCAGTATCCGAGGTAAAGACCGAAGAATCACCTGCGTCGACAGCTCCAGAAGCTGCTTCTGAAAAAGCCCCGAAAGCGAAAGCTGCTCCTAAGGCGAAGGCTGCCACAAAAAAAGCTGCTCCAAAGGCGAAGGCCGAACCGAAAGCCAGGCCCGAACCTAAAGCTAAATCCGAGCCAAAAGCTAAAGCAGTAGCTGAGCCAGCATCTCAGGAAACAACTGACGACGTAAAGGCTGACGAAGAAAAAAGCGAATCTTAGGGATCGTTAACAGACTTCGTCCGTCCGAAAGAAAATTCACAGCGGTTGCTGAAATCGGCGAGAAATGCCGGGCTCGGTAACCGTTTAGCGAGGGTAAATAAGTGCCAGTAACGGCCGCACAAGTAAAAGAGCTTCGGGACAAGACCGGCGCCGGGATCATGGACTCCAAGCGGGCGCTTGAGGAGTCGAATGGCAACATGGTTAAGGCCGAAGCGATTCTGAGTGAAAAGGGCCTGGCCTCTGCAGCCAGGAAATCTGATCGAGCGACCTCAGAGGGTCTGGTTGTTTCGTACATCCACACAGGTGGACGAGTGGGCGCCCTGGTCGAATTGAACTGTGAAACAGATTTCGTTGCTCGCACCGACGAATTCAGCTCGTTGGGTCGTAACCTGGCGATGCAGATAGCTGCAATGAATCCCCTGTACGTGGGTCGCGACACGTTGCCTGAAGATGCAGGGGATGTCGAGGATCAGGATCTTTTGCTCGAGCAAGAGTACATACGTGACTCGAGTATGAAAATCTCTGAGCTTGTAAAAGAGTCGATCGGCAAACTCGGTGAGAATATTCGGATCAGAAGATTCTCCCGTTTCGAACTTAGCGGATAATTGAGTCAACAGGAAGCCCGGCCAAACCGCCGGGCTTTTTTGTAGGAGACAGCTACCGATGGCGGAACCGACATATTCGAGAGTGGTGCTGAAAATGTCGGGTGACTCATTTAAAGGCAAACGCGAGTTTGGTATAGACGCTCCAACGCTGCAGTACCTGTCATCTGAGATAAAAAGCATCGTTGATATGGATGTGGAAGTTGGCGTCGTTGTCGGCGGCGGCAACATGTGGCGCGGCGCCGATCACGAAAAACGTGGCATGGATCGCTCCACCGCAGATTTTGCCGGGATGCTCGCGACGATAATGAATGCACTTGCATTGCAGGACGCGCTCGAAAGAATCGACGTAACGGTCCGCACCCAATCTGCAATATCGATGCCATCGGTGGCTGAACCGTACATTCGGCGACGGGCGATACGTCATCTCGAGAAGGGCCGCGTCGTGATTTTCGCCGGCGGTGCAGGCGTTCCCTACATGACAACCGATACCCCGGCCGCGCTGCGGGCACTGGAAATTGGAGCGGATGTATTGATCATGGCCAAGAACGGGGTCGATGGTCTATACGATTCCGATCCCCAGACCAACACAGCCGCGAAAAAATACGACCGCCTTACACATCACGAGGCGTTGTCGCAAAGACTCCAGGCGCTCGACAGCACCGCTCTCTCGTTATGCATGGACAACTCGCTCCCGATCGTCGTGTTCGATATTTTCAAGCCGGGAAACCTGAAGTCGATCCTTTCAGGAGACCACGTAGGAACGCTAATCATCGAGGAAGGGGCGGAAGATTAGTGCATTAGCGGTTGGTACCGTATGGCGATAAAACGCGTTCGGTTGTATTTTTTGTGACTACGAGCTGGTTGATGCATGCACCCGCCAGCGCAGTTGAGGGGAACAGGTCATGCTGGATGAAACTCTTACCGATGCCAAGCAACGGATGACATCTTCAGTCGACGCACTAAGGCGCGACATGATCGGGGTCAGGACGGGGCGTGCTTCGACCGGAATTGTAGAGAACATCAAAGTCGACTATTTTGGAACCGAAATGCCTCTGGACCAGCTTGCCCAGATCAGCGTCGGGGACGCCCGTATGCTTGTCATTCAACCCTGGGACAAGAACGCTGTTCAACCCATTTCAAAGGCCATTCAAAATTCTGACCTCAGTATCGCTCCAAATATCGACGGCGCGATCATCAGACTTGACCTGCCACCCCTGACCGAACAACGTCGCCGGGACATCGTCAAGATGATCAAGACCAGGGGTGAAGAAGCCAAAATTTCGGTTCGCAACGTCCGAAGGGACGCCCAGGACATGATTCGTACGATCGAGAAAGAAGGCGACGCACCCCGGGACGATTGCCAGCGGGCTCACAAAGAACTGCAGAAGCTGACGGACGATTCGACTGTTGCGATCGATGCGGAAACCTCGAAAAAAGAGGAAGAGGTAATGCAGGTCTAGCCTGTATTGCTCAATTCACTCTGCCCCATGACTGCCAATCCTCACGCAACCGACCGTACCGAAAGCCTCGAGCGGGGTGTGCCACGCCATGTTGCGATCATCATGGATGGCAACGGCCGTTGGGCCGAGACACGCGGTCTCGATATTTCTGACGGCCACCACGCCGGTTATGAAAACATCAGGCGTGTCGTTGCCGATTTTTCCAATCGAGGTGTCAGATTTTTGACCCTCTACGCTTTTTCGACGGAGAACTGGAACCGCCCGGAGTCCGAGGTAAACGGGATTCTTGGACTTGCAATTGCCGTAATCGCCCACGAGACGAGAGAGCTTCATCAGAGTGGAGTCCGTATCAGGCACCTCGGTCGTGTTGATCGACTTTCACCGGAGCTGCGCGACCAGCTTGAGCAAGCGGTGCGGTTGACCAAGGACAATGTCGGACTGACGCTCGGGATCGCGTTCGACTATGGTGGTCGGGCCGAGATCGCACAGGCTGCCAGACGTATGGTAGAAGACGGAGTTGCTGCGAACGAGGTGGACGAACAGAAGTTCAACGAATACCTCTACACGTCCGGAATGCCGGATGTCGATCTGTTGATTCGAACTGGCGGCGATTTCCGGATAAGCAATTTCTTGCTGTGGCAGACCGCATATGCCGAGTTCTACTCCTCTGAAACATGGTGGCCGGACTTCCACGGCGAGCATATCGACCGTGCTTTCAGTGCATTCAAAGATCGAAATCGCCGGTTCGGCAAGCGAATTTAGCCGACCTTATTCGACGCCGGTGACATTCGGCATTTTGGCGGGACCACCAGTTGCGTACACGCATAGTCAGCGCCAGCGTCGGCATTCCAGTCGTTCTATTCGCCATATGGCTCGGTTTGGCCGGAGTGGCCGTTCTGGCGGTCATTGCAGGAGTAATTGGCGGTACGGAACTGGCTCAGATGATGCGTGTCCCGGGCAGCGCCGAACGCGGTCCGAGTAAAGTCAGGATCGCTTCACTGACGGCGGGACCAGCTCTACTGGCAGCAATCAGTGCGTGGATGGTAGCGACAGGTCGGTTGAGCGGTGACCAGTTTCCCATCGTCATTGCGATTGTTTTTACTCTGGTGTTACTACTCCGGGCGATCTCGACACTCGCACGTTCAAAACAGGATCGAGCGACCCGCAGCTGGGTGTTCTGGCTGTTTGCGGCATACGTCGGGTCTGCCCTGGCTCATGCTCCCGCACTAATTGAACTTGAGGACGGACAGGAGTTGATCCTGTTGGCAATTGTCACGACGTTTGCGATCGACTCCGCGGCACTTTTCGTCGGGTTGTCGATTGGACGGAGGCGAATGGCCCCGAGAATCAGCCCGAAGAAATCGTGGGAAGGAGCCGTGGGCGGTCTCGTCGGGGGTGTGGTCGTGGCTATAGCCCTCGACACGGTACTGGATATCGAGTTTTCAACGTTTGTCGCCGGAATCCTGGGCGCCGTGCTCGGTGTGACCGCAACAGCCGGAGATCTCTACGAATCGTGGATCAAGCGTCGCGCCAGTGTGAAGGACAGCGGCACCCTCATCCCCGGACATGGTGGCGTTCTTGATCGCCTGGACAGCGTGATTCCCAACATTGCCATCGTATACTGGGCTGCAGTATGGATGACATAGTGAAAAAAATAGTTGTTCTGGGGTCGACGGGGTCCATCGGACGCCAAACCCTCGACATTGTGCGTGCGTTCCCGGGTCGCTTCGAAGTTGTCGGTCTTGGCAACGGGTTTAATACGCCCCTGTTTAAACGACAGATCGACGAATTCAAACCTGTCTTCATCAGCACCATGGGCGAGATCGAAGCAGGATACGGAGGCGCAAAGCAGGCACCTTTCGAGGACATTGTCGCACTGCCCGAAGTCGACCTTGTGGTCGCAGGAACCGTCGGTTGTGCTGGCATGTTGCCGACCCTCGCTGCGCTAAATGCAGGCAAGACCGTTGCCCTGGCCAATAAGGAAGTCATCGTTATGGCCGGGCCGTTGCTTCTGGCGGCCGCTGAGGCGCACGGCGCAACCATTCTCACGGTGGATAGTGAGCCATCTGCAATATGGCAATGTCTCGAAGGCGAAGTGAGTAAACCTTCAAGACTGATCATCACCGCATCCGGCGGAGCATTTCGGGACAGGACCTGGGGATCTCTGAGGGACGTAACACCAGAAGAAGCACTCAAGCATCCCACATGGGACATGGGCGACAAGATTACGATCGATTCGGCGACCTTGATGAACAAGGCCTTCGAGGTGATCGAGTCAAGGTGGCTGTTCGATATTCCATTCGATCGAATCGATGTCACGATACATCGACAGAGTATTGTTCACTCGATGGTTGAGTTTGCCGATGGGTCGCTCAAGGCGCAGCTTGGCCCCACCAACATGGGACAGGTTATCCAGTACGCGATGTTCTACCCGGAACGCCAGGCAAACAGCGATTTGCCCAGGCTGAACGCCGTCTCAATGGGTTCACTGACATTCGAGGCGATGGATCGAACGCTCTACCCGTGTTTCGAACTGGGACTTGAGTACGGTCAAAAATCCGGAACATATCCTGCGGTGCTGGCTGGAGCGGACGAGGCGGCTGTATCGCTATTCTTGCAAAGAGAAATCAGGTTTACCGATATCCCCGACCTGGTTTCAGACACCCTTGCAGCCCACAGGCCAGTGGTTAATACGACAATAGGCGACACTGTCGACGCGTCGAGATGGGCAACCGAAAACACACTGGCCCGCCACAGTAAATCGACAATTCTCAGTTAGCATCTAACCCAGATATGCCAGAAACAGTATTTTTTGGTGTCGTCACGTTTTTGCTCGTGCTCGGCCCACTCATCATCCTCCACGAGCTCGGTCACCTGTGGACCGCCCGCCTATTCGGAGTAAAGACTCTCGAGTTTGGCTTCGGGTATCCCCCGCGGGCGGGCGGAATCTGGAGCGGGAAAACACCTGTCCAGGTCGACGGACAAACCCTGTTCGAGGTCGACCGGAATTCGATTGTTGGAACTGTGGTCGCAGTTCGGTCTGTGCGTGGTGGCGATGGCAATCCGACAGCTGTGAGCGTCAGAAAACGTGGCAAAGGTGATGACGCTGAAGCCTCTGAAGGAGGCATGATCACGATCGGCAAGGTCAAGTCCTTCGCAGATGATCAACTTGTAATTGCCGACATGCTCTGGTCGTTCAACTGGCTCCCGGTTGGTGGATTCGTGCGGATGGTTGGCGAGGAGAGCAGTGCTGCTTCGGGATCGCTCGGCAGCAAGCCGCGCTGGCAGCGAATTGTCGTGATGGGCTCCGGCGCGTTCGTAAATCTACTGATCCCATTCATACTCTTGCCGATCGTTTTGATGTGGCCTTCAGAGCGAGTAGCCGGCGATGTGACGATCGCAACTGTTTTCCCCGGCTCACCGGCCGCTGGGGCTGGCGTTCGCCCCGGCGACAGGATCGTCAAAGTCGACGGGCGAGAGATCACCAGGATCGCCGATCTCCAGCAGGCGGTTACGATTAAACTCGGCGCAGAAAGCACCTGGGAAATTGAGCGGGGTGTACCCAATCCATTTGCGCGACCTGCAGAGCCGCAATTTCAATACACGGGCAACACTGAAAAGATCACGCTTATCCCTCGCTGGAAGCCCCCGAGCCGCCTCGTGGTGGCCGTGGCGTCGGATCCCGAGACCGAAATGTCCCTGAGCCAAGCGAGGGTTTACGACGACCGGGTTGGCCTGAGTACCCTGGTTAAGGTCGTCGAGAACCCGATCGACACGTTGCGCGAAATATCAGTGGCAGCTGCGGCATTGCTCACCCCCTCTGCTACCCGTGGGGATCTGTTGAGAGTCGTCATGGTGGCAGATGAGCCGGGCAAGGAAATATCACTCGCCGATGCTCGAGCACATGACAGCAGCCTTGGTGTTGTCGCGACCATTCAAGAGGGAGCCACCGGCGTACAAATATCGACCGAGAATCAACGCACCGTCAGCGACGGAATGAACCCATTGCAGGCGTTTCCGCGTGGCTGGCAGCAGGCGATCGATACCGTGGTTCTTACGCGAAATGCAATTACAACAAGCCTGATCGGTAGTTCAAATCCGCAGTTCGACGGTCCCTCGACTGTCGGCCCTGTTGGCATCGGGCACCTCACCGGTGAAATCGCTGTAGCCGACGCCGGTATCGACGCCAAGATCATCACCTTCGCCACTCTCGCGGCGACACTGAGCCTTTCACTGGCGATTCTGAATATTCTTCCGATTCCAGCACTGGATGGTGGACGAATCTTCTTTGTGTTTGTCGAGATCGTTCGCCGCGGAAAACGGATATCGCCCGAACGTGAAGGACTCGTACATCTGATTGGATTCGCGATCCTGATCGGATTTATCGTCGTTGTCTCGGTGCAGGACGTCGCGCGCATCGTTCGTGGTGAGTCATTCTTTTAGCTGACTGACGCCAGAGAGGTCAGGCTGTATGACTGTGTCACCGGCCCGCAGAAACCAACTGATTATCGCCGGACTTTCGTCTTTACTGTTAATGACACTCTGGACTGTCGGTAACCTGCCCCGATACATGTACTTTGCGCTCCCCTTTGTCGTTGGCAGCCTTTGGATCCCTGCGGTGCTGTTCGAGAAGCAATGCGCCGGCTCACTCGGCTGGAATCTTTTCTTCGGGGCAATTGGTGTAGCCGTAGTTCTCGTTGTGGGTCGAGCCGTTTGGCTGATCGGTCGAGGGTAACGGTCTTCGGCCGCTGTAGGACCGGGCTTCAATTGCAGACAGTGGTCGGCGCCTTCCGAGAGAAATGACAAGTAAAATCGGTATGCGCTTTTTACAGGATCGTTGGACAGACGAGTCACGGAGCGATCGAACTGGCCGCAAGAGATAAGACACACACTGTCGACGTAGGTGGTGTGCTGATTGGTGGCGGAAACGGTGTCGTTGTCCAATCGATGACCGACACCGATACGGCCAATATCGCGGCAACCGTCACTCAGGTGAAGCTGCTTGCAGATGCCGGAAGCGAAATCGTTCGGATAACAGTCAACAATTCGGCCGCCGCTGAGGCAGTGCCGGAGGTGAGTAAGCGGCTCGCCGACCTGGGATGCAATGTTCCGCTCGTTGGCGATTTCCACTTCATTGGACACCGCCTGCTGAACGACAATCCCGAACTTGCCACGACTCTTGCTAAGTATCGGATAAATCCAGGTAACGTCGGTCGGGGTGTTCGACATGACGAGAATTTTACGAAGTTCATCGAGATTGCGAGGGAATTGGGCAAGCCCGTGCGCATTGGCGTCAACGCCGGGAGCCTGGATCCCGATGTCATGGCAGCGAAAATGGACGCGAATTCCCGACTTATCGAGCCGCTGAGTTCGGAAAAAGTAGAAAACCAGGCGCTTGTCGAAAGTGCTCTCTCGAGCGCCGAGGCTGCTCTTGATATCGGCCTGACACAGGGGCAGATAATCATATCGTGCAAAGTTTCTCGGCTCCCCCAGATGGTCAGCGTGTACCGAGAGCTTTCCGAGAAATCAGATTTTGCACTCCATCTTGGCCTCACGGAGGCCGGCATGGGTCAGAAGGGCGTGGTCGCCACTACGTCAGCTCTAAGTGTGTTACTTGAACAGGGCATCGGTGACACCATCCGCGCCTCGCTTACACCTGAGGTTGGAGGGGACCGGACGAAGGAAGTCAGGCTCTGCCAGGACATACTGCAGGCCGTCGGATTACGTCGATTTCGGCCGGCCGTGACGGCGTGTCCGGGATGCGGCCGTACCACATCGACGCTGTTTCGAGAGCTGGCCCAGGATATCCAGTCACACATCGACGAACGGCTCGCAGACTGGAGGACGCGCTACGTCGGCTCCGAATCGTTACAGGTTGCCGTAATGGGCTGTGTGGTGAACGGACCGGGTGAGTCGAGGGCCGCAAACATCGGCATTTCGCTTCCAGGTGCGGGTGAAGAGCCGAGGGCACCCGTGTTTGTTGACGGCGAGCGAGTAAAGTTCCTGTCGGGACCGAACATCGCGACAGACTTCATCGACATGGTCGAGAACTACGTCAACTCAACCTACGGAGGTTAGAGAGCGGAGTGTTGTTCCGCTGCCTTAGCTTAATTTGACAGCTGTTCCGTATGTGAGAATTTCTGATGCGCCCGAGGCGATCATTGAAGTCGTGTAGCGAATACCGACTATCGCATCGGCGCCCATCGCCTCGGCCTGCTCCACCATTCTTCGATTTGCAATCTCGCGGGTCTCAGCCTGCAATTTCGCATACTCGGTAATTTCGCCCCCGACCAGGTTTCGGAGGGCAGCCAGGATATCTTTTCCAGCGTGCCGTGCACGAACCGAGTTGCCCCTGACCAGTCCCAGGATTTCTGTGATTTCTCGTCCCGGCACATCCTGGATAGTCGACTCGATCATTTCGGGGTTCCTTTACCGATTTGTCTGAATGACAACACCTTACTCTCAGCCACCTAGAGAGTAACAAATGCTGGCGTGAGGAATTTCAAAATGACGTGACAGACCGATAAGAAATCAACTGTTCGGAACCCGGTGACACGTAAGATAACGTCCTGAATTCAATGCCGAATGTCCTTTGTCGAGATGCAGGTGACTGTCTTGGAACTGAACTGGCACGAGATTGATCGGTTCTTGATTGGAGAGGCCTGGGCAGGGTCACAGATCAGTCAGCACGTTACGGAATTGTGCGATGTGATCGGACCCCGGTGGGGCGGCTCGAACGAAGATCGACGGGCAGCAGAGTACATACACCGACAGATGGAGTTGGCCGGGTTGGACAGGGCGGAGATCGAACCGTTCAAACTGGACACATGGGACCACGGCGCCGTGACGATAACCATGCCAGATGTTGACGGTGGGCGAACTATTTCGTCGCTGCCGTTTTTGCGATGTAAACCCATCGATATTTCCACCCGGTTGGTGGACGTGGGATTTGCGTCTGCTCACGAAGTCGAAAGTGCAGCTGGTCGAATCAAAGATTCGATTGTTCTCGCCTCGATTATTCCTGAGCCGTTCACAACTGCCGAGCCGTTCACGGCGCGTCTGATGCGACTGTCCGAGTCTGGTGCCGCTTGTGTTGTCGCGATCGAACCTAAAACTGGTGGCCGCATGGAATATTCCAATTCCGACGAATGGCTGAACACCGGTCCCCAGAAAAATGCGCTGGCCGTGGTGAAGACCAGTTCTGAGGACGGCGCCTATTTGCGGCGTATTGCCAGTACCTCGCCAACGATACGCGTCTCTGTCGATGCCAGATATTTTGACTCGCAGGCGTACAACACGGTCGCCGAACTGACGGGAGAAACCCACCCCGAGCGTCATCTGATACTCGCGGGACACCACGACACCGTGTTACGGGCTCCCGGAGGCAATGACAACGCATCGGGAACCATAGGTGTAATGGAGACGGCGAGAGTTATGGCTGCACTCGTTCGGGAACTCGGCGTGCGGCCCGGAATGTCGATTCGCTTTGCAACGTGGAGTGGAGAGGAACAGCACTTACAGGGCTCGACAGCGTACGTAGCTCGTCACCACGCCGAAGATGGTGACGAGCGGGAAGCTGCGCCGCTTTTGAACATCAACCTGGACGAGCTTTCTACAGGGCACATGAAGGGCGTGGTGCTGAATTTCCCGCATTTGAGGAAGTTTATACAGGAGCAGTTGGACACGATGGACGACGGTCTGAAGTGTCACGTACTGGCGCATATGGATGCACACTCAGATCATTTTCCGTTCGCCCGTCAGGCCATCGATGCTTCGATTCTGTGGCGATGGCGATTCTGGGGTCGACACGAAACCGCCAATTTTCATCACGAAATGGGCGACGCTGCGAACAAGCTCAATGTACGTGAGTTGAAGGAGTATGCCGGTCAGATTGCGCGTCTGCTGCTCCGGCTGTCGCACGTAGCCCCTGACGATTGGCCCACGAACCCGTTGACTCTTTCGGATGTCAACGGAATGATCGAGAGAGACGCTGGACGACACCACCCGGCGTTTCACTAGCCACCGACGCCGCACCCTGTACGGTGGTGCTTAGCTTTTCAATTCGTCTCACTCGGACCTTTGATCCAATAGAATTTAGTTCCATGAGAGAACGACACCACCGATCGGAGAGCAGGCATCCGCCCACCTGCACTTGCGTTTCCTGTCAGGAAAGGCGCACGGCCGCGGCGACGCCCAAACAGAAGAAAAAGCGAAAGCCGAAGTCACAGCGGGGCAAAGGATCTAAAAAGCAGGCCGCTGACTCGGCCGTGTCCGATGTCATCGATATGCTTGGACTTTCGAGCGGCGAACAAAGCAGCAATCAATGACCTCGTACATGAATCGAAAATGACAGAACCATCAAAAACGAAGATCGGACTGATCGGCGCAGGATGGTGGGCAACGGCGAATCACCTTCCGGTGTTGGCCGCCCGAGACGATATTGATCTCGCCAGCGTCTGTCGGCTGGGCGCGGACGAGCTACAACGGGTCAAATCTACTTTCGGTTTCAAAGAGGCCACAGAAGACTATCGTGAGTTGCTCGAAACACCGGGTCTGAAGGGTGTGGTGGTCGCATCACCACATACCAGGCACTATGAGCACGCCCTTGCGGCTCTGAAGAGAGGTCTGCACGTCCTGTGTGAGAAACCACTCACTACGAAGGCTGCCGAGGCAAGAGAACTCGTCGAAGAGGCTGACCGGCAGGGCCCCGTCCAGTTGATGGTTCCATATGGCTGGCATTATAGCGAGTTCATCCAGGAAGCAAAGCGTCGGATGGACGATGGCGCCGTTGGTGAAATCGAGTTCGTGATGTGTCACATGGCGTCGCCGGTCCGGTCATTGCTGGAAGGAAAAAAATTCCTGTCCACGGGGGGCGGTGCAGGGGAAAACATGTTCGAACCTGCTGCAGACACCTGGGCCGATCCGGTGATTGCTGGAGGTGGATACGCGCTGGCGCAAATGTCCCACTCTGCCGGTCTTGCATTTTGGCTCACAGGTCTCCGGGCCGAGTCTGTTGTGGCATTGACATCGGCACCCACGAGTAAAGTTGAACTATACGATTCGTTCACGGTCCGGTTCGCAGGAGGTGCGATTGGATCGTTCAGCGGGGCGGGTGCGCTTCCCGACAACCGGCGGTTTCAACTGGACGTCAGAGTATTTGGCTCCGAAGGAACGATGACTGTCGATTGCGACCGTGCGAGGCTCGAGATCCTCAGGCACGACGGCAACAACTTTTCGATGGATTTGTCACCCGATGCTGGCGAGTACCACGGTGGTGGTCCGACCGCCAATTTCGCCGACATCGTAACCGGCAAGAGCACGACCAACTGGGCACCGGGATGGGCAGGGATGCGTGCCGTAGAGATGATCGACGCGGCGTACCGGTCAGTTGAATCTGGCAGCACGGA
Organism: Chloroflexota bacterium; assembly: GCA_027623655.1. Taxonomy (GTDB): domain Bacteria; phylum Chloroflexota; class Dehalococcoidia; order Lucifugimonadales; family Lucifugimonadaceae; genus Lucifugimonas. The sequence continues at coordinate 15,172 of JAQBVG010000033.1, forward strand.
GTTGGTGTGACCAGTTGTGGTGCCGCTCGATGACCGCTCGCCGTGGCGTCGAGAAGCCGCGATTAATAACCGCGATCGTTAAAATGGCGTCGGTATACTCGTTCTCGACTCCCGCGATATGACCGGTTTGGAGAGATTGAACTTGTCATTTACCCCACCGACTTCAAAAAAAAGCGATGCACGAAAATTTAAAATCCTCGTAATCGAAGACGACCTAACGTTACGAGAAGCTTTGCGGTACAACCTGGCGGCTGAGGGATTTAGCGTTGTCGCCATGAACGATGGCGGTGATGGTCTCATTAGCGCGCGGCAGGACGAACCGGACGTAATCGTGCTCGACCTCATGCTGCCAAGATTGAACGGAGTTGAGGTATGTAAAGCGCTAAGGCGGGACGGTTCGATTGTGCCTGTAATTATGCTGACTGCACGTGACAGCGAGCTTGATCGTATCGGTGGTCTTGAGTCGGGTGCTGACGACTACGTAACAAAGCCGTTTAGCATGCGCGAGCTTATCGCCAGGGTCGGCGCACAGATTCGTCGTATGGACATGATGAAATCGGTTTCAGGCGGTGGTGTTGATTCTGTTATTTCACTTGGCGAGCTTGAGATAAATCGAGCATCGCGTGCAGTCATGTTGCGTGGAAAATCGCTGGATTTGCGTCCGAGAGAATTCGACCTGCTTGCACATCTCGCCGTAAATCCGGGTCGTGTATACACACGCGACCAACTGCTGCGGGACGTGTGGGGCTTCGAGTATGCTGGCGACACACGCACGGTTGACGTTCATGTCAGGTGGCTCCGAATAAAAATCGAAGATGATCCGTCCAATCCGAAGATATTGAGTACGATACGTGGGGTTGGTTATCGGATTAACGTGTAAGTACAGTCTGTCGCGACCGCCATGGAATGGTGAATGGAGAAGCCAGGTTTGGGTAGCGTTTCGCTAAGAGTGAGGATGTTGTCAGAGACCATCGCGCTGGTGGCTCTGGTCGCTGCCGGGACTTTACTTTTTGACGTAATCGGGACCATCGTTGCAGGCCTGATCGCGACCGCGGCGGTTCTCATGATTTCACTCCGCCTGACCGAACAATTCACCGAGCTTACAGAAGCGGTGATTCGGACTACATCGATTGACCGCACTCACCGGCTTGATCCGACCGGACCTGCCGAGTTGGCCCGGCTTGCGCGCGCCGTTAACAGACTGGTCGACCGTGTCGGTTCGGAAATAACTGAAGAAGCGGCGGAGAGAGGCCGCCTCGCTTCGATCCTGAATTCCATGCGTGAAGGTGTAGTCGTAGTTGACGATCAGGGGATCATCGAGTCTGCCAATCCTGCCGCGGGAGATATGCTCGGCACAGTTGCCAGGGTCAGACCGGGCATGCTGCTGACCTCGCTCACGAATCACCCGGACATTACGAGGGTGGTTGAAACAGCGATTGAGACCGGGGAAGCCACACGGTCCGATATCGAGTTGTTTGACAATTCGCGCACATTGATGGCCCTGGCTACCCCGCTGCCTGACCCGGGAACCGAGTCAATACGAGCGCTACTTCTGCTTACTGACCTGACCGACATACGAAGGCTCGATACGACACGACGCGAGTTCGTTTCGAACGCATCGCATGAACTTCGCACCCCACTCACGGGTATCCGAGCTGCGGCAGAAACCCTGGAGCAGGGCGCGATCAACGACCCCGAGAACAGTGCTAAATTCCTTCAATTAATCAGGGATGATGTTGATCGAATGGACCGGCTGATCAGCGAAATGCTGGAGCTTTCGCGACTTGAGAGCGGGGAGTCTGTCCTTGAGTTCGAATCGGTCGATCCTGCGGTGCTTGCGGAAGCAGCGCTCGAGCATTTCCAGACAATTGCCGAGGAAGCCAAGGTTACAGTTCGTTCAGACGTTCCGGCCGATCTTCCGCCAGTGCGCGTTGATAAAAGCATGATCGACCACGTGTTTACAAACCTGATCTCAAACGCCATCAAATGGACGCGACCGGGTGGCGAGATCATCGTTACCGCGTGGGTGGATGACGATTCAATGTGGTTCAATGTCAAGGACACCGGGCAGGGGATTGAACCCCTGCATCTACCCCATATATTCGAAAGATTTTTTAAGACCGACCCTGCGCGCTCCCGGGCCGGAACGGGGCTGGGACTATCGATTGCTCGGCATATCGTCGAAGCACACGGCGGCGCCATTTCAGCCACAAGTAAACCCGGCGTGGGCAGCAGTTTTAGCTTCACGGTCCCGATCTCAAAATAACGGCGATCACAATCATGATCTCCGCTTCGGACGGTGAACGGGGCGGAGTCCGCAACTCCATGTAAGACGAGGGTTGCCAACCGTGTTAAGGTCTTGTTTTTACCCGATGGTAGCGCGCCCGGGTTCCCAGTTAACGCAGAGTTAATGGTGGACGAGGATTCTTGTAACAGGACTCGTGCACACAACACTCGGCACGCAGAATTCAACACGAAGAATCGGCCAGGGGGCCAACTCGAATGCAACAGGCAGCATTTGTTACAAATCGAAAGGGCATTGTCGCTCTCGTTTCGTTGTTGCTTATCTCCGCGATCGTGGCCTGTGGTGACGGCATAGCCTCAGGCGGTGGTTCTGCTGAGATCATGATCGACGGTTCCTCTACGGTATTCCCAATCTCGCAGGCGGTCGCCGAGGAATTTCGTAAGCAACGACCTGACGTCCAGATCCCGGTCGGAATCTCGGGCACAGGTGGTGGATTCAAGCGATTTATCACTGGCGACACCGATATATCGAACGCTTCGCGTCAAATCAAAGACGTCGAACGTGAAGAGGCTGAAGCCAACGGGATTGCTTTCACCGAGTTCGTAGTTGCTTATGACGGGTTATCGGTCGTCGTGAATAAGGCGAATGACTTCGCTTCCTGCCTCACGGTAGCGGAGCTAAAAAGTATCTGGGAACCGGGCTCGAAACTGAACTACTGGAAACAGGTTAGAGACGAATTCCCGGAAAAACCGCTGCGCCTGTACGGGCCAGATACCGACTCGGGAACATTCGACTATTTCACTCACGCTATCAATGGCAAGGAAGACGCCAGTCGATCGGACTACACGGCCTCTTCAGACGACAACGTGCTCGTCCAGGGAGTGATGGGTGACCGCGGCGCTATCGGTTATTTTGGATTTGCATACTATTCTGAGAACAGCGATCTTCTGGATGTTCTTGCTGTCGATGATGGAGACGGCTGCGTCAAGCCAGCGGTATCGACGATCAACGACGGAAGCTACAGCCCACTATCCCGGCCGATGTACATCTATGTGAACAATTTTTCACTCCAGCGTGAGGAAGTAAAAGCCTTCGTCCGCTTCTACCTGGAAAACGTGGGCGAGCTGGCGCTTGAAGTCGGATACGTCGGATTGCCCGAATCGGAGTACCAGGCGCAGATCACTGGATTGAATTGGTAGGAACACCATGGATCCAATAACCGGGTGTTAACAATTGACCTTCATTGTTACTTCCGGTGAGGGTAACAGCGTGGAGTCTTTTCTCGTGATTGCTACTTGCCTCTGCGACCCGAAAGCGTCCAGAGACCACGTGAGATGCATTGGTCTGGATGTCGACGACCACTGAACTCGACAACAAAAACGATCTACTCGCCCGGGTAGCGCGCCGCCGTCATCGCCAACAGGCTGAGCAGGCAGCGGTCACGTGGCTGTTGCGAATTGCTGCTCTCATTTCGATACTGACAACAGCCGGAATCGTAATAATCCTTGTTGTTCAGAGTATGGGATATTTCGCCGAGGTATCTGTCTGGGACTTCTTAAAGGGTTCCGACCTCGCACCGCCTTTCTCGCTGCAGCAATTCGGTGTGGTGTCGCTGGTGGGCGGCACGCTGCTAGTTGCGCTCATAGCGGGTCTCGTTTCTCTAACCCTGGGCCTTGGCGCAGCGATTTTTCTGTCGGAGTACGCCCCTGAACGACTGCGACGATTTCTCAAACCGATACTCGAAGTGCTGGCAGGTATTCCCACCGTTGTGTACGGCTACTTTGCCCTGACTTTTGTTACGCCAATACTGCAGGGCATTTTCGGTGCAGACCGAGTTATTGTTTTCAATGCTTTGTCGGCTGGGCTTGTCATGGGACTGATGATCATGCCGATGGTCTCAACGCTGAGCGAAGACGCGATGGTCGCCGTACCACGATCACTTCGAGATGCGGCCTACGCTCTTGGGGCCACCCGCTTTGAGGTCGCAACCAAGGTCGTAATACCGGCCGCCTTATCGGGGATAGTTGCTTCGTTTATCCTGGCGGTCTCACGTGCAATCGGCGAAACGATGATTGTGAAAATAGCAGCAGGCGCCACGCCGAACCTCACGTTGAATCCCCTGGAGAGTATACAGGCGATGACCGCCTATATCGTGCAGGTAAGCCTCGGTGAGACGCCGCAGGGTTCAATCGAGTACAAGACGATTTTCGCAGTAGGACTGTTGCTGTTCGTGATGACGCTGGCAATGAACATCGTTGGGCGATGGGTTATTTCTCGATTCAGGCAGCAGTACGAGTAGACGTGATCAATCAGAGTAGCCCAGAACAGAACCGCAAACGATCCAAGGCCACCCGCGCATGGCGCGACCGGGTGTTCGTCGTGGGGTTCGTGGCAGCCATCGTTATTGGAATCGCCGGGTTGGCAGCCCTGCTGATCGATGTACTTGTCGACGGTCTCCCGTTTCTGAACTACGATTTTCTGAGCAGTTATGCATCTCGTAAACCGCTGGAGTCCGGCATCCTTGCCCCACTCGTCGGTACCGTATGGATCGTTGGCATGACGGCCGTTTTCACGATCCCAATTGGCGTCGGGATGGCAATATACCTCGAGGAGTTCGCGAGTAAAAACCGGCTCAGTCGGTTGATTGATTTGAACATCGCCAATCTGGCCGGTGTCCCGAGCGTCATCTATGGACTGCTTGGTCTGGCCGTCTTCGTGCAGTTCCTGTTCAACGGTTCTCGAAATGTCACCGCAGGTGCACTGACGATGACGCTGCTGGTTCTTCCGATCGTGGTTATCGCATCTCAGGAGGCGATTAAAGCGGTGCCTTCAAGCTACCGTGATGCAGCCTACGCCATGGGTGCGAATCGTTGGCAGGTCGTAAAAACGGTCGTCCTCCCGCAAGCGCTGCCGGGAATGATGAGCGGAATAATTCTTGCTCTCTCACGTGCCATCGGCGAGTCGGCCCCGATTCTGATTATCTCGTCGCTGGTATGGGTGACATTCGTACCCGCGTCACCCGACTCGAAATTCACGGTACTGCCACTTCAAATCTTCACGTGGATTAGCCAGCCCCAGCACGAGTTCAGAGGGATAGCAGCTGCCGCGATAATTGTGCTGCTCGCAGTGCTGCTGAGTATGAACGGTATAGCCATCTGGATTCGCAGCAAATACCAGGTGCGGTCGGATCAGTAGTTTTCGGGATTGCGATGCCGGAGGCTTGGTGGATTACGGCAGGGATCGGTATCATCCCGGAATGCCCCACGAACCACACAACTCCGCCTACCTTGAGAGGCTCACCGGTGCACTGGAAGAGACAGTGGCAGAAGGGCGTATCGGGTTCCCCAGGTTTTTACGCTGGCTGAGCCGTGTTGAAGCTGGCAACCCCCTGGGGGAGTCCCTGGCTTTCGCCATCGGTTTCTGTGAGCGAATTTTTGGCTCAAAGCCCGATCGCGAATATCGTGCAGGCGATGACGTTCTTCATATCAACGTGCAGGCAGTATGGCCCAGTGGCGCCAGTGCGGTGATTTCCATCCTGCGAGAAGTAGCACCGGTCGCCAGCAAGAAATCCGTGTCGGGCAATAATGGCTGGAGATCATGTTGCTCGGTTCTTCTGGTGCGGCCTACTTCGACGGACTTGCAGGCGGCGTTCCAACAGTCGACGAGGTTGCCGCCGAATGAAGCAACTTGGAGTCCTCTGCATCGGCGGTATGCAATCTCACCAGGAGAATCATGCGGCAGCGTTCCATCAGGACAGCCGATCACGCGTAGTAGCCGTGGCCGACGAACAAGACATCGATCAGCGAAGACGAAGTCTGAACGTTCGACTCGCTGAGCACTACGGGGTTCAGTACATCGATGGTGTGGAGGCGGCACTTGCAATGCCCGAAGTAGACATCGTGAGCATGTGTGCCGAAGTTGAACGGCGCGAACGGGTCGCGATTGCGTGCGCAAAGGCTGGAAAGATCCTGTACCTCGACAAACCACTGGCGGCGAACGCGGAGCACGCCCTGGCAATTGCCACAGCGGTTTCTGAAACCAATGCCATCACACAGATGTACTCATTTGTAAACACACCGTGGGCGAAGGCAGCAAAAAAATGCGTCGTATCGGGACGAGTCGGAAATCTGCTTGCTGTTCATGCCGACATTCAGTTCGCTAAGGGACCAGGCGGAATGGCGCAGGAGGGACCGGCCCGCCGGGAGACATCTGAACCCACGGCGTTTACTTTCGCCGGATCCAAGCGAGAATTTTTCGATCTTGGCGTGTATCCGATCGGTCTTTGCCTGTGGCTTGTTGACGCCGAGCCTGTTGAAGTGTTCGGGGTGACCGGCAACTACTTCTTCGATCAACATGTGCGGAACGATACCGAGGATTTTGGAGCCGTCACGATGCGATTTGGCAACGGTGTGGTCGCTACGGCCACGGGTGGTCGAATCGGTTGGCACAGCCATCCCGCCGGGGGATCGCATCGAATTACCGTAGTCGGAGACCTGGGGACCGAACGTTTCGACGCATGGGAACCTCGTATCGAGGTTTACTCGAATATCGACCCGGTGAAGCTTCCTGAGCCACACCCAGAGGATCCCATGGGCATGTGGCGCTCTACACAGCAAGCCGCAGGAATTCCACGGAAAACGATCTTCAAACCGCTGGCGGACGAAACCAGCTGGTATCGGGACGACATCACAGCGTTTCTCGATTGCCTTGAGCAGGGGAGAGAACCCGTCATGACCGCCGCCCGAGCACTTGGTCCGTCAAAGGTTATTTCGGCGGCCTACAGGTCTGCCGCCAGCGGCAGGCCTGAGAGTATTTGATTTGAAAAGACGCTCGTTTCCGGCGGAAGTCATTTATCACGGGCATCCGGCCTGCAAGAATCAGGTGACTTACCTGGCAATCGACGAGATACTGAGTCAAGTTCGGGTTTGCAGCAGAACTGGTTCCACTGGCTAGCCGGTCAGCCCTCCAACCACCCTCGCGTTGGCTACCAGATCGAATATTCGCGGCAAAATGTTTATTTTGATTGAGCGACTGCCGCCACCGAGGATGATGTAGTCGAGTTCCATCAGACCGGGATCGACAAATATCGGAATGCCTGGAGGCAGCGCAAATGCGGTCACGCCGCCGATCATCATTCCTGTCAGTTCGGCCGTCTCTTCTGCCCCGGCGAACGAGACTCGCCCAGTGTCCATGAGTTGTCTGACAGTGTGGTTCACGTCGAGGCGCCGAGTGGCCCGGATCACGGATGCTGTAAACGTATTGGGCTTTTTTTTGGATGCGACGATGATGGTGTTTGCCGCGTTTTGTGGCGGGAAACCGTACTTCTCGCAGAATAGAGCGGTATCTGCGAACTCAGGATCGATCTCGACTATTTCGTACGGCAGCCCTGCTGATTCCAGAAACGAAATGACGTTGGTTTCTATCAGAGCGGATCCCGGCGGTGATGTTTTTTCAGCCATGTTTGGTTTTTGTAGGTGCTGTGAGCGGTTGTTGGCAGTCGGAATAATTACAAGCTGGCACCACGTAAAATACCATGGTGGCTGATATTCGCGCCTACCGCCGGAAAAATTCGCTCCTGGCGACCTGAGAGGTTGGTTCCTTGGGCAAGACCTACTGGATGCTTGTGACAACCCAGGAAAACCTGGATATTACCCGCGCCTACGGATTCTCTCTCCAGGGGATCGACACCAAGAACCGGCGGAAAGCTGTCCGGATGAGTCCAGAAGACCGCGTTCTCTATTACGTATCCGACAGAAAAAGCTTTGCAGCCACGGCAACCGTCACCTCTGAAAGCTTTGAAGATCACGAACCGATCTGGAAGCACTATCGCGAGCGAGAGACGTTTCCGCACCGCGTGAAAATCGATCCCGATGTGGTGCTGGACGAATCGGCCTACGTTGACGGTTACCAGGTCGGCCCAACGCTTGAGTATGTAAAAAAATGGCCCCCCCACCGCTGGCCTCTGGCCTTCTTCGGGATGCTGCACATTATCCCGCAGCGAGACTTTAACTTCATCGAAGGTGAGTTACGTAGAGCGGGGGGATTGCCCGGCGAACCAAACGGGACCATCAACGAAATCCCGGTGCCCGACGAGCCACAACAGGCAATTGTCACCGTCACAGCAGATTCGCTGCCAACGGCGGCTCAAGCCAAATTGGCCGTCGGTAAAGTAACGCGGTCGTTCGCTGGAAGTAAAAGCCGAAGAAGCTCTCACCGCAGAAACTCTCCCCGCAGAAGATCCGGGCGACGCTTATAGGCAGCATCGTTTTCGGAAAACCCGGTGGAATCAACCCCGATCCGGCCGTATCCGGCAAACGAAACGGGAAGGAGGCACCATGCTCTAGCAGGGTGCTGAAAAATTCGCGATCTATGCTGGGGTTGAGTAAGCTGCGATCAGATCGGAAAGCT
>JAQBVG010000174.1 GCA_027623655.1 Chloroflexota bacterium
CAATCTGCGAATTATTGTTGGCGGCAACCGTCGGGGAGCCGCAAAATCCGATGAATCTATGGTAATCTCACCAAGTTTAATATTCGGTTCAAAATTCCTTCGGTCCAAGAAACCCAATGCGACGTTTTATCATCAGAAGATTTGTGTTTGGTCTTTTCAGCATCGTTGTGGCAACGCTGGCGGTTTTCTTTATTTCCAGAGCAGCCGGTGACCCGCTCGATCTTTACGCAAACTCCGGGTACGGGATTTCTCCCGAAGGGGAAGCTGCCATTCGGCAAAGGCTGGGTCTTGATAAACCTGTGGTCGTTCAGTACACCCTGTGGCTTGGCCGAGCCCTCAAAGGCGACATGGGAGAGACCCTACTGGATCGTAAACCGGTGTTTAGTGTCGTAACCCAGAGGCTGCCAGCCACCATCCAGCTCGGTGCCGTTGCGTACCTCCTGTCGTTTTTTGTCGGAATACCGCTCGGAGTTATTTCTGCAGTTAAAAGAGGATCGGGCTGGGATTACCTTGGTAGATTCTTTGCTCTACTGGGCCAGGCTGTGCCCCAGTTCTGGCTGGGGTTGGTGCTGATCCTATTATTCGCTGTGCATTGGGAACTCTTCCCGGCCGCGCTCAGAGGCGAAAACGCATGGGATGTCAAGCATCTGGTACTCCCGACTATCACGCTGGCGTGGGGAGGATTCGCGTTTTATACGAGAATCACTCGATCGGCGATGCTGCAAGTGCTCGATTCTGAGTACATCCGGCTCGCCAGAGCCAAGGGCGTAGGAAACAAAACAGTTATCTGGAAGCACGCTTTCAAAAACGCCCTGATTCAGCCACTCACCGGGATGCCCCTGGGACTCGTGGGATTGCTCAACGGTGCGATCCTGGTGGAAACCATTTTCGCCTGGCCGGGAATGGGCAACATGGCTATAACTGCGGTTAACAACAACGACTTTCCAGTGCTTCAGGCAATTGTTTTCTTCTTTACAATTTTGATCGTGGCTATGACATTCGTCTCCGATCTTTCTTACGCCTTCATTGACCCCAGGATTCGCTACGACTAACAATGTCGTTCCTATTCGGTAACACACGATTTTAAAGGGCTCCACCAAGGCACATGGCAAACCAGGCTGAAAACATAGCAACCACTGCATCGACCAGCGTAATTGGCGGCGGTAACGAGTTACGCAGGGTACAGAGACGGTCGGCTCCGGGTCAGGTCTGGTACTTTGTTCGTCGATGGCCGGTACTCCCATTGATCATCATGGCAGTGCTCTTGTTCTGTGGAATCTTCGCCCCGTTTGTCGCCCCGGCTAACGAACTTGAGAATTCGTTGGGATTCCGTAATCTACCACCGACCTGGGGCAGAGCAACCGAGTACAACGTAGTGGTCGACCCGGCCGATTACGATCTCAGTATCACGGCTGAGCGCTCGGCATACAATCGGGCGAAGAAAAATTCATTCCCCCGGTCGAAATACATTCTCGGAGCTGACAACCTGGGCAGAGACGTACTGTCCAGGGTAATTTTTGGTGCTCGAATTTCGCTCAAGGTCACTGCGTATGCGCTCACGAGCGGGATCATCATAGGCTCGGCTCTTGGACTCGCCGCCGGCTACTTCGGTGGATGGACCGACGAGATCCTAATGCGCCTCGTCGACGTCTGGAACGCACTGCCTTTCATTCTGATCGCGCTCGTTATCGCTCAACAGTTCCTTCATCAGGGCGGAGCCGCGGAAGGGGTCGTCATATTCCTCATCGCGCTCGTCGCCTGGACTCCGTTCGTGAGACAGGTTCGTGCCGATGTATTGTCTATCCGTGGCCTGGACTACATTATGGCGGCACGGGTGGCCGGTGCATCGCCTCTCAGGCTGATCTGGAAGCACATTATGCCCGGCACGTTCAGCACGATCCTCGTTGTTGCCTCTCTCCGAGTTGGCCAGTTGATCCTCACGGAATCGACGCTGTCGTTCCTCGGTGCAGGCATTCCGGACCCGATCCCGGCATGGGGCAAGAGCGTGAGCGACGGTCGAAATTTCATCGAAGAAGCATGGTGGATTTCACTATTCCCCGGACTCGCGATATTCCTTGTCGTGATGTCGTTGAACTTCTTCGGCGACTGGTTGCGAGACCGACTCGACCCGAAATTGCGACAACTCGACTAGGCTCGTACAAAACCGGAACAGTAAAAAGACGCCGACAACTATCGGCGTCTTTTTTGTTGACCTGAACTGGCAGGGGACGATCTTCCCGCGTGCGTTGATCCAATTGCGAATTCGGCGTAATCGATGCTGAACCACCGGGCTTTGTCCGAGAAATCTGAATACAGCGGATATAATCGCCCGGCCAGTTCGGTCGGCCACTCGTTTGGCCCATCGAGCTTTCCTTTTTTTCCAGGGTGGTACATGGGTTCGGCGATAAGAAGCGACACTCGCAGGTGTCGACGGTTCATCAGGGGAGTTCTTTGACTATGACAGTCGGATTTATCGGTCTCGGCAACATGGGCCAGGGTATGGTCAACAACCTTCTTCAAAAAGGTGCCGACCTGACGGTGTTCACACGAACCCAGTCCAAGATCGAAGCGATGATCGACCGTGGCGCAAAAGGCGCGAGTTCGGTTTCAGATCTGACTCAAAAAGTGGACGTCGTGCTGGTCTGCCTTCCAGATGTCAAAACTTCCCGTGATCTGCTTCTCGGCGATGATGGCGTCATTGCGAACGCCAGGCCCGGTCAGATCGTCGTCGACCACAGCACTGTCGATATCGCCACGTCACGCGCATGTGCCGAAGCCGCTGCCGCGAAGGGCGCCCATTTTCTCGACGCTCCTATCTCCGGAGGCCCCGGTGGTGCGGCTGCCGGGACTCTTGCGATCATGGTTGGAGGCGAGGAAGAAGCATTCGAAACCGCATTCGAATATTTAAGCAAGATGGGCGCGAACGTAAAATTGATGGGACCTGGTGGGGCCGGCACAGCCATGAAACTCATCAATCAGCTACTCGTAGGGATTAACACAGTAGCGGCCGCCGAGGCGTTCGCACTTGCGAACTCGGCGGGAGTCGACATCAAGATCGCCGCTGAACTGCTGGCGGTGAGTTGGGGAGGGAGCGTCATGGTAGGACGTAGCGCTCCTATCACAGCCGCACGTGATTTTCCCGACTCCGCAGCACCGGTCCGCAACCTCGACAAAGACATGGGAATTATCAAGGACTTCGCAGCGGCCGAAGGTCTATCGCTTGAGCTGGCACTCAAAGCACAAGAAATGTTCCACGCGATGATGTTGAAGGGTAAGAACAACCACGATATCGCCGCGGTCCTTGAGATCATCGAGGAACGCTCTCGATAACCGAATGAGTCGGGTAAGCCGAGAAGCTTTCGACTAACAATGCCCGGCAGCGTCCAGCCACCAACCAATACCAGTAGCCCACCTAATTGGGCAGGTAACCACGAAGTACAGGAACCGAATCGAATGACAACTCACAGGATCGCAATCGTCAAGGGCGACGGGATCGGCGTCGACGTTGTGAACGAGGGGATGAAAGTCCTCGATGCAGTCGCACCGAAATATGGAATTACGTGGGACTACACCGAATTTCCGTGGAGTTCCGACTACTATTTCGAGCATGGGGTGATGATGCCGTCGGACTCACTCGACACCCTGTCAGGCTTCAACGCAGTATTCCTCGGGGCGGTAGGGCACCCTGACATACAGGACAACATCACTCTGAACGGCCTCCTGCTGCCCATACGCCGCCGTTTCGACCAGTACATAT
>JAQBVG010000175.1 GCA_027623655.1 Chloroflexota bacterium
CCGAAACGCCCTGCTGCCGATCCTTACGCTTCTCGGGTTTACGCTCGCCGGAATTTTCGGTGGTTCGCTAATTGTTGAGCTTATATACGGAATTCCCGGCGTTGCCCGGCTTTCACTCGATGCGATCTTCCAGCGAGACTTCCCAGTCCTTACGGCATTCGTTCTGCTCGGATCACTGATGCTCGTCCTGGCAAACCTTGTCATCGATATCGCCTACACCATCGTAGATCCGAGAATCCGGTTGAATTGACACCATGACCATTTCGACAGGGACAGTTGAACCGACCCCCGGTGCCGACCAGCCGGATTTCAAACAGCGCTCTTCGCGGGGGCACTGGCGCAACGTCTGGGTAAGGTTCCGCAGGCGTCGACTTGCTTTTGTCAGCCTGATTATCATTACCTTCATCTACCTGCTCGGTGTCTTCGCGCCGGTAATCCAGACACACGATTATCAGGAGACGAACCTGTTCAAGTCCCAGAAGGGACCAAGCGCGGAAAACTGGCTGGGTACAGATCGACTGGGTCGTGATATCTATACCCGGGTCGTGTGGGGCATACAGACAACCGTGATTATCACGATCACGAGCTTCATCACCGGCAGTCTGTTCCTGGGTGTGACGATGGGGCTCGTCGCCGGTTATTTCCGCGGATTTATTGATGCCGTAATTATGAGAATCGGTGAGGTTATCTCGGCGTTCCCGGACATCCTGTTGATAATCCTCCTTGCCGCGACCCTGAGACCGCGAATCGTCGAGTTCGCACGAAACATCGAAGACTCAACCGGCATTAACGGGCTGGTCAGTTCAGGGGTCGTCGACTACGTCGTGATCGGCATCGCCCTGTTGCCGTTGAGTTGGTTCGGGATGATGAGACTTGTTCGAGGACAGGTACTCGCTTTACGAGAGGCAGAGTACGTCGAGGCGGCTCGGGCGATGGGCACCTCAACGCCCAGGATATTGTTTCAACACATCCTCCCCAACGTGGTCAGTCCGGTCATCGTGGCGGTCAGTTTCGGCATCGGTGCGGTCGCACTGTCAGAGGTCGTCTTGAGCTTTTTCGGACTGGGCGTCCAACCGCCGCGACCGAGCCTGGGTGTGATGATCGGGGAAGTGACAGCGCGGGGTGGTGCGAGCGTATCCGTACTCCGCGATCATCCTGAGCAGCTGCTCGCACCGATAATCGTCGTCTGGCTCCTGATCTTCTGCTGGAACATCATCGGCGACGCTCTGAACGATGTGCTCAATCCGCGTGCTCGCTGAAGCTCTCCCCGGGTCGCCAGGCGCCTGAATCAGGTTGTAGTACACCACTCGTTGAGCGTTTCGTTTGCCTGACTCATCGGCATGGTCTACACGGAAACGTGAACCTGTGAATTCACTCATGAAACGGGCCTGAATCGCCTACGGCGTACACGGTATCGAGAGTGCGTCCGCCGGATTGCGTGTATCCGTTGGCGTGTAGCCCAGCACGCCAGTTCCCGACTCCGTGATTCGCTATTCACCTCGTCGGTTTGCCAGCGTTTTCAGGGTGAGGTTGTGCAGCGTTTCGTGACCTGCGAAATGGCGTTCCAGCTCGCTCACCATCTCCTCGAAGAAACGGGTACGAGACCGTTCAGTTGTCCCTGCGATATGAGGCGAAAGAAACACGTTGGGCAGGTTGCGAATCCGGGAACTGACTGGAATTGGCTCCGGGTCGAACACGTCAAGGCTGGCCGTAATATCGCCGATCTCGAGTCGTTCAACTAGAGCATCAGAATCTACGATCGGTCCTCGGGATACGTTCACAAAGACTGCACCGGGTTTGATCGTCGAAATCTCCCTTCGCCCCAGCATCCCCCGGGTCCCGGGAGTCAAAGGAGCCAGGCACACAACAACATCGGGTTGCGCCATTACTGCTTCCAGCGACGTCAGTGTGAACCCCAGGGCACTGGCCAGTTCAGGCGCGGCGTAGGGGTCATGCACCAGCAATTTCACATTGAACGGTTTGAGCAACTCGATAAGCCTGCGGGCGATGTATCCGGCACCTATCAGCCCGACCGTCTTACCAGTCAATTCCTCGTTTTGTGCAAATTCCGAGGTCGAGTCCCGCTGCTCGGGTGTCCCCCAATCAACACCTGAGATCAACTTACGGAAGTGTGCACCTGCGTTGCGAAGCCCGATCAAAATCAACCCGAGTGCCCATTCGGATACCGGATACGAAGAACCGTGGGTCGTGTCTACCGCCCTGACACCGCGGTTCAGCGCCGCTTCAACGTCGATACGCTGCGCAAAACGGTCGCCTTCGAGTTCTCCAACTAGCGTGAGACGCCGGGAAGATCCGAGCACAGTATCGTCGATACGTGGGGCACCGTGGCACACGACCAGGGCATCGAGACCTGCCGCAAATTCCCGGAATTCAGCCATAACCCGACTGGATGCCGACGGCGCTGCGTCCCAGCTGGTTTGCTCGTTGAACTCACGCCAGTGGAAATCAGCGAACTTCTCGAGTTTGGCGAGATCGCTTGCACCGACGTATCGCTCGCGAACGTCCCCGCTGCAGGCAAGTCCAACTTGCGGTCGAGTTCCTATCTCATTCATAAGTCTTTCTCCGTTCGCGTCGCGCGTTCTGGCACGCGATCTGGAACACGATTTGTTGCTCCGAAAGGTCTGTTGTATTTCCGGGTTCTCGCACGGTCTGTCTCGCAGGATCAAGCGGCAGTGCTACTATGGCTCAACTCGACCGGAAAATGTGAGCCGCCATTCGTTTTGGAGCACCCTAGATGAGTTATTTCCATTCTCGACGATCAGCAGTTATCGCACGAAAAGGTGCGGTCGCAACCAGCCAACCACTTGCGGCGCAGGCCGGTCTGCAGATGCTCAGGGATGGCGGGAATGCTGTCGACGCCGCTGTTGCAACAGCGGCGGTCCTCAACGTCGTCGAACCGATGTCGACTGGTATCGGGGGCGACATGTTCGCCCTGATCTGGGACAAGAGCGAACGGAAGGTTGTTGCTCTTAACGGCTCTGGTCGACAGGCGGCGGCCGCGAACGTCGACGATGTCCTCAAAGCAGGCTACGACTCGATTCCCAATAACGGACCGGGCAGTCAGTTTGCGGTCAGTGTTCCCGGCACGGTCCATGGTTGGGAGACGGCGCTGAATCAGTACGGTCGGATGACTCTCCGTGAAGTCCTGCAGCCCGCGATTGATTATGCGCTGAATGGCTACGCGGTCTCCGAAGTAATCGCAAACGGCTGGGGCTCGGCGGAAACTATCGAAAAACTGAGACATCGCCCGTCAGGTGCGCAGATGTTGCCGGGTGCAGGTGGTGGGGCTCCCAGGTACGGCGAGGTCGTACGGCTGCCAGAGTTGGGACGAACACTACAGATGATCGCCGAAGGCGGCAGTGAAGCGTTCTACAAAGGCGAAATCGCAAAGAAGACTGCCGAATTTATTCAGTCAGAGGGCGGCTGGCTCACCGAGGCAGATCTCGCAAACCACCACTCTGATTGGGACGAAGCGATCAGCGTGAACTATCGTGGTGTCGATGTCTGGGAGTGCCCACCGAACGGACAGGGCATTGCCGCATTGATCGCATTGAACTTGGCCGAGGGCTTCGATCTCCCCTCGATGGGTCCTCAATCCGCCGATCGCTACCACTACCTGATCGAGTCGATGCGCCGCGGCTACGCAGATGCTCTCCAGTACGTGGCTGACCCGCGCGTTGCCGAGGTCCCGATCGGTCCACTGCTCAGCAAGGACTACGCCAATCGACGGCGGG
>JAQBVG010000176.1 GCA_027623655.1 Chloroflexota bacterium
ACGATCGCCGCGATGAGGCGTTCAGGGCGAACAGCGCCGGATGGGTCACACAGATGACCAACATTCAGACTTATGTCAAAAAGTAGTGCCGTCCATCGATTCGATCCGGACTCGGTGGCGCCGTTGTTCGCCGCGCTTGGCGATCCAACCCGGCTACAACTCGTTAACCGATTATCGTCCGGTGGGCGGGAATCAATCGCCAGCCTGAGTGAAAACTCCTCGATGTCACGTCAGGCTGTTACAAAGCATCTGAAAGTGCTTGAGGATGCCGGCCTGGTAAGAAACGAGCGTCGAGGTCGCGAACGGTTGTGGCAATTCGAACCGGCGCGGTTCGACGCGGCAAACGTATACCTTGCGCGGATCTCAATGCAGTGGGATGACGCCCTCAATCGACTGAAGAACTTCCTCGAAAATTGATCTGGAGTTCCCGTTTCGGGATTAATGAGCACTAATCGGCACACGTTGTCTGATCCATGGTTAGTGCCAGCTAACGATGCACCCCGGAACGTTAGTTGGAAGCCAGAGGCCCCAGACGGAGACCGGAACTAACCGTCGATTATTTGCCAGGATCGCGTGTATAGCCCATGTCATCGACGACCCGATTAGATGGCTTCAGACCGGATTTTGTAGCGAACTCGAGGCGGTTGCCTTCAGGATCGTAAACGTAGAACGCCCGTTGACCGTCGGCACGTTCAATAGGGCCCTTTATGATCTCGAATCCTGCGTCCGTCATCGCACGCAGCGCCTCGTCGAAATCTTCCACCTCGAAAGCGGTGTGAATGTTTGGGGTGTCGTCGGGCGGGCGTTGGACCAGGTGGACCATCGTGCCGTCAGCAGCCTGCATCCAGATGAGTCCGTCTCCACCTTCCTGGGCGGGGATGATCTCGAGTCCGAGAAGGTCATGCCAGAACCCCAGCGCTCTTGCGCGGTCACGGATCGGCATCGACTGGTGATGAATCGTGTTGATTTTAATTTTTGACATAGATTTCTAAGCGATTCGCAATTCCGTAAGGGGCGGAGCTGTGACTATCCGAGCGCAAGCCTCGCGTCATTCAGGATTTTGTAACAAAACTCAGCAGTTCCCCGTGGGTCGTAGCTGGATTTCCGCGATTGCTGGACGCTGACTTCTGCGAAAACCGGTAGGTGTTCCAATCCATTGTTTCGTAAGGCGGCCAAAAAAGCAGTCACATCAATTTCACCATCGCCCGGCAAACAGAATTGGACCTCACCGTCCGACTTTTTTCCGTCCTTGATATGGACCATGGAAGAAAAGGGCGCACACAGGTCGACTGAGTGGACCATTTCACTCCCTTCGACCACAAAATGTGAAATATCGAGATCGAGTTTCAGATTCGGGTGTCGAGTCTGGTCCATCATCCAGACGGCCTTTTCCGGAGTTTGGAAGTCGGTACCTGCGTGCGCTTCGATCGCAATAAGCACATCGCTTTCGGCTGCCATGTCTGCAAGGCTCAAAAACGCATCGCGAATCTGTGTCCGGCCTGATGCCCAGGGCGGGGCAGAATGACCGGGTGTGGTCGTGACCATGATCTGCGAGTCGTCGAAGTGAAGGCGTTGCGCCATTTCAAACTTCTTCCTGGTCAGGTCGTACATCGCCATTCGATCTGACGGTGGAGCACATACATCGATGTTGCCGAACAAAATTGGCGACCGAAATCCAAGATCCTCTGCGAGCTTCCCGAGATCGTCCTGCTGCGTGGAAGAGAATCTGAGGGGCGAAGTCGGCGAATCTTCGCTCAAGCAAACTTCGAGCGCCTCGTATCCGACCGAGCTGATAAGCCGGAGCGCCTCGAAAGGATCGACCATTTTCAATGCGTATGTCGAATAGCCCAGTGTGAATGCCAACAGATTCGTCCTCAGTCACTACATTCCAACGATTTTCCGGTTCAACCGATCGCATGAGATTCTAGCAACGCGATACTTCAATAGATCGTCAGGAGTGACCAATACGATCACCCATGTATGGGTTTACACCTAATGGCACGGTGCTGGCATATTGGCCGAAACACCAGAATATCGGGGGGTTTTTACCTCGACGTTGTTGCGTGGCTGACCGAGCGACACGGGGCAGGGGACTGTCGAATACTGGTATCACTGCTTCGGCGGTGGGATGTTCACAAGTGCGCCCTTGGCGCTCTGGCCGGGAGTCGCGTTTGGACTGCTTCGTGTCCCACCCACCGCCGGAGTTGTTTAACCCGGAGGTTTTGGGCGCATATTCGTGCTGCATCGTTCGCCAAAAACCGGCGGACTGGCGACCTGCCGGCCGTAAAGCAAAGCAGGGAAGGCCAATAGCCAGTGGACGCAACCACAGCGAGCGACACGACGGTACTCGACTTCACTATCGGGGTTCCCAATGCCAGGGTGGCACGGCAATTTGCCGATGACGCCGAAACTATCGCCGGTGAAATCCATCGGGTGGTCGTGACCTCCCAGAAGACGGTTCAACTGGCTGTGCTCGGCTTACTTGCCGAAGGCCACATCCTCCTCGAAGACGTTCCCGGCGTTGGCAAAACTCTTCTCGCCAAGTCGCTGTCCGGTGCCATCGCATGCGATTTCAAGAGGATTCAGTTCACACCCGATCTGCTGCCGACCGATATTACAGGAACGACGGTATTCGACATGAAGAGTTCTTCCTTCAATTTCGTCGAAGGTCCGATCTTCTCCAATATCGTCCTCGCCGATGAAATAAACCGTACCGGTCCACGTACCCAGGCGGCATTGCTCGAAGCAATGGCAGAGCATCAGGTCTCTATCGAAGGCAATGTAGTCAAATTGCCATCACCTTTCATGGTGATCGCGACACAGAACCTGTCGGAGAGCCACGGCACATTCCCTCTGCCCGACAGCCAGAAAGACCGGTTCATGATTTCGGTGGGTATGGGCCTGCCATCGGCTGAACAGGAAGTAGAAATCCTGTCCCGCTCCCAGCACGGCATGCCTGACGCAGCTCCGGTTATATCCGGTCAACGAATCGTTGAAATGCGAGAGTTGGTCAAGGGTGTTGAGGTGGATCTGAAAATTCGCCAGTACATCGTGAAACTGGCAGGACACACACGTGCTAATACAGCGGTGCATCACGGACTAAGTCCGCGTGGAGGGGCCGCGCTGCAACGGGCAGCACAGGCCTGGGCAGCTCTAAACGGACGTGCGTACCTGGAGCCACAGGACGTTTCGGAAATCGCTGAATATGTAATCCCGCACAGGTTGATGATGCAACCGGCGGCTGGAATGTCGGCCAGGGAAGCGGCGTTGACTGCAGTCGATGAAACCAGAGTGCCAGCTTAGGTATGCCTCGGCTATTTCACTCTGCAAATTCCCGATCACACAGGCTGTCTGGCGGCGTAACTTGATCACACGAAGGGGTATCGGATTCGTCATCGCAGCTGTTCGCGGTATTTTTTATCGCGAGCGCCACCCGAGTGGGGTGGGTGCATCTGGCCGACGCTATTCTATGGGGCGTGGCGATTCTTTCCGCAGCCTTGCCATGGCTGTCCGTCTACGGCATTTCCGTGAAACGCGATCGTGGATTCCAGTCACAATCCAGCCTTCCGGGACCGGTAGAAGGACAATCCCTGGAGATCGATCTTCACCTCGTAAATCGCTGGTGGATACCCAGGTTCCTGTTGAACTTGAGTTATGCGATCGAATCGCCGCAATCTAAATCTGAGGAATCGCTTGTGT
>JAQBVG010000177.1 GCA_027623655.1 Chloroflexota bacterium
ATCGACTTTTCCAGCGGGCGCGCCGAATTGGCGCAGAACAGAATTTGAAAACTCAGAAACGCGCTGAGAACAGACAGCAACGCTGAGGTGGCTCGCATTTCCTGCTCCTTCGCTCCACCAATCCCTGTCGTCGGAATCAGACTCGCTCGGCGCCATTTCGAAACTTGGTCGGTTGTCATTTACCCTCGCAGCGAATACCTGAGGTATTCGGGACCTATCTATTACAATCCGATGTTGATTTGTAGCGGCATGAATATCACGGATGATCGCTGTGGGCAACTGCTCGACAATTCTGTGAGTGGTGTTAGCAGGTAAATGTGGATTTGACGGAACAGCTGGAATTAAAAGGCCCTGGCAAAGTGCCAGAGCCTTTATTCATGATTACGTGGTTGCTGTTCAGGCAAGTGCCTCGTAGAACAGGCCTACGAACAGTCCAAACAAGATATGGACTACAAGCACCCCCGTTACAGTCATCCCTCCGAGGTTCAACCCGAAGAAACCGGGTGGTTCAACTGTGCCATCACGGACACCGCGATGTATTGATGGCCCGATCATTCCGAAGAATATGCTGGCTCCAATCCAGTGAACCGCTCCGAACAAGAGTCCCCAGACGACGAGGTCGTCGTCGAGATCGAGCCACAGATAGAAGGCGGCATGTGTCGATGCAAATATCATGCTCATGACGGCGTGAATCATCAACCCGACCCCGTACGTCATTCCCGAAACCGGCATCAACATCGTGCCGAGCATCTTGAGCAGATCCATTCTCATCTTGTCGGGCATCATCATCCGACCCAGGTAGATGGGAACCAGCATGATGGCGCCGGCGATCAGTCCCGAGACTATTGCTGCCACTGAGTTGTATTCCATGACCGAATCCCTCCGCAAATACTGAATTAACCCTGATCGTGCTCAAGACAAATCGTTGAGCCGTACTCTCAATGCCGGTTGCCCAGTGTGATGCAGGAAATATTCAGAAGGATTCTGCGTCTAATCACCGTGGGTGAACTTCAAAGGGTCATCCAATTCCGATAACGGCCGCGCTTTTTGCGGCATTGGCCACCAGGACCAGCAATCCGGAGCGCAAGCCAGGTGTTCGAACGGCGTTCACGGTTCCTGCGTTTCCGTTGCCGAACTGACGAATATAGATACCACGTTGAATCCGGCCACCCAGGTAGGCGGTCGGTATCCCGCCAATCAGGTGGGCGACCAGTATCCGGGCTGGGACGGTCGAATAATCAGAAAGCATCGGATGTTGGATGAGGTTAGTCAGCAAACGGATTTGACTCCGGCTCGATTAGTGCAGTCAACGAAGCGTGACATTCTGTGGTGCGCGTGGCACGTTGCAATGCCGGAATCAACCGCTATGATCTGGTTACGATCGGTCAGGTCGTTGTGCACGGAACCACGTACGAGGGTTGAATTCTTGAAGCGAATTGTTATCTGTTTAGACGGGACATCAAACAAGCCGGATATCAACAACGTTACGAACGTCGTGAAAGTTGCCAGCGGGATCAAAAGCGTCGACGGGGACGGGATAGAACAGGTTGTGTTCTATGACCAGGGCGTCGGGTCCCACGGCTTTTTCGACACGATTACAGGCGGAGTTTTTGGGATCGGTGTTACCCGGAACATCAGGGAGGCGTACCGATTCCTTGTTCTCAACTACCTGGCTACAGACGAAATATATTTTTTTGGTTTTAGCCGCGGAGCTTTCACAGCTCGAAGTCTGACCGGATTGATCAGCGGATATGGAATTCTCGATCGCTCCGAAATCCACAACATTCGCGAAACCATTGATCGGTACAAAAGTCGAAAAGAGCGCGATAGCAAGTTAGCGACGGATATGGCGCATATTCAGTTCCTTGGTGTTTGGGACACGGTAGGAGCCATGGGTGTTCAGGCTAACCGGTTCGTGGGCGCAGCAGGCTGGTGGCTGGGACAACTGGTCCGGCTTCCGTTCATCTGGATAGGGTGGAAACGGTCGGAGATTATTCCTGAGATCAACCGCAAGGTGCTCAGCATCGCGGGGCGGGTGATCTCGTCAACGATCAGGACGTTGACAAGGTTGCCACGAGGTCGACACAGATTTCACAACGCAGACCTGTCAGCAAGAGTCAAACACGCTTATCAGGCACTTGCCATCGATGAACGTCGGCCGATCTTTGAAGCGACCCTTTGGGACAGGAAGACCGACGCCGGTCAGGTGATGGAGCAGACCTGGTTTCCGGGTGTTCATACTGAAATCGGGGGTGGCAGTCCAAACGTCGCAACATCGATCATACCGCTGAACTGGATGGCAGCACGAGCGAAACAACTCGGCCTTGTGTTCACTGAGTCATTCGACGGCCATGTGATGGAGTACCTGTCCAAGAGGAGGGTAGGCATAAGCTTTTCGCCTCCCGGTATATGGTCTCTCGGTGGTTGGGCAAATCGAAAAATAGGGAGCAAACCGGAAGGGCACGAGTCTGTCGATGCCAGCGCCCTGGACCGATATTGCGACCCGACATCTAAATACAGGCCGAAGAATCTGGAGAGCTTCTTCAAGAAAGAAAATATTGAGTGCCCGCAACCGGAAATCGGACCAAATGTCGAATCCGTCGAGGGTGCCTAGTCAGCAACTGCGCTAGCCGGTCAATTTTTGATGCGCCGCTGGGAGGGGTGTCTGGTCAACCAGGCTCACCTGTTCCTAAACGTCGATCGCCATTAGCTCTTCAGTGAAGATCACCTGTCCCCCGTATACCTCCCGGATGTCGCCCAGTCCCTTTTCGAGCGGGCCGTGCTGGGAGATATGCGCGCCCATGTGGACAAGGATCAATTTCTTCACCCCGGCTTCTTCCGCCATTTGGGCAGCTCCGGTCGTGCCGCATTGACCCGGTGCTTCGCCATCGGCATCCATGCATTCCTGGTCGTCCCAGCACATGCACAACATTACATCGGCACCCTTCGCAAGATCGACGATCGACTGGCACGGCTGGGTGTCCCCCGTGAACACGACAGACTTACCCGACCTGGTTTCGATTCGGTAGGCAAGCGAATCGAGATATGGCTGCACATGCTCGGCGCTGGCTGACGTGACTTCCCAGTTGTTGGCGGTGTGGACTGTCCCCACTCCGACGTCGGTAGCCTTCACTTTTGGAGCGCACCGTGGCATCACTCCACCTCGGTTCATGTAGACCTTCTGTGAGAGAGGATGGTAAATCCGAGCCTTCCAATCGTGAGAAAAAATACCGTCTTCACCGATCACCCCCTCGGTGATTTTCTCAGTGAGTGTGGGTCCGAACACCTGGAGTTGGTTTTCCTTGCCGATTGATTGATCGAAGCGCGTCAGGAGAAAGCACGGGTAGTCGATATCATGGTCGAAGTGGTGGTGGGTGAAAAATATGTAGTCGATATCAAGCGGCCACAAACCGGATTGAACAAGCTTGTGCGTAGTCGCGGGTCCGCAATCAAACATGATTTTTTCGCCCTCTATGTCGAGAACGTAGGCCGACCCGAAACGTGTAGGCGTCGGGGTCGGCGTCCCCGCACCGAGAACGTAAAGCCTTGCCATTCGATTGCGCCTCCAGTGTATTGAGTTGGTAGTGGTGATCTTGAGTATTCAGGAAAGGATCTGTCAGAACTCAGTGCTCCGGGGTAAATTGATGCTCGATTGAGTCGGTCTGACGATCGTTTTC
>JAQBVG010000034.1 GCA_027623655.1 Chloroflexota bacterium
CGGTCTCAACTTTTCCTCTGGATGCGCCACGGTGCTAGGCGCCAGAGTTCACTTCGCGCGGAACCGTGAATCGAGTCGATGATGATTTGTTGGTCCGTGACGTTCGAATATAAGAAGTTTCCTTCCTCCGGTTTTTACGAAAACGGTCACGCTCAAATAAGGCGCTCGTAACAGACGAACACCTACAATTCGTCCTGGCGTACCGGCTGACTTCAGATCAACAACCAATATGGTCCAGATCAAGAATTCGTTCCAACCAAAAACTCGACTCTGTACCGTGTTGTTCGCTGTGATATTCACAATGATCGGTGTCGCCTGCGACGATTTCTACTCGGACTCCCTCCCCACACCGGATATCGCTCAACCGACACCGGTAAGCGTCTCCGATGGCGACCCCGTAGAACTCGTTCAACAGGCAGCCAGAAACGCACTCGCCGTCAAACTGGGAATAGCGGGCGATGATTCGAGACAGATCCTCCTCCAGGGAGAAACCTGGACAGATCGGAACCCGGGCTGCTACCCACCCCCAGCCGGTATTTCGGGGCCATATCTCGTCCCCGGTTATCGACTTCTGTTGCAGCACGACGGTGTGTTCTACGAGTTCAACGCCGATCTCGGTGGCTCAACAGGTGCCCTTTGTGAATCCACTCCGCAGCTCGTCCCGGTCGAAGCCGCAGGACCGATAGTTCGAGCCAACGGGTCGGCCCTACCAGATCTCGATTCCGTTCACATTCTCCGATCAGAAGAGGACGTTACCGAGTTCAACTCGACACACTCCGACATTGCCACCATCACACCAGACGTCATTGATTGGGAGGTAGAGTGGCTGGTAGGTGGATGGGTCGACGCATTTCCAGGCCCCGAACCGACGAGGGCGTACCAATCGGGCGAAGAGGGTGTCGTCATAATCGAGGTTGAGGCTCCCCTGGAATTCGCCGGTTCTGCCAGTAATGTAGCGACCCAGGTATGGGCGCTTGTCGACAAAACCAAGCCTGACTCAACTTACAAATTTGTTGCGCCCGAACCATGAAGTGTCGACTCCGTGGCCCTCTTGAACGTAAACACCATTTAGTCGACCATTCCCAACATTCGAAAGATATCTAAGTGACCAGCTCGTTTCGTCGTAACCTCATCGCCGTTATCGCCATTGCCGGGATACTGGCAATCGTCGCAATTTCCTGTTCAGGTTCTAATCAGGGCAACGATCCCACTTCAGAACCGACATCAGGTTCGGTGTCGACCTCTCGACCTGTGGCAACCGCGATTCCAACGGTGACACCAACTCCCACCGCGACCAGTACGCCCACCGCGACCGCGACACCACCCCCAACGCCCACCCCAACGCCGACTCCCACCGCGACGCCAACACCTCCGGCACCCGGTTCCGCCGTACAGGAAATGAGTCGGCTGATATTCGAAAAGGGCGTGCGGGGTGAATCCCTCATTGTGGAATCGGTAAAGGCCGCTCGATGGGATACAACCGCACTCGGGTGCCCGGCACCGGGTGTTTATTACGACACGCAGGGCGCGCCGTTCGACGGCTTCGCGTACGTTCTCAGCGAGGGGACTAACACCTGGGAGTTCCACACTGACGAAGCTGACACGGTAACAGTCGACTGCAACGACATCGACACGCTTACCACTGCGAAAGTTAATATCACTCGCGAGGCAAAGCTGCAGGGTTCAACAGGGTTGGTCCTGATGCGCAGGAATTTCTCAACCGGCCAGTTCGTAGAAGACGACCCTATCTCACCAGACGACATGGCTCGCCTGGTTAGCATCTTCGACATCGACACCAGATTGTCCGAGCCTGGCGATTGCACGACCGTTTTCAGGCTTGATTTCAGTACCTCGGTCGGCACCGAGGAAATCGGATTCATCTGCGAGGAAAACTACAGGGAATTCAACATAGTCTGGCAGGGGATGATGGGTAGCGCACCGATCCTTGGAAAAATCATCGGACCCTATTTGACCGGGGATCCGATTCCGACTTTACCGACTGCCATTCCGTAACCTTGAAGGCCTGGTGACCTGGGATGACCGAAGACCTCAGTGACCGGCGGCTGAAGGCGGGAAAACTCCCGGCGGATATTCTTGCCAGTTTCCTCAAAGACACCGAGACCTCGGACCGGCGGGTTCTTCTCGGTCCCGGTGTTGGTGAAGACGCGGCGTTCGTATCGTTCGGAAGCACCACTCTCATCGCGAAAACCGACCCCGTCACGTTCGCTACCGACAGGATTGGGTGGTACGTAGTCCATGTAAACGCGAACGACATCGCGGCGTCGGGTGGGGTCCCAAAGTGGTTTCTTGCGACGCTCCTGCTACCCGAGAATGAACCGGCCTCGACCGCGAGAGACATATTCGATCAAATAAGGCAGGCTGCAACTGAACTCGGCATCAGCCTCATCGGCGGTCACACCGAAATCACCGTCGGTCTACCTCGACCCATTATTTCAGGAACGATGCTTGGCGAAGCGCCACCTTCCGAAACGCTGAAAACCAGTTCTGCAAGGCCCGGGAACGACCTGATTCTTACCGCCGGAATCGCAATCGAGGGCACGGCAATCATCGCTCGTGAGAGTAAATCGCAACTGTTGGCGGCTGGACTAACCGAATCAGAAGTGGCAAGCGCTGTGATGTTGCTGGACACACCGGGCATATCGGTCGTCAAAGCCGCTCGCGTCGCAGCCGCAACCGGGTATGTAACCGCCATGCACGATCCTACCGAGGGAGGGCTTGCAGGGGCGCTTCACGAAATGACAAGGGCCTCCAGTACGGGTATCACGGTCGGTGTCGAACGAGTGAACGTGCTACCTGAAACCACCCTGGTATGTAACGCGCTTGATCTCGATCCCTGGGGTCTGATTGCCTCCGGCAGTCTGCTAATCGCATCCGTCGAAGAGGGGTCCGCCAAAATCGTATCCGAGCTGCACAGGAACGGAATATCCGCCAGCGTTATCGGAAAATTCTCAGAGCCGGGATCAGGCCTCCTGCGGACCGTGAATGGAGTTGCCAAACCGCTTCCACTATTTGAACGTGACGAGATCGCTCGACTGTACGGCGCCTGATTGCTACCACCAGCAGCGCGTATCTTCTTGTCACGCACAATCTCACGTCGAAAGGTTAGAATAGAAACTGGAGCACACCCGGGTGTGGACGTAAAATTGGCGGAGTTTCGCAATCGCTGCTAAATATTTTCAGTAAGTTTAGTCGCCAACAACGCGACATCGACTGCAATTGACCATCAGTCAAAAGAGCGGATCGTCCAGGACGCTACTCGAATCGGTAGGCGCTTACCTGCCCGCGGATCGGGCGGATGCTGTCGAAAAGGCGCTGAACTACGCGGTAAAGGCCCACGACGGCCAGCAGAGAGATTCCGGCCTGCCATTTGTCGAGCATACGATTGCTACCGCACAACGCCTGGCCGAGATGCGGCTCGACACTACTACCATTCAGGCGGCACTCCTGCACGATGTCATGGAAGACTGCGGAATTAGCTTCGCGGAGATCGAGTCCGAATTCGGTACGGATGTGGCGAAGCTGGTCGACGGGGTTACAAAACTCAAGCGACTCGATCTGATTTCGGAGAGCAGCGCGATGCTGCGCCAGATTTCGACCCCTGAAGCAACGCGTGCCGCGTCCCTGCGTAAGATGCTCGTAGCAATGGCAGAAGACGTACGAGTCATTCTGATCAAGCTCTCCGACAGGCTGCACAACATGCAAACGTTGCAGCACTTGCCCATTCCCAAACAGCAGCGAATTTCTCGGGAGACCCTCGACATCTACTCCCCGCTGGCCCACAGGCTCGGGATGAACGACATCAAATGGCAGCTCGAGGACGAGGCATTCCGTTACCTGATGCCACGTCAATACAAGTCGATGTCCCGGCTGGTAAACCGTAAACGTGCCGAACGCGAGATGTACAGCGAATCAGCGGTGGAGGCTATCAAAGTCCCGCTCGAACAGGCCGGAATCAACTGTATCGTCGATGGCCGGGTGAAGCACCTGTACAGCACGTATAACAAGCTCCAGCGTTACGAGCGAATGGGTCGCAAATTCGATGAAATTTACGACCTGATCGCGATTAGAGTTATCACCGACTCCATTAGCGATTGCTACGCAGCGCTGGGAGTCGTCCACTCGAAATGGCGTCCGGTGCCAGGGCAGTTCGACGACTACATTGCCAGCCCAAAAGAAAACATGTACCAGTCTTTGCACAGTTCAGTGCGAGGTCCAGGCAACTATCCAATTGAGGTCCAGATACGGACAGGTGAAATGCACGCGATAGCCGAAGAGGGCGTTGCCTCGCATTGGATGTACAAGGAGGGCGACGAGGGCTCACCGCCAGGAGACAATTTCGAACAGAAAATGTCGTGGCTCAGGCAGTTGCTCGACTGGCAACGAGAACTCTCTGGTGATGACGAGTATCTGGCAACCGTCCGCACAGATATCCTCCAGGATCAGGTGTTCGTGTATACCCCGAAGGGTGATGTCAAAGATTTGCCGGCCGGTGCAACACCGATCGACTTCGCCTATCGAATTCACACCGATCTCGGTCACAACGCCGTTGGAGCAGTTGTGAACGGCAAACTAACCGCCCTCAATACACCGTTACAGAATGGTGATGTAGTTGAAATCCGCAAGGCAAGGATTCCGCGAGGGCCCAGTCTGGATTGGCTCAACGCCGATCTTGGCTATCTCATCACTGGAAGTGCGCAGACAAAGGTCAAGCAGTGGTTCCGCAGGCAGGAACGCGAGAGTAACGTCCGCCGTGGCAAAGACCTTATAAAGAAGGAAATGCGCCGCCTGGGGATAGCATATTCGGAAAAAGAAATCACAAAATCAATGGATTACGATAGCTTCGACGATCTTGCCGAAGCAGTTGGAATTGGACAGATCTCAATAGCGCGGGTCGCCGAGACTCTGAGTCCGACACCTGACAATGTGTTCAATCCCGCAATCTCCCCCGGCCGACCACCCGATGATCAAACGAACGGTCTGGTAGTAATGGGCGAACCGGGGTTGTTCACCCGAATTGCCCGGTGTTGCAGCCCGGTTTACGGGGATGAAGTCACCGGATATCTCACCAGAGGCCGGGGAGTGACGGTGCACCGGCGCACATGCCCAATTGTCCGGGATGCTAAGGACCCTGAACGCAGCGTTCCTGTTGCCTGGGGCCACTATGAAACAACCTACGCCTCGCGACTGCAGATCAAGGCATTCGATCGTGTGGGGCTAATTCGCGACATCACAAACGTTGTTTCTTCAGAAAACGTCAATATTCATTCCCTTTCATCCGACGAAGACCCGAATACAAATGCATGTACCGTGTCTCTCACGGTGTACACTACAGGGGTAGAGCAACTTAGTAGGCTCTTCTCCCGTGTGGAAACGATTCCGGGTGTAGACAGTGTCTTCCGGGTTACCGAGGTGCCAGGTTCGACTTAGGTTGAACGGATCAGGTCGGTAAAATCGCCACGAACGCAACTGAATAACTGTTCACTACCCAATCCCTATGTCAAGGAACGTCAATGCCCGCCGCTAAAACTTTGCGCGCTCAAATACGCAAAGGCGATCGAAATCGATCTACCCGATCTTTTACCCGCAGTCGGGTAAAAGCAGCGAATGAAGTCATCGCCGAAGGAGTCGCGAACGACGAGTCACCTAAGACTCTGGTCGGAGCGATCTCAGCGCTCGATAAAGCTGTCACCAAGGGTGTACTGCACCGCAACACAGCTGCTCGTAAGAAGTCCCGGCTCACCAGGCAATTCGCCAGACTTTCAAAGTAGTTCGGTAACGCCCGTTGACTCAGGGTCCTGACTCCACCCACGACCACGTGGCCGATACCCACAAACCCGGACCGACCTCTGAATCGACCGATACCCGGTTCAACTGGCGAATTCACCACCCGTTTCAAGGTATTGAGCACCGTGTCGCAGTAGAGGTTGCGCCGTGGAAGGGGCTGCTCCCGCGTTGGCGGTTCGTCGTTCCCGGCGATTTCAAGGGCGTACAGAAGTGGGGAGTCGGTCCATCCGGCAGCGGCGAAATCGACGAAAAGGTGAAAAGACCCGCAAAAGATGGTCCAGTACAGATGACTAACGGTCCATTGGTCGTATGGTTTGGGGGTCATGAGCCTTTGTCATCAAATCAGTCTGCCTATCTCGTATTCGAAGGCGAGGCGCCGCACTATGTTGCGTTTGGTCAGGCCGAGACGGTTGGCGGTCCGCCAGACAATCTCGAAGGCATCTCCTTTGGTGACAATCATCCGATTCACCCTGGCGATCACAACCACGATCCGTCGCATGGTCATGAGCAGACGCGATCGTGTCGAGCATGACCACAGCGCCTCCGACCACGACCACGCAGGGCACAACCACTAAGCCAGCGAACGCACTCGCTGGTGCATCGGCAGTTCTGGTCGGATTCGTGTCGGTCGTTGCGCTCGCTGCATGCGGTTAGCAATTGGCGTTACCCACCGAAATACCGGCCGCACAACCAGGCATCAGTGATGGGTCCATATCCCGCCACGACAGCGACGCCAGTCGTCATCTTCGTCACGGTCGTGGTGACGGCCACCCCAACGGCGCCAGCTCAAGAAGTGACCCGATCGAGCTCAACTCCGGCGTCAATCACCGAGCTTCTCGACCCTGAAAACAACACAGTCGTAACTCCAGAGATCGAGCCTGTGCCAACCGTTCCGCCGCCCCGACAGACACCGGCACCGTCGGAGCCAACCTCGACAACGGAGGTAGTTACACCTGCTGTACCAGCAACATCGGTCGCAACCGGGCAACCTTCCGAAGCCGAGACCGCTACACCTCCCATACCGACAACATCTCCTGTCACGATCCCAACTCAAGGGGCGCCTGAACCGTCATCCACGCCACAACCCACCGAGACAGCGATGCCCACGTCTTCGATAGAACCCGTCGCAACCTCGACTCCCGAACCAATCGCGACAGCATCTACAGGGTTCGACCCCTTCGGGCCAGATCGGAACTGCAGTGACTTCACCGACTGGCTCACAGCCCAGGAGTTTTTCCTTGCTGCGGGAGGACCGACAGACGATCCCCATCGCCTTGATGGCAACAACGACGGTATCGCATGTCAGTCACTGCCCGGCGCACCCTGATCCGGGTGGCACAAACGGTCGATTTGGGCCCAGAACGCATGTCCAGGATTTCCCCGTCGTTCAGATCACTCGCACCCGTGCTGCCACGATAGTCGAACTCATGATCGTATTTCGTGACACCTGTGATTGACTTTTCTCTCCTGTAGTTGATACTTTCCGAACATTAGTGCGGATATTATTAGAGTTGCAACTCGACCTACACGATCAATTCGAGATCAGGGACAACACCGATGAAAAAGCCATCAGAACGCCAGCAAATGATCCTGTCGTTCATCGAAGAGTTCATCGAGGAACACGACTTCCCGCCAACCATCCGAGACATCCAGTATGGATGCGACATCAGCTCGACTTCGGTCGTCTCTTACAATCTCGACCGCCTGAAGGAAAGCGGTCTTCTTAACCGTCACTCCGAAGTTTCACGCGGCCTGTCACTCGCGGGTCAGAGCCACAGGAACAGCTCGGCTGAACCGGTAAGCATCGACACCGTAGCCGTACCACTGTTGGGCACTATTGCCGCAGGTTCACCCTTCCCGATGCCCGAGAACGACACATGGTCCGATCTGACCGGCCAGGAGCTCATCGATCTACCACAGGCGATCATTGGTCCCGGAACCGGAATATACGCACTGAAGGTGCGAGGCGAGTCGATGATCGACGCACTGATATCCGACGGTGATCTCGTGATCATGGAGCAGACTTCAGTTGTTCGTAACGGGCAGATGGCCGCGGTAAGGATCAAATCCGAAAACACCACAACGTTGAAGCACTACTATTCCGAAGGCCCGCGGACTCGGCTCGAGCCTGCGAACACCCAGATGGAAGCGATGACGTTTCGATCCGATGATGTGGAAGTGCTGAGCAAAGTCGTCGCAGTCTGGCGCTACCTCGGCTAGCCGCTCAGTGCATTAGCCGTAAGGTGCAGAAATCCTCACCATCGGGTGATGGGGGATCAATTCGTACTGGCGTATACTGGCTTGCAGTTCAACAGGCCCGTTAAGGGCGAATCGGAGCGTAATCAGTGTTCCAGAACGTAGGCCCGCTGCAGATCATAATCATCCTCGTAATAGTGCTGCTCCTGTTCGGAGTTGGAAAGCTGCCTCAGGTTGGCAAAGGCATGGGCCAGGCGATCAACGAGTTCAAATCCGCTATCGGTAAAGACAACAAGTCCGAGACCGACACAGATACCGCAGACAAGAAGTCCGAAGACGACTCTAAGACCTCCTGAACAGGAAAGGTCACTGTCACGCCCGATGGATCAGCAGGCGCTGCCGGTTGGTGTCTCTTCGCGGGGCAAAGAATTTTTACACAACACACCGGGTGGACCGATCGTGTTGCAGCCCCAGGGATCTCAGAGAATAACGGCTTCGCGAACTTTACCGCTCACGAAAGACCATGTGCTCCACGGAACCGTGACCTGACCGAACCGGACACCTCCAACGCTACCGGCGGGTAATTTCGGGATCCTTCCGCACGTCACACACTGCCTCGAACTGATCGGCTAGGCCTCGTCCTCGGGCTGTCCTCGCTCTGCGATCCTCACGAGCAGCATCCCAATCTCAAACAGCATCATTACGGGGATCGCTACGATCACCTGAGAAATCGGGTCGGTCGGCGTCACAATCGCTCCAAAAATGAATGCAATCAGGACCATCCACCGGCGTTTAGTCTTCAGCCAGCGGGAATTTACCAGGCCGATCTTCGCGAGCAAGAACATGATGATCGGAATCTCGAAAATAAGCCCCAGCCAAAAAATAATTCCCATCATTAACGAGATCACAGACGCTGCGGTGATTTGTGGCACCGCGAGTTTGCCCTGAAATCTGAGCATGAACTCGAATAATCGCGGTATAAGCACTAGGTAGGCAAACGCAGCGCCTGTTGCGAACATCACCAGCGCACCAGGGACCAGCATATAAATATACTTGCGCTCACTCGCTTTCATCCCTGGTTTGAAGAACTGTGCAAATTCCCATAGGGTGTACGGCAGCGACACGGTCAGGGCGACCATTATTGCCAGCTTGGCGGCGGCAACCCAGGCTTCGGTGAGTGTCAACTGGATAATCTCACCACCAGCGTCGAGGATCAGGCGCTTGGCCTCGGCGGTGAACCATTCAAAGATGCGCGAGAAGTTCGCCAGGGCCACGCCGATCAATACGGCCATCACGATGGCAATGCGAACCAGGCGTCTCTTTAACTCGCCCAGGTGCTCAAGGACGGACATGGCCTCGTCGGTCAAGGCTTCACCTCGCCCGGTTCACCGGAAGCGCTTGAAGGTGTTTTGGCATCGGCAGGCTTAGAACCTGAAAGATCAATATCCGGTATCGCAGCTCTCACTTCGTCACTTCCACCCAGGGACGGGCGATTGAGCTGCCGATTCCGTGCAACGGGCCCGTTGTTGACGTCCGTGGCTTCCCTTACGTCTTCGGCCACCTGGTCAAGTGCCAGATCCTCTGTCAAGCCCTTGGCATCTTTGAGCAACGTTTCGGCGTCGATCTGTTTCTTGATTCCGTCGAGGTCGATCGCCTCGGTGATCATCGACTGCAGGTCAGCTCTTTGTCGCTTTAACTCCGAGTAGACCTTGCGTGCCTCGCGGATGCCCTCGACGAGTCGCTTTGGGCCGAGAAAAAATAGCGCTACCGCGCCGATAACCAGGAACTCAAGGCCGCCTATGCCAAAAAAGTTCATCCTGGCAACCTTTTATTGGACTCCCTGGAACGAGCATGTCCGGGACACACATTCAGGCCCGGAATAATGCCTGGAATGCGTAAGCCTGACTTGTCTAGCAACTCACTCGTCGTGCACATAGGTAGCCCTACAACATTCAAATAACATTCATCGTAACTGCTTACTGGCGCAAAAAAACCATCTTGGATCCCGTAACCACCCGCCTTATCCATCGGTGAACCAGACGCCACATAATCCGCGATTTGTCTATCACCCAAATCACGGAATACCACCGATGTGCTTACGCAACCGGTCAGTGATTCACCGTCATCGCCAATAACAGCCACTCCCGTCATCACCGTATGTGATCGACCACTCAACCTGTGAAGCATTTCGCCAGCATCGCTCGGAGACTTCGGTTTGCCGAGTACGTGATCGTCCAGAACCACTATCGTGTCAGCACCAATAACGTACGCTTCGGGCCTTCTGTCAGCAATTGATTTCGCCTTCGCCAACGCCACTTGTTGGACCAGGTCGAACAGGGTACCCGACCTCGAAAAAGCCTTCGATTCGTCGATCGCGTCGGCCATAACCTCGAAGTTGATCCCGGCATCGGAGAGTATTTGCTTCCTTCGAGGTGATCCACTGGCAAGGACCAGTTTTCTATCGCCCGGACCCGTCAACCGTCTGACCCTCCAGCGTTAGCAAACTGATCGCCTCGACGTGCCGAGTTTGCGGGAACATATCTATCGGCCGCACGATCTCCAATTTGTAGGTTCCGTCTGCGCAGAGCAGATTCAGATCTCGTGCCATCGCTGCCGGTTCGCACGACACCATTAGCACTTTCCGTGGGCGCAGCTGCTTTACCGACTCAGGCACATCCGGATGACAGCCAACTCTCGGGGGGTCGAGCAGCACAACGTCGATATCGCCACCACCGGTGTTACGCCATTCGGATAGAGCATCTTCAGTTTTGCCTTCAACGAACTCGACATTCGAAATCCCTCTGGAATTGAGTTTGGCATCTTCAATTGCCGATGCCGACTCTTCGATTCCGATCACACGCTCCACGTACGGTGCGATCAGCACGGCGAAAACGCCAACACCGCAATAGGCATCGATCACTACTTCATCGCCGCTAAGTTCGAGCAACTCGCGAACCTCATCGACGGCTCGTGAGAGCTGCCCGGTATTCACCTGGAAAAACGATGACGCAGCGACCCTGAACCGGGAACCCCGCACCTCCTCCTCGTAGTGCTGCTCACCTGTCACAACACCGAGACCGGGCATGTTCATGCGAGGTTGAACAAGCATCGAATCTGTATTCGATCCTACCCGAATGGACATTTGAGTTTGACCGTGCATTCGATCTTGTACAAGCCCGAGTGTTTCGTTTATGGACTTGTCCATTAGCAGGCACTCTTCGATTCTCAGGAATTGCCGGGTGACGGCATTCACGTAGCCCACCTGCCCGGCACTATCGCGTTTGCCGATCGTAAATCGGCCATGGTTGCGATATTCAAGCCGCTTTGCGCTCTCGACGGTCCTGTCCACTTTTACGGGTGACAGGCACTTATATTTGTCGATCTCACGCTGGACTCGATCTCGCTTCAATTCAAGTTGATGTCCGTAGGAAACGTGTTGCCACTGACACCCACTACATGCCAGGAAATACCGGCACTCCGGTTCGACACGCTCTGGAGCAGGCTCCAGCACCTGTACTACCCTGGCGGCTATACGTTCAGGAAATCGCTTTTGCACCTCGGCGATTACAACTTCACCGGGCAGACCGCCCGTAATCTCAACCGGCGCCCCATCGATTTCAGCAGTCGACTCGCCGGCGTCGTTGATACCAACGAGCGAAATTTCGAACTTGTCACCCGGATTTAGTTCGACGTGACCCGTCAAGTCTGGGCCGGAGTAGCGTAGTCGCCGTTTTCGTTTTGCCATGCAGTACTTAGAGTCTCACCCGTGGTTTGTCGGGATCGCTGTTCCCGACTGTACGGACGCTAGAAAAATCTGTATGTCTGTTATTCTGAACTAGTTTGTGGTGGGGCGCGCCCACGGCAACCAGCGCGAAGTCTGTGGATCGCCCAAATCGACCATTTCGAATCGAACAACATCCTTTGGTTTCAAAGTCAGAAATAAACGGGTCGACTGGCGTCGAGCGCCGTCTGCCCGACTGGTTCAAGGTAAAGGCACCCGGCGGTGAGAACTTCCTTGAGATCAGGAAGAAGATCAAGGGTGCGAGCCTGAATACAGTGTGTGAAGAGGCTGCTTGCCCGAACATCGGCGAATGCTGGGACCGTGGCACGGCTACCTTCATGATCCTGGGCGACACATGCACCAGGGCCTGCTCATACTGCAATGTCAAAACCGGTTGGCCTGAAACTGTCGATCTTGCCGAGCCGATCCGCGTCGCCACTACAGTGCAGCGGATGGAACTCAGCTACGCGGTAATTACTTCGGTCGACAGGGACGATCTTCCCGACTACGGATCCGGGATCTTCGCACAAACCGTCAGTCAGGTACGTCGAACTAACCCCGACACCAAAATCGAGGTGCTAATCCCTGATTTTGAAGGCGATTTCGAATCGTTAGAGCGCGTGGTAAAAGCGGGACCGCACGTCCTGAACCACAACATCGAAACAACTCGCCGTGTGTTCAGAAAAGTTCGTCCACGGGGCAATTACGATCTCTCCCTTGAGCTACTAAAACGGGTAAAAGAGATTAACCGATCAATGCCTTCAAAATCGGGAATGATGGTCGGACTGGGTGAAACCAAAACAGAAATTCTCGAGACGATGGCCGATTTGCGCTCAGTAGATTGTGACCTGCTGACAATCGGCCAGTACTTGCGACCATCTAAGCGGCACCATCCGATAATCCGTTTCTACCGGCCCGAGGAATTCAAGAAACTCGAACAAGCTGGACTCGAAATGGGGTTCAAACATGTCGCTGCGGGTCCCCTGGTCCGAAGTTCGTATCACGCCGACGATCAACACAACGCAGCAATCGACAAGATCCTGGCAGTGGCAGGATCTTAATTCTGGTTTGCTCACGGGTCAGCAGCGGGTACGAGTGGTCGAACTGATGTCCGCCGGAGACAGTCAAGTAATGTCTACGCTGTACGTTGTCGCGACACCCATCGGAAATCTTTCTGATCTAACCGAACGTGCACGTCAGGTACTGATGACCGTTCCGACCGTTGCTGCTGAAGACACCCGCGTGACTCGAAAACTCCTCAGCCACCTGGGCGCATCTCCTCGAATGGAAAGCCTTCACGAGCACACCTCGCCTGAACGGCTCGCAATGGGGGTCGCGGAGCTCGACACCGGTGATATGGCTCTCGTCACCGACGCCGGCACACCTGGTGTTAGCGACCCCGGGTCCGCCCTGGTGAGTGAGGTGATCAAGGCTGGCCACGATGTCGTCCCGCTACCCGGGGCGTCTGCGGTCAGCACGGCCCTGTCGGTAACGGGCTGGTCGTTCGATCGTTACCTGTTCCTCGGCTTCCTCCCTCGCAAGAAAGTCGAGCGGATCGCGGTGTTGGAAAGCGTAGCGACCGAGATCGGTCCTGTTGTCGTTTTTGAATCGCCACACCGACTAAAGGCCGCACTTGTAGACATCGAAAGCGTGTACTCGTCCCGGCAAGTTACGATCTGCCGTGAACTTACCAAGATTTATGAAGAAATATTTCGCGGCTCCGCCTCTGAAGCCGTAGTTCATTTTGCCGAACCACGCGGCGAGTTTGTGATCGTGATCGAGGGGTCTGGCGCCCGGCCCTCGATTCAATTTTCTGACGCAGAAATAATGAAGACGCTGCAAGAACTGTCTGCTGAGGGGGTGGCTGGGCGCACGCTGGTCGACCGCGTTGTCGAGCTAACCGGCGTGCCGAAGAATCGGGTTTATCGGCTTTCCCTCAAGTTATCCGTGTAACGGCCATCGCCACTCAGCGTCACCATTATTCGACATGATTACGGTGACACCGTCGCTATAATGAAATTCAGTACGAGTCACTCGTCGGGAACCGCTATCAAGCGGCGTCGCCAACAACTTCATTACCTGACCTCGAATTAACTCTCCAGAACCGGAATCTTCGTCGTGCCCCGAACAATACTTGTTGCCGTCGCATGGCCGTACGTAAACGGCGAACCCCATCTCGGCCACATCGCGGGGATGAACGTACCGGCCGACATCTTCGCTCGATACCACCGGATAATCGGCAACGATGTAGTGATGGTCTCAGGCTCTGACATGCACGGCACACCAACCATGCTGAAAGCCGCGGACGAAGGCGTTAGCCCGGAAGAAGTTGCGGGTAGGTATCACGAAATCTGGAGCAGGTCTCTGAAAGAGATGAGCTTCTCCTACGACCTGTACACCCATACTCACACGGATGGCCATCGCGAGGTCGTCCACGACATATTCACGAAACTCAAGGAAAACGGATACCTGATTGAGGCCAAGCAATCGATGCCATACTCCGAAACCGAGCAGCGATTTCTCGCTGATCGATTCGTGGAGGGCACATGCCCGCACTGCGGGTTCGAAGCTGCACGAGGTGATCAGTGTGACAGGTGCGGTCGAACCCTCGACGCCATCGACCTGATCAATATTCGAAGCCGTCGCGATGGAACCGTGCCTGTTTTCAAAGACACCACGCACCAGATGTTCAGGCTGGGTGCGTTTCAAAAGCAGCTCGAAGAGTGGGTCGGCTCGAAAGACGAGTGGCGCCAGAACGTTCGCAACCAGACACTCGGCATGCTTCGAGAAGGATTGCACGACCGTGCCATAACCCGGGACATCGAATGGGGCGTCACGGTGCCGCTCGAAGGGTACGAATCAAAACGAATTTACGTTTGGTTCGAGGCGGTCATGGGCTACCTCTCGGCGACCAAAGCGTGGGCAGAGCAACAGGGCACTCCGGACGCCTGGAAAAAATTCTGGGTCGAACCGGATGGCGAGTCCTACTACTTCCAGGGCAAGGACAATGTGCCATTCCACACGGTGTTCTGGCCGGCAATCCTGCTCGGTTACGGCGGACTCAACCTGCCAACCGATGTAGTAGCAAACGAATATCTGAACTTGGGTGGTGTCGATTTTTCCAAAAGCCGTGGGCACGCTGTCTGGCTCCCCGATTTCCTGTCGCGGTACGAACCTGATCCACTGCGCTACTACCTGGCGTCGATCATGCCTGAGACATCCGACTCAGAATTCACATGGGAAGGATTCGTCGCCGCCAACAACAACGAACTCGTCGGAACTTTCGGAAATTTCGTGCACAGAGTTCTGACCATAACGACCCGTAACTTCGACAATGCTGTCCCTGAGCCGGGCCCGCTTGACGAAGCTGCCGAACAGGCGCTTGGAGCATGCGACAGTGCCCTGGGAGATGTGTCGAAAGCGATTGACGCTCGAAAATTCCGCGAGGGACTGCGCGCGGCAATGCGGCTTGCCCAGGTTGGAAATCGCTATGTCGACTCGAACCAGCCCTGGAAAGTGGTAAAAACCGATAAACCTGCCGCTGGCACCGTACTCTGGGTGGCCTTGAACATCATTGCCACACTACGCACAGTGTTTTATCCGTACCTGCCGAGTTCGGCCGACAAGATTCACAGTATGCTGTTCAGTGACAGCGATACACTTGCCGATGGTTGGACACGCCGGGACATTGTCCCCGGAACGCGGCTCGATATGCCACTACCACTGTTCCGTAAACTCGACGATTCAGTCGCCGAAGAAGAAAACCTCCGACTCGTCAGAGGATAAATAGTTCAGACTCATCAGTTCAATGGTCGAAGCAATCACACAGGAAAGCATCTATCAACCGGTCGCAGGGGACCTGGAGTCTGTCATTGCTGAACTGGCCAACATCGCCGCAAAAGCGCCGGAAGATGCGCCTGACAATGCAGAAGGTCTCGAAGCCCAACTGGCGCACGTACTCGCGACGCCCGGCAAACGTGTACGCCCCGCTCTGACACTGCTCGCTGCAAGTCTCTGGGGGCAGGGCCGAGGTGAGCTCCCTATCAAGATGGCTACGGCTATTGAGCTACTGCACATTGCAACACTGGTCCACGACGACACGGTCGATCATGCCGACACCAGGCGTGGCCACCAGACCGCAAGCAAGTTGTGGGGTCGCAACGTGGCAGTCCTGATTGGCGATTTCGTATTCGCTACATCGGCCATGTACGTCTGCGATACGAACAACGTCCGGCTCGTAAGGCGATTTGCTGAAACCATCACGGAACTCGCCGGTGGTGAGCTGAACGAGATTTATACTGCCTGGCAGCCCGGGGTCACGCTCGAGGAGTACAACAGGAGAATATACGACAAGACCGCCTCACTATTCTGTACTGCTGCTGAAAGCGGCGCCGTGCTCGGTGGCGGTGACGATCAATCCGTCGAGGACGTACGTATCTACGGTTTCAACATCGGAATGGCCTACCAGGTTTATGACGATCTGCTCGACTACAGTGCCACCAGCGAACAGCTCGGAAAACCGGCGGGACACGATCTTAGTGAGGGAATTCTCACATTGCCGGCGATAATCGCAGCAGACAACGGTGCTGCCGACGACATCTACAGATTCCTGAGTGCACCTGAGAGCGCCCGTGCCGAACTCCTACCTGTCGCAATTGACGCGATTAAACAGTCGGGAGCGCTCGAGCGAACTCATCGGGTTGCAAACGACTACATTGAAAAAGCAGTCAGATCGCTCGAGCGTATCCCGCCGTCCGACTCACGGGATTCACTGGTCACTCTCGCCGAGTTTGTCCAAACTCGTAACTACTAGCCCTCAATGCCAGCACGGGCTAACAAACTCGCTCGAAAGCGCAAATCTCCGATGCGGGTGCCGACAGTGGCGATCGCACTTGTTCAGGAGCGGTTGAACTCGATATACGGACCGATCGAGTGGCGACCGCGAATGGTTGCGCTCGATGAGTTGATATTCACCGTTCTGACCCAGCACACGTCGGACCTCAATGCAGAACGTGCTTACGACTCACTCCGAAGGGTGATGCCCACCTGGGGCGAGGTAATCGAGGCTGATACAGAAAAAGTCGCAGACGCCATTCGCCAGGGTGGGCTGGCAAATCAGAAGTCCATCAGAATTCAACAGATTCTGGTCGAGATCCTGAAACGCTTAGGCCATTTCGAGCTCGAATTCCTTGCCGATCTGGAGCTGGAAGAGGCCAGAGCTTGGCTCAAGTCCCTGCCGGGCGTGGGGCCAAAAACCGCGGCCGTTGTCATGGCGTTTTCGTTGAAAATGCCCGCATTCCCGGTCGATACACATATCCATCGGGTTTCCATGCGCCTGGGACTGATCGGGAAGAAAATTACCGCAGACCAGGCACACCCAATTATGGAAGAGCTGATCCCTGAAGCACATAGATACGATATGCACGTACTACTCATCACCCACGGACGCCAAATCTGTAAGGCCCGAATACCGCAATGTGCCAGATGCCCTCTGGGCCGCGAATGCCCTGCCAGCACGATCGACTAGCACGCACCGCAACTTATCCCTCTCTTCCAGGAATGGCCTCAGCGGGCGGATGACGCGCAGAGCGCCGAAAAACTACACTCGGCAACTAATCAAAAACACCCACGAATAGCCGTTTTCGCCCGCTCTGAGGTATGCTGATATCCAGTGCAAAAAACAACTGGGCGTTGAGAAGGGTTCCAGTTCGCCACGCACGGCCTCGTCGTCCAGCGGCCTAGGACATCGCCCTTTCAAGGCGGGAACCGGAGTTCGAGTCTCCGCGGGGCTACCATTACGCCTTCACGAAACCCCGACTGCTTCGGGGTTTTTCGCGTCGCCATATCTCGATTAACCGATGAGTGAGAGCAACCTGTTAGTACAGGTTGTTAACCAGCGATTCCTCGATCTGCTCAGCGATTTCGGCGACCGACTGCGTGGTTTTTGTCTGATCGACAAGTATTTGAGCAAACGGTGAAATACCCGAGGCATCTGCCCACTCCTCGCTCTTCCAGAGACCTGATCGAATGATGCACTTGGCACAGTGGAAGAATGCATCGACCACGTCGACCACGATTGCGATGTCCGGTGCCTTCCCTCGCTCGGCAAGACTCTCTCGAAGCTCGACGTCACGCACGATTCGCGCCGTTCCGGTAACCCTGAGGCTCTCCCGAAACCCGGGCACCAGAAAGTAAAGCCCGACTTTCGGATTTTCCAGGATGTTGTTGAGCGTATCTGCTCTACGATTCCCTTTCCGGTCAGGAATCGCGAGAGTATTTTCGTCGAGGACCCGCACGAAGCCCGGTGGATCACCCTTTGGAGAAACATCCATATTGCCATCGCTGTCACACGAGGCGATTAGCATGAACGGCGACCGCTCGATCACAGCCCGACAATGCTCGTCGATACTGGTTACAACCTTATTTACCGCACGCTCGGATGGCTCTCCGAGGATGTCGAAAAGTTCGCTTTTCGAAGTAACTTCGCCAGTAAATTTGATGGCCATAAGATTTCTTTCACGTGGGCGTCGCCTACATCGAGGCGAAGGATCGTGCGTTGAACAATACGCCATCAGGGATCCGTCATTCACCGTTTCGAGAGCGCCAAACCTGTGCATCACCAGAATCCCGACAACGTCTGAGCGACATTATCCCGCAGTT
The DNA here is from genome assembly GCA_027623655.1 of Chloroflexota bacterium. Classification (GTDB taxonomy): domain Bacteria; phylum Chloroflexota; class Dehalococcoidia; order Lucifugimonadales; family Lucifugimonadaceae; genus Lucifugimonas. The sequence continues at coordinate 18,443 of JAQBVG010000034.1, forward strand.
CTTCCGCTCCTGTCTTGGCCATCTGTCTATGGACACCCCTGGACCAAGGTCGTACGATTCCGCGGTACGAACACCCCGCTAACTTCTCTACCGGAGATCCCGCATTGAAAATCACCAAAGTCACCCCGTGGCTGATCGAAGCCCCATCGCCTTACCTCGATACGGCAAACGATAGCCAGGTAATCAAAAACCGGGAGTATGTATTCGTTGAGGTCAGTACCGACGAGGGCATTACTGGCTGGGGTGAGATCACTGGCACTTCAAAAGTATCCAACCGTTCGGTCTGTGCGGCATTACGTCACGTTAGCGAACTAGTCGAAGGCGAAGATCCAAGACTTATCGAGATGATCTGGAACAAGATATTCAGGTCATTTACGTATATGGGTTCGCGGGGCGCCACCACGAACATCATCAGCGGGATCGACATCGCACTCTGGGACATTCGCGGCAAGGTGCTGGGTCTACCAATCTCCGAGCTGTTCGGAGGGCCTGTTCGCGAAGGCATCCCTATCTACTGCCATCCAAACGATGCCTCGTCGGTCGAAAACATGATTCAGCACTCGAAGGCCATTGCGGCAACAGGTCAGAAATCGCTGAAGACCGACCCCTGGCAACCGCACCACGAAGAGGAATCCAACGGGTACCTGACAGGCAAACTCAGCGCCGAAGCTGAGAACCACGGAGTCGAGGTAATCTCAGGTATACGAGAGGCCGTCGGCCCCGATTTCGAGATCCTGATCGATTGCCACGGAAGATTTGATGCGCCGACCGCTATACGACTTGCCCGAGCATTGGAGCCGTACAACATCTTCTGGTTTGAGGAACCGGTGCCGGTCGAAAGTCACCATGCGCTAAAGCAGGTCCGTGATCATGTCGGCGTTCCTATCTGCGTTGGTGAGCGTATTCATACTCGCTGGGAATTTGTTCCGATTCTCGAGAACGAACTCGCCGATTTCATAATGCCCGATGTGACCTGGACGGGCGGGATCTCAGAGATCAAGAAAATCGCGACCATGGCCGAAGCGTACTACGTGCCGATCTCTCCGCACGACGCGAGCGGCCCGATAAACGTTCTGGCCGGTGCACACGCAATGGCATCGGTGCCAAACCACTACCGGGTCGAAACTTCCCGGGCGAAGCTCAATGCATACGATATTTTCATCGACCACCCGCTCGATATCCGAGGTGACAAGATTTACCTCTCGGACCGGCCAGGTCTCGGCATCGAGTTGGACAGGGACTACATGCGGGGCCACGTACTGGCTGGTTACGGCGGCTAAACGGCAGGCACGAAGCATTATTCCAGATCACCAGGCAGTTTCAGTCCTGCTGCCTGTCGGAGCACCAGATGAACCTGCGCCGCGTAGACAAGGTCACTGCGATCGTATTGCGAGAAGGAACCGATGGCCCTGAAGTACTGCTATTTGATCATCCGGGCGAAAATGCCCGGATGATCACCCAGTTTCCTGCAGGTACGATCGAACCCTGCGAATCTCCAGAAACTGCGGTCGTCAGGGAGCTCATGGAAGAAACCGGGGTCGAGGGTCGAATCGTCGAATTCATCGGGGAGTTGGAGCAAGAGTGGCAAGATCAACTCTGGCATCGCTGGCTCTACATCGTCGAAGCGGTTGGCGATACGAAGGCGGCGTGGCCTTTCCACTGCGACTGCGGTATCCCCGTTATTTGCAAGTGGTCGCCCCTCGACACCGCAACCGTCCATTCAATCCAAATGCCGTGGCTGGAAATGGGCAGATCTTATTACTACGGCACCGGCTGAAGCTGGACAGTTCGTTCCGCTCTGTAAGGCCGCCCGCGAGGAAAATAACAAGTGACCAGTTGTATCGATGGACCAGATGACAATCGTCACGACTTCTCTATCGTTCCTGTCGAGGTGAGTGCGAACACAACGCTGATCTTCAAGATCTGTCGATTCTGCGGTGCCTCGTACAGGTATGTCGATCAGGTCTGGGAAGAGATCGCTACAGAGCAAACGGGACGTTAGGGACTCGTTCAATGGATCAGAATCGGTCCGATTACGTTGCACAGGTGGCAGCAGGCTACGACGTCATTGGCGATCTCTATTTCAAGAAATACACGACCGATATACCGGCAACGGTGACCGAATACATCGACGCGTTTACTTTGAGGATGCCGCCCGGTGGCACAGTGCTGGAACTGGGATGTGGCAATGGTCTTCCGGTCGCGGCGACCCTGGCACAACAGTTCAATACCCTTGGCATCGATGTTTCGCCCCGGCAAGTCGAACGTGCACGGGCTAATGTTCCCACCGCAAAATTCCTGGAAGCCGATATGGCGAGCATGTCATTTCCAGAAGGTAGCTTTGACGGCATCCTGGCGCTCTACTCCATAATTCACGTTCCTCGTGAATAGCACGCGAAGTTGTTTGCTTCGATTCACTCGTGGTTGAAGCCGGGTGGCATTTTCGTTGGAACGTTCGGTGCGACCGAGGAAGAAGCCTGATACGACCCTGACTGGCACGGTGCGCCCATGTACTGGAGTCACTTTGCACCGGAGATCACTCGTCAGTTGATCTCCGAGGTTGGGTTCAACATTGAATCTGACAGAATCGAAGTACTGGACGGGCCAGACAACGATGTTGAACGTCACCTCTGGATCGTAGCCCGAAAACCTGCCTGATTCGGTAAGTCAATAAAACAACATAGAACCATTGCGGGGGGAACCTATGATCGGCGCCGTTTTCGTGATGAAAATCATTCCGGGGCATAAAGAGCACTTGCTGGAGGCGCTCAAGGAACATGGGAGAGTGGCTTCGGCTACAGAACCGGGTTGCCTGCGCTTCGACATCTACCCCGATCAGAAGGAAGAAAACTGGATCTGGTTCTGTGAAGGTTATGTTGACAGGGATGCCCTGAGTGTTCACCTGGAAGGTCCATCTCACATCAAGCAATGGCGAGACTTCGGTCGTGAGCACTGCATGGAGGAGTGGCCCCCAACGCTGGCGACCGGCATGGCCGAGACCATCTGGTCGTCCGCCGACCCGATCTAGTAATCGGCTGAGTTGTCGACTGGGTAGAAGCCAAGAACGTCGTTCGTTTCCCGCATGTCGAAAATACGGGCGTCGTTGTTGCTAATGGCATAGGCCAGTGTGAAATCTCGGTCGATATTCAGGGCCAGCGATACTGCCTGAATCATGTCTCGCTTGCTGATAAACATCGCCATGTTGTAATCGTCGCTGGGCCGGGGCTCGGATCCCCTAGGCGTGTCATTACGACCGGTTGAACCGATTCGCAGTCCAACAAACTGGACACCATGATGGGTAGCGAAGTATCGACCCAGTTGCTCGCCAGTGGCTTTCGATACTCCGTAAAGTGACGTCGGGTTCAGTGGATCGTTCAGCCGCAGCATGACCCGCCTGGACATATCCAGGATTTCCGGCGAACCACCCATCGTGTCGCCGTGTTGGGTGTGATTGGTCGTTGCAAAGACCACTTTCTTTACACCTGAACTCCTGCACTCTTCAAGAACGTTGTAGGTTGCCGCGATATTGTTCTTAAGCATGCTTTCCCAGCTGCCGCGCGGGCTGGGATCCGCTGCCAGGTGAACCACGGCGTCGAGCCCCTGGAAGATCTCGTTTACAGCGGCCGGGTTCGAAAGATCGGCAACGGTTGAATCGAACGACTGCGGGCCAAGCGTGAACGAGCTAATCTCGAATTCAGGCCCCAGCCCCTCGCGCAGTGTAGTCCCAATGTGCCCTTCAGCCCCGGTAATTCCAACTTTCATCTATTCCTCCGAGTTCACTCAAGTTACTGCCCGCGTTATTGTTCAACCCGTGTCCGATTAGTAGAAGCATAAACTTTCAGTAAGATTCTCGAATAAACCTGCCGATCAATACGTGAGGAATCGTTCGAATTGCCTAAATTGCGAGTACTCGTTACCGGCGCCACCGGGCAGATCGGTTACATGACGTTCAAGCGGCTCCTTGGACAGCCCGATAAATACGAAGTATTCGGAATGGACCGAAAACAGTCGCCGTCCGATCGAGTACCCGGAAAGTGGTCGCTCGAACTCCCGGAAGAGCGCTTCTCTATCGGCGACCTCTCAGATTATTCGGCGGTTAGCGCCGCAGTCGAAGGCATCGATGTCGTTGCGCATCTGGCGGCCGACCCCGAAGGCGATGAGTGGAACAGCGTTCTACAGAACAACATCATTGGCACCTATAACGTCTTCGAGGCGAGTCGACAGACGGGTGTAAAACGCATCGTGGCAGCGAGCAGCATCATGGTTTCAGACGGTCACCGTCAGCAAGAGCCGTACAGGGCCATGATGGAGCGGCGAATCGGCGACATTCCGAGCGAAATCAAGATCATTACACCCGATACTCCAGCTGAGCCAAGAGGAATCTACGCGGCAAGCAAAGTGTGGTCGGAATCACTCGCCAGGGTTTACTCATACGCCCACGGGTTGTCATGCATCTGCATACGTATTGGCCAGGTCGAACGCGACCGGCCACGTCCGCCCCAGGGTGCCGATATCTACGTGAGTCAGCGCGACATCGTTCAGATTATTGAAAAAAGTATTACTGCGCCGGACGACATTCGGTTCGATATCTTCTACGGAATGTCGAACAACGACTACCGGTGGGTTGAGGTGGTCCCGCTTGTCTGAACAGCTCAGTCCGTTTTATAAGTGGAATCGCTGCATCATGTTTTAGG
>JAQBVG010000035.1 GCA_027623655.1 Chloroflexota bacterium
AGCCGCTCATATTGAGCGGCTCGTCTGGTTAACACTGAGTGCGCAATGCAGGCTATTTTTCGTTGATAGTGATCGTTTCGATAAAGTCGCCCGGATTCGGATCGCTCGCAGGGTTCCGCTCGCGGATTGACTTCACGATATCCATTCCCTTGATGATTTTTCCAAACACTGAGTGCTTGCCGTCCAGGTGAGGGGTGGGGCCGAGTGTAATGAAGAACTGGCTTCCATTGGTGCCCGGGCCAGCGTTTGCCATCGACAAAACCCCTTCGGAATCGTGTCGCAAGTTTTTGCGGAACTCATCACCAAAGCGGTAGCCCGGGCCGCCTGTGCCGGTGCCGGTAGGATCTCCACCCTGAACCATGAACCCGGGGATCACACGGTGGAACGTTGTGCCGTCGTAGAACTCGGCCCTGGCGAGATTGACAAAGTTTTCGACAGTCAACGGCGCATCGTTGGCGTAGAGCATGATCTCGAACTCGCCTCGTTCAGTCTTGAACGTGGCGGTATAGGACTTAGATTTGTCGAGAGCTCCTGATGGCGGTGTGCGTTCTTTTTCGGGCATAGTTCCTACTGTGCGACTCGCTTAAGCGACTCGTAATTTTCGTTCGTTAGCTTTCGCTAATGATGATTGTTTCGACGATGTCGCCGGGTGTTTGCGCGGTGCCGGGGTCACGCACGCTGATGTTCAGGACGTTGTCGAGACCACTGGTAACCTCGCCAAACACGGCGTGACAGGAAACTCCCGGCTGCGAACATGGTTTCAATTTGCCCGCCTGGTCGTAACCGTCGAGGTGTGGAGTGGCGCCAAATGTGATGAAAAACTGGCTTCCGTTTGTGTTTTTCCCGGAATTCGCCATCGACAGGATTCCTGCTTTGTGGTGGCGGCGTGAAGGATCGAATTCATCGACGAATCGATAGCCAGGGCCACCTCCCCCGGTCGCCTGGGGATCGCCACCCTGCGCCATGAAGCCGTCGATCACGCGATGGAACATCGTGCCATCGTAAAATCCGATCGTCGCGAGGTTGATGAAGTTCTCCACCGTCAGCGGAGCCTCGTCATCGAACAACAGAATCTCAAAATCGCCAGCTTCGGTCTTGAAGGTCGCCGTATACGTTTTCGAGGTGTCGAGCGCACCTGATGGCGGTCGGGCGCTATCTCCGGGCTTGAGCATCACCGGGCTACCGGTGACGGCTGTCTGACCGCCACCGCTGGCCACAGGCTGGGAGGTGGCCGTTGGTTTGGGGTCATCGCCGCCACATGCAGCGATGGAGAGCAGCGGCACTGTCATAACTAGGAATATTGCTAGCAGTCGTTTCATTCTTAACTCCAGTGGCATGCAAGCTGCATGACTGAGGTGCGCTCTGCCGGAATTCGGCCCGGAATTTCACAGGTCAAAAAGTATAACCAACAAGTCTGTTGAACAGTCCAGTTCGGCAGTTATGAACGGATTCTCAGAACTATAATGTCCAGCCATGGCAGCAACAGCGAACAAAGAATCCGAGACATCCGGGCAGCTCTCGGGCGGCCGACTCGTCGAACTGTACCGGACAATGGTCCTGAGTCGACATCTTGATGAGCGGGTCTGGCTACTGAACAGGCAGGGGAAAGCGGCCATAGCCGCATCCGCCCAGGGTCACGAAGCGGCGCAGGTCGCGTGCATCGAGGCCACGGACCCGAAGAAAGATCACTACCTGATCTACTATCGACAGTTCACAGCGATGATTGCGCTGGGTACAGAACCCGAGGAAATGCTCCGGGGGTTCCTTGCCAGGGATGGCGATCCAATGAGCGCAGCACGACAGTTCCCGTTGCACGGCGCACACCCCCGTGTAGACCTGTTTAACTTTTCCAACGTCATAGCGACGCAACTGCCGCAGGCCGCGGGTGTCGCGCTTGCTGACAAATTACGTGGCAAAGATGCCGTCACTATCGTTTTTTTTGGTGACGGTGCAGCATCCCAGGGAGATACCCACGAGGCGATGAACTTTGCCGGGATACACAAACTTCCGGTCGTGTTTTTCTGTGAGAACAACCGTTACGCAATATCGGTTCCCCTCTCCAGGCAGATGGCCGTGGAAAGTATTGCGAGTAGGGCGGCTGGATATGGATTTCCCGGAGTGACTGTCGATGGCATCGACGTGGTAGCTGTCCACGAGGCCATGACAGCCGCAGTCGCTCGAGCGAGGGCCGGCGAAGGACCAACGCTTGTCGAGGTGCAAGTTGAACGTCTTCTGCCCCATACGACAGATGACGACCACACCCGATACCGCACGCCGGAAGATATCGCACAAATGCTGGAGCGGGACCCGATCAAGATCACGGCGGAGATGCTGAAGCGCCGAAATCTGATAACGGAAGCGGAGGATGAACAGATTCACTCAGAGGCCAAAAAACGAGTAAATATCGCCACTGACACTGTCGACGCCGAGCCTTATCCGGATGTGGGACCGATGTTCGATCATGTGACGATGGCAAGCCAGGGCCGTTCCTGATGCCTGAAATGACGGTTATCGAAGCAGTGCGGGAAACCATGCGCGCTGAAATGCGCAGAGATGAATCGATAATCCTCATGGGCGAGGATGTCGGCAATCGCGGCGGTGTATTCCTCGCATCAGACGGATTCGTCGACGAGTTTGGTGAAGAGCGTGTTATCGACACACCTCTCGCCGAATCGTTGATTTGTGGCCTGGCGCTCGGCGCTGCTGTGAACGGGATGCGCCCTGTCGCAGAGATTCAGTTCGCTGATTTCGTCTGGCCGGCCATTAACCAGATCGTCGGCGAAGCAGCGCGCGTTCGATACGGCACAAACGGCGCAAAATCGGCTCCCATGACGATTCGGATACCGTACGGCGGTGGCGTCAGGGGCGGGCTGTACCACTCACAGAGCATCGAAGTGCTCTTTGCCCACACACCGGGCCTTACCGTCGTTGCTCCGGCTACCCCGTACGACGCCAAAGGACTGCTTGCATCGGCAATACGGGCAGATGATCCAGTTATCGTGCTTGAACACAAGCGGACCTACCGCCTGATCAAAGGGGAGGTCCCCGATGACGACTACACGGTCCCGATTGGGAAAGCCGAGATCAAACGGCCCGGTAGCGATATGACGATCGTTACATACGGGTTAATGCTGCACTACGCACTGCAGGCTGCCGCGACCGCCATGGAACTTGGCATAGACGTCGAAGTGGTTGATCTGCGAACGCTGCGCCCTCTCGACAGGGAAACGATAATCGAGTCCGTTTCGCGTACCGGCAAAGTGTTGATCGTGCAGGAAGATACTCCCGCGGTGAGTATTTCATCCGAAGTCGCGGCAATCATCGGCGAACACTGCTTTTTCGACCTGGACGGTCCAATCACACGACTGGGCCCTCCTGATATCCCGCCGATGCCGTTTTCTCCCATCCAGGAAGCGGCGTTTATGCCTTCACCTGAAAAGATCGTCTCGGCAATCGAAAAACTGGCGGAGCTGTAAACGGTGACGCTCAACATTGAACTCCCACACGTTGGTGAATCGGTAACCGAAGCCGTAATCGGAAAATGGTTGAAGTCGCCTGGCGATGCTGTAGAAAAATACGAACCGCTGGTCGAGGTCGTTACCGATAAGGTGAACATGGATGTCCCATCGCCAGCATCAGGAACTCTGACGAAAATTCTTGTTGCGGAAGGAGAGACCGTTGCTATGGGGTCGGTGATCGCGGAGATGGAAACGTCGGATACCTCCGCCAGCGCCGATCAGCCATCGGCACTGCCGCCCATTTCTGATCCTCCCGCTGCCAACCGGATTGGAACACTTGTTCAGGGTGCAAACGTGGGCCCCACGGGCGGCCAATTTCTCGACACCAGCCTCAGTTCGTTGACAGTCGGCGCAACAGGCGCACCGAGCACTCCATCGAGTCCACCAGATGGACTGAGGCGCCACTCCCCGGTCGTTGTGCGGCTTGCTACGCAACACAAAGTCGATCTGTCCTCGATAAGCGGCACTGGCCTCGGAGGGCGGGTCACGAAAAATGACGTCCTGAGTGCGGTCGAAGCAGGAAAATCCAGCACGGAAACGGTGCTTGAGGTTCCGTCGCCAGGCGTTGGGGACACCGTTGTCAAACCGACGTCGATCAGACGCATGATTGCGGATCACATGGTCAAGTCGATGACGGAGATCCCACACGCCTGGTCCGCAATCGAAGTTGATGTCACTGGCCTGGTCGGGTGGCGAACTGCGAACAGGGAGCGGTTCGAGAGGGATCATGGTGTTCGACTGACTTATCTGCCAGTTGCACTGCATGTCGTAGCCGATGCTCTAAATTTGAATCCCAGGATCAACTCAAGCTGGGTCGACGGAAACATCGTTCTCAAAGGAGAGATTAATGTTGGAGTTGCGGTAGCTGCCCCGGAGGGCCTGGTGGTGCCGGTCGTCAGAGACGCCGCAAATTCACCGATAGCCGAACTGGCACGCAATCTCGATGGCTTGATAGATCGCGCCCGTTCCAACTCATTGAAATTGGAAGATGTCCAGGGCGGTACTTTTACCCTCAACAACACCGGCGCGCTCGGTTCGGTGTGGGGCGGGGCAATCATCAACCATCCCCAGGCCGCGATTCTTACTACCGAGGCAATCGTAAAACGTCCCGTTGTAATCACCGTAAACGACTCCGATACGGTGGTTGTACGATCGATGATGAATATCTGTCTGTCGTTCGACCACAGGATTGTCGACGGTGCGGACGCTTCAGCATTTTTGCAATCGGTCAGGTCGGGGCTTCAATCGATACGCGCAGAATCCGAACTGACATGACAGGCGCTGTTGGCGCCCGCCCCGAGGAGCTGAGTGCTGTCTGGCTTGGAACTGTCGACTACGGTTCGGCATTGGACATTCAGCGTTCTGTCCTCGAAGCCCGAAAATCGAGTTCGATCCCGGACACGCTTATTCTGCTCGACCACCCACACGCGATAACGCTGGGTCGCAGGGCCGATGAATCACACATTCTGGCGGACCGCACCCTGCTGAACGAGGCCGGAGTCCAGGTCTTCGGAACCGATCGTGGCGGTGAAGCGACTTACCACGGTCCGGGGCAACTGGTCGGATACCCGATTATCGATGTTCGCGGCGCCGGTCTGGGACCTGTCACATACGTGCGGCTGCTTGAGTCGGTGCTCATTGAAATACTGGCGAAATTCGGGATAAACGGACATGTCGTGGATCAAGAGACAGGTGTCTGGGTTGGGGGGGCTCCCAATGAAAAACGCGAAGCGGGCAGGAATCCACGGGGGAAGAAAATTGCCGCTATCGGCGTTCGTATCTCAGGTGGTGTGACCATGCACGGGTTCGCTCTCAATTTGACGACGGACACGAGCTATTTCGAGCACATAGTCCCCTGTGGCATGCGGGACTTATCCGTAACTTCGGTGGAGATTGAAACCGGGCAGTCGATCTCGACCAGGGAGTGCAGCGGAATTGCCGCGAGTGTCCTGGCGTCGAAAATGCAGCGATCGCTGGTGTGGACCGAACAACTCGTGGTTCCTGTTTCTAGCCTGAACTGACCGATCACTCCGGGCGGGGATTCAGAGCCAATCGCCATGTTGATTTGGTGTCGGCTCCAACGTGATTCATCGGGTATTCCTCGACGATGTCCATAACGGGGTATTGCGTCATTTCCGCAAGATCCTCAATCCCCAATTCTTTCGCCACTAGCAGCAGTTCCCACGAATACACGAATCGTTTTGGCCAATCCAGCAATTTCGCAGCCAAGCATGCGGCTCAAAGATCCAGCCGCCTCGAGGATTTCTCGAGACCGATATCTGTTGCAACGCCTGCCCACGTTCGCCGCGGCTGCGACGTTGGCGATGTTGCTGGCCATGACCGTAGCCACAGCAATTTCGATGCGAGTTATTAACAACAACCGGAGCGAACTGCGTTTCGAAAAACTGGTGGATTCGGTCTCACTTGAGGTCGATGCGGAATTCACCAAGAGCCTGAGCGAACTGGCAGCGATCCGGGGATTCTTCGAGGCGACTGATTCGGCCACACCCGCCGAGTTCAGAATATTCGCAACGGCCCTTGAAAGAGAAAACTGGTCGGTTCACGCCATGGGATTTATCAAGAAAGTTAGTGCCGACCAGACAGCTGAGTTCAATGGCATGATGTCGACGCAGCTACGTAGTGAATTCAAACTGGAAAAGTATGGCTACGGCTCGCACTATCTGCCCGTCGCGTTCACTTATCCGGAGACACTCGGAATTCTAAATCCAGGCGAGGACCTGTTATTCCACCCGACTTACACACCACTGATGCACCGAGCCGAAGTTGAACGCAAGATCGTCGCGTCGCCCCCGGTCCCATCAACGTCAAATCCGCACGACCAGGCTGTCGTTCTGGTATTTACTCCCGTTTTTTACAGTGATGGCCAGCCGGGCGGTATCGACGAACTCAAGGGATTCGGAACAGGGGTCTATCGAATCGCAGATTTCCTGGCCGGTCCAGTAGAGAGGGCCGGACTCGGCGATATCGATTTCCGAGTGGTGGACATTGAGGACGACAGCGACGGCCAAGAGGTTTTCCCCGTCCCGAACGGCTCCACGAACGAACACTGGACCGGTGATACGAGTTTCGTGAGTGATCTGGAACTCGCCGGGCGCAGCTGGCAGCTGCAGTTCAACAAACCCGATGGATATGGCCTGACGAGGCTCGAATCAGAACTCTGGATGATAATCCTTGCAGCAGGTTTGATAATCACGGGCCTTGCGACTGTGTCGATGTACTCGCTGATCGCCGGGCGGGAATCAGTGCAGTCCGATCTTCGACTGATGACGAGCCGGATGAACACTCTGCTGGACTCAGCACTTGAGTCGATCCTTTTGGTCGGTTCGGATGATCGGATCGTGTGGGCGAACCAGTCGTACGCCAATGTGTTCGGTTTCGGAAATCCGGGGTCGCTGGTGGGTTCCGATTGGGAATCGGTCAGGGTGGGTACCGGTGTCAAGTTCGGAAATCGCCGCAGGTACCTGTCTCGACTGTCCGAGATCAACCATAATCGTGAGTTGGCGGTCAGCTCAGAGGATGTGCATATCACCTCCCCAGAGCGGCGGATTCTATCGATGACTTCGGCACCGGCCACAAACGCTTCCGCCGAGTACCTTGGCAGGCTGTGGGTGTTTCGTGATGTAACTCAGGAACGGACGGTCGACCGGTCAAAATCTGAGTTCGTTTCGATGGTTTCCCATGAACTACGTACACCGTTGACCTCTCTCACCGGATTCATCGAATTGATCCTGGACGGCGCGGGCGGTGAAGTAAGTCCTGAAGTCGACCGATTATTGAACAAAGCGCACATAAACGGCGAGCGACTGAGCCGTCTCGTGACTGACCTGCTGGACATCTCAAGACTTGAAGCCGGGCACATGGCGCTGGAGTTGGGGGAGGTCTCGCTCCAGGCCTTGCTTACCGAACTCCACGATTCGATGACACCCCAGTTCGAAGACAAGCAACTGACGGTGCACTTGAAGTTTCCTTCCAAACTAAGGGCGGCGTGGGCCGACCGAGAACGCTGTGCTCAAATATTCTCGAATCTACTCACGAATGCGCTTCGATACACGCCGAAAGGCGGAACTGTTCAGATCCGGGGAAAACTGGTTGGAGATACCGTGGAGATCCGTATCGAAGACACTGGGGTTGGAATCGCGCCGGAAAACCAGGCACGGATTTTCGACAAGTTCGTGCGGCTTTCCGACGATGGGAGACGACCACCGGGCAGCACAGGCCTTGGACTTGCGATCACGAAGACTCTCGTAGAACTGCACGGTGGTTCCATCCGGCTTGAGAGCGAATACGGGAAGGGTTCTTCGTTTACCGTGTCCCTGCCTGTCGCAGAGCGCCCGGATTAGGGATTCCGGCGTCGTTCTCCTGAGCCTGGCGACGTCAGACCGCCCTTTTCAAACGAACGACACATCGCTGGCTCAACAAATTGACAGTCGAGTTGCCTCGAGCCCGCGCCACGGGTGTGTCACCGGTCCTAGAACGCTGTCGTCAGTCAGTTTATTTGGGAATGTGCTTACCGGGCAGCTGACAGCTTTGACCTCAGCGACGCTCAAGTGAAGTACCGCTACCGGTGTTGGAACTCCGGTGCGGTAGGTGACGGCGAGTTGAGCGGGCGTCGGGTGTGATTGACCGGGGCCGACAACTTAGGCAGCCGTCGTTGTGCCACCCTACGCAGCGATGGCTCGACCAGTGTTCCCCAGCGGTCGAACGTACCGATAGCCGAACTCCCGAACGGTCTCGATGAGCAGCGGTCGCTTCGGATCCTCTTCAATCTTGCCACGTATATATGAGATATACAGTCTGACGCTGTCTGTCGAGGTTTCGTCGGAGTTTGGTCCCCAGGCGAGATCGAGCAACTGGATGTGGCTGAGCACCTGACCGGGATGTCGCAAGAGGGCCGTCAGCAGGCGATATTCAAGAGGTGAGAGTGATACTTCCGTGCCTCGTACGGTGACGAGATGCGCACGGTGATCGATTGTCAAAACCGGATCGGCGTAAATTTGCTCGTCTCGCTGTACGGACGGCATCGACGCACGGCGCAAACTGGCCTCGACCCTCGCGACCAGTTCATTCTTGGAGAACGGTTTCACGATGTAATCGTCAGCGCCGACCTGAAGACCCTTGACGCGATGTGCTTCTGAGCCGAAAGCGGTCAAAAAAATGATTGGAACATCCGACATTTGCCGTATTCGTTCGCAAAGCTCAAATCCGTCCATTCCGGGCATCTCGAGATCGAGCAGTGCAAGGTCGGGGCGCGTTGTGAAAAAACTCTTCAGCGCCTGTTCGCCGTTGCCAGCTGCGATGGTGTCGTAACCTGCCAATTCGAGGCGGGTCTGGACAAGCTCGAGTATGTCTGGCTCGTCATCAACCACAAGAATTTTTGAAGGCATTGAGCTTGATCCAGTCCTGCGGGCTGAAGATGCCCCAGGATGATTACGAATTTACTGTATGGACTAAGAGTAATTTTCGATTGTCGCTTCAACGTTCGTGTGAACCCCATGGTCGGTTGTGTATTCACCTAATCGAAGGCAGTTATTCTCACCACAATATTCCCTGTCTGGCGCCGGGACGACAGGATCGGACGAGTTACGGCAAACCCGATCCCTAGAGTGCATCGTATCGTATTGCGATACCCAATCTTCAGGGTGATACATAGAATTCAACCTCACTGAACTCCGGAGAACACCCTGAGCGCCTCAAACCAGGCAACAAAAACAAGGTATTACCAGCCTCGTTCACTACTCGGCGCGAGACTGTTTCGCTGGATAGTTGTGATCGCAGGAATCGCGTCGCTAGGATTGGGTGCGTGTGCCTCGAATAACCCGCCGGTTGCCGATTTCACCGTTTCTTCGGACTCTGGCAACGTTCCCTTTGACGTGTCATTCATTCTTGGTGAAAACGCGAACGCTGACAGTTTTGCCTGGGATTTCGGAGACGGCACAGGAAGCAGCGAGCCGGAACCCTCCCATAGCTACCAGAATGCTGGGACGTTCACGATCCGATTGATTGCGGTGAAGGGTGAACTGTCTGCCACCGCCCAGACCACTGTGAGGGTGGAACCGGGAGAAGCAGGGTGGATCGTTATCAACACCCCGGCGTTGTCGTTGTCCTCTTTTGGCGAAGCTCAGTTCAGTGCCGTCGCTTACGACACGCTGGGCAACACGATCGACAACCCCAATTTCAGGTGGGAGGTCGATGCAGATGCCGGTGAAATCGACGGATCTGGCAAATTCACCGCCGGGACCAAACTGGGGAAGTTCGATGGGGCAATATCAGTAGGATTTGAACGGTTGGGGGTGACTGTTCGGCAGGCGGCGAGCGTGGAGGTTGTACGAGGCCCGATGCACGCCATCTCGATCGAGCCGAACGAACTCGACATCGTGGCAGGCCGCCAACAACAGCTGACGGTCCAGGTTGTCGATGAAGCTGGCCACGCCCTTGACGGAGCTCTGGTCCTGTTCACGGCGTTGAGACGTGGCGATGGAATCAACTCGAGCGGACTGTTCAAAGCGGGTGTGAACTCATCTGAGGAAGATGTCGAACTGGTCCGGGTTGAGGTTGAGCGTGGTGGGCTGATAATCGACTCTACGATATCCGGTTCGATTCGACCCGGAATCCTGGACCAGGTCGTTGTCTCCGGGCCGCCACACAGCCTTCAGATTGGGGAGTCTTATCAAGTTCAGGCCGTTGCGACAGATCGTTTTGGGAATGAACTCGAACTCGACGGACTCAACTGGACTGTAGGTGATCCCGATATCGGTTCAGTTACCGAGTCCGGACTGTTTACCGCGGGCACCAGGGCCGGTACCTATGACGAAAATGGGCTGACGGCCCGGGCGTTCCTCAGGCAAGTTGAGGCGGTATCGGTTGCGCCGATAACAATAGTGCCAGGACCTGCGGATTCACTGCGAATATACCCCGACGGTGATTCAGTTCCGATCGGTGCAGGGTCCCCGTTCGAAGTGTATGCGTTCGACGCACATGGCAACCTCCTGGACGTACCCGAGGACGAGTTCAAGTACGACTATTCCACGGCAGGTCGCGGCACCGAAGTTGCAGTCTTTATCGCGGGTTTTGAAACTGGCGAGTTCACGGACGCGATCAGGGTGTCACTGCCCGCCGGGGTCGCAGGCAATGACCACGAGCTGGTCGTGACATCGGATGTCACGATCCGGCAGCGTTCATCGAACATTATCGCGATTGAGATAATCGATCAGGATGGCGGTGGAATCCTGTTCATCGATCTTGAAACCGCCAGGCTTGAGTCGGCTGATCCGAGTTTTCACAACAACGGTGCCGTGGAAATCTCGCCTTCCTGGTGGCCTGATGGTTCGAGACTCGTCTACATGTCCAGCAAGACCGGATCCCTGCAGGTGTATACGCTGGATTTGACGACGCGCGAAATAGTTCAATTAACCGACGTTGACAACGGTGTCACGATGCCTGAAGTGTCGCCAGACGGCAAATATATTGCCCTGGTCCATCTTGCGGACGATGATGCCTGGCAGTTGTATGTTGCTGAGATACCGGTCGATGTGGCAACAACCCCGATTACCCTGGAGACCGCAACACTGGTAAGCGTCGACGAGGCCGCGCAGCACATCCTGCCGCGCTGGTCGCCGGACGGCTCACAGTTGTTAGTTTCTCAAAACTCAGCCGATGGTCTGGTACGGATCATGTTATTCGACCCGACAAACACCAGCGAACCACAAGTAATCGGCCCGTTTGGCACCGTCGGGTTTGGCTGGACACCTGACGGGTCGGGGATACATTTCGGCCTTTCGACCGCGAGCGGCGCGCTGGACCTCGGGACACTTGATACTTCGAGCTTTGAACCAACTTTTATCGACTCGCCCCTCGAATTCCTGGTTGCCGCCTGGGCCCCCGATGATTCCGAGTTGATGGCAGTAGATTCTCTTATCGGGGCAGCCTGGCTCCTCGATTCCGATCACACAGGTCTGCGGCGTGGTGTTGGTTCAGAACACACGCCAACCCGGATGGCGTGGCGGCCCAGAGAGTATGGGGACCCTGTGGCGATTTCGCCTCGGAATCCCGAGGAACCGCCAGTGATGCTTGTATCGGGCGATGACCCTGCACCTCCTGTTGGCGCTCTGCCGGCCGGCATGGACTACTCTGCGATTATCAGGACGGAACTTGGAAATTTCACGGTCGATCTGTACGAGGATCTGGCACCTTTCACGGTCGAGAATTTTGTCAATCTGGCGCGTCTGGGTTTCTACAATGGTTTGCAATTTCACCGGGTTATCTCAGGCTTCATTTCTCAGACGGGGGATCCGACGGGTGAAGGCTATGGCGGTCCCGGGTACATGTTCAACGACGAATTCAACAGGGAGTTACGCCATGATTCAGCGGGTGTGGTCGGAATGGCGAACGCAGGATCAAACACGAACGGCAGCCAGTTTTACATCTCCCATGAAGCTGCCAGTTGGCTGGATGCGTACGACGACGGCGTCGCTAAGAATTGTGCCGACGATCAGATTTCATGCCACACGATCTTTGGCCGTGTTACCGCCGGAATAGCGATTGCCACCGGGATGGCCGAGCGCGATCCTGCGATTGCAACCACACCGGGGGTAAAAATACTGTCGATCGAGATAATCGAGAGTTGATCGGCACCCAGGGCCAGATCTTTTTTCGAACGCACTGAACGCACGGAGATTCGCTTGCCAGCACGGACCAAAATTCGCAGCCAGATTACACATTTGGAGTGCTCTCTGACCGGCACACCATGTGGGTACGTTATCCCTCAACGATTGAGTCCTGATTCCGGCAAGCCCTTGCTGGTTCGGTACGATCTCGAAAAGGCTGCTGAAACACTGACTAAATCAGACATCGTCGCCCGCGAACCGAATATGTGGCGATATCGAGAAGTCATGCCTGTGGTCGATCCCGCAAATATCGTAACGCTGGGGGAGGGGTTTACTCCGCTACAACACGCCAGACGGCTGGGTAAACACCTGGGAATGAGTTCGCTGTTGATCAAGGACGAGGGGGTCAATCCGACCGGCTCATTCAAAGCGAGGGGGCTTTCGGCAGCCGTGTCGCGCGCACTGGAGTTGGGCCAGCTCAAACTCACTATGCCGTCCGCGGGAAACGCCGCCGGAGCAATGTCGGCGTACGCGGCTGCCGCGGGCATGGAAGCGCATGTGTATATGCCGAGAGATGCGCCAATGGCCAATCAACTCGAATGTGTTGCGTATGGCGCCGATTTGAACCTTGTCGATGGATTTATTACCGATGCCGGGCGGCTGTCAGGTGAAGCCGCCGAGAAGCACGGTTATTTCGATGTTTCGACTTTGAAAGAGCCATACCGTGTTGAAGGCAAGAAAACCATGGGCTATGAAATCGTCGAACAACTTGGATTTGAAGTTCCGGATGTTGTGATTTATCCCACCGGCGGCGGAACCGGCATTGTCGGGATATGGAAAGCACTCGACGAGATGGAAAAGCTCGGGTGGATAGGTTCAGAGCGACCAAGAATGATCTGTGTTCAGGCGGAAGAGTGTGCTCCTCTGGTCAATGCCTACAACAAGGGCGAAGAGTTTGCCACACCGATTGAGAACCCCACCACACTGGCGGCCGGGATGCGCGTCCCGGCGGCGGTGGGTGACTTCCTCGTTATCAGGGCGGTACGTGAGAGCGGCGGAACTGCGTTAACCGTGACAGACGAACAGATGGTCGCCTCGGTAGTTGACATGGCCAGGTTCGAAGGCATTTTTCCTGCTCCGGAAGGTGGTGCGACTTTGTCGGCACTACAGCTGCTTCTTGATTCAGGGGAAGTCAGTCGCAGCGACCGAGTCGTCCTGCTGAACACTGGCTCGGCCCTGAAGTACCTGGATGTGCTCGGGCCAGCACTGGGCCTTTAGCAGGTTTTTGCCTGCGCGGACAGATCGTCGGAGGATTCAGCTTTCCCGGCGGATCTAGACCTTCGGTGAATCCCATGTCGTGACATGGCTGAGCACACCGTCGGGGAAAGCGGCGGTATATTCCTCAGCGAGCATCCCCAGGATCACTGAATTGTGGCGTGCACCGTCGTGCGGGCGACTTTGTCTGAGGGGCCCTTCGTGCTGGAAGCCAATGTGCTCAAACATTGCTCGAGCTGCCGTGTTGTACTCCGGAACGTCGACCCAGGCTCTGTGCAGTCCAAGGTGCTCGAATATGTGCTCGATCATTGCAATTGCGGCCGAGGTGCCGTAACCATGGTGCCAGAGAGATTTCTGACCGATCAGGATTGAAATCTGGGCGTCGCCAAGGGGTTCGTCGATCGATAGTTGGCCTTCTCCAATATGTTCACCGGAAAGGGTGTAAATAGAGAATATGTCGCGATGCGGCTCATGATGAGGGTCATGAAAAATCAGGTTCCATGCCTCTTCGTCGGCATCAATCATCTTGTTTGGCTCGTAGCCAAGATGAGCAGGATCACCGTACGTGTACCTGCCGAACCATGCCTCTGAGACCTCTGGATCGGTCAGCCATTCTGCGATTCTGTTCACGTCATCACGCGTTACCGGGCGCAACTCGACTAATGAGGGCACTTCGGGCTCCTTTAATCACCAGTACTGTCAATCTCGATGGCAGTCTCCGTGGCCATCGAACGCCGCTCAGTTCGCCCATATCGAGGACATTTATTGGCGACACCGGTGGCCGGATTCCGGAGTATACCCGACTGCGAATATCGGATATTGACGATCTGTCCGGTTGCTCTCGCGCAATCGCTTCGTTACCTCGGTGCTTGCCTGACCTGATACGATGCAGCCATGTCGAAGGACAATTGCTTGAAGTGAGTGATGAAATCCTGTCTTGATCGTTAGCCGATAGTCGAGGAGAAACAATGTCAGATCACTGGAAGATGGAAGCGGAGATCGAATACTGCGTGCCCTGCGGCTATGCAAATCTTGCCGCAAACATGGTCAGCGAGCTATTCCAGGCCGCGGGCCCTGCACTGGCGATTTCACTGAAACCCGGTCACAGTGGCGCGTTCAAAGTTACGGTAGACGGTCGGGTGCTTTGGGACAAAAAGGTTGAAGGCCGATCACCTCACATTATGGAAGTCAAGAACATGAAGGCAACCGTTGCCAACATGATCGAGTCTGGTGCCGTAATCCAGACCAGCTAATGTAACTTCCCGTTTGAGTAATCAGGGTTCACCGAAATACAACGGTAAATACCCCTGTAACCGAGGAGGTTGTGATGTCAGATGTACCTGCAAAAGTACATGCGGAAATTGAATACTGCGTGCCGTGAGGCTACCACAACGTGGCTTTCTGGATGGGAAGCGAAATTTTTGCAGCAGGTGGTTCTCAAACTGCCATTACGCTGAAACCCGGACAATCGGGAGTGTTTAAAGTGACTCTGAACGGTGAACTTGTGTGGGACAAGGCCGAGCAGGGCAGGTATCCGACGCTCCCTGATGCAAAAGAGATCAAGGCAAAGGTCGCCACCATGACCGCAGTTGTTACGGTCTAGATAGTTATTCCGTTCTTGTCGTAAAACGCCTCCGCCGCTTCAAGGTGGAGGCGTTTTTTTTGTGGAACAGCGCACGTCTCGGAGTACCCTGTAACGAGTTGAAATAAACCAGTGAC
Source organism: Chloroflexota bacterium (assembly GCA_027623655.1). Classification (GTDB taxonomy): domain Bacteria; phylum Chloroflexota; class Dehalococcoidia; order Lucifugimonadales; family Lucifugimonadaceae; genus Lucifugimonas. The sequence continues at coordinate 15,137 of JAQBVG010000035.1, forward strand.
ACATGCCGAAGGCCAACTAACCGCAACGGAGAACCAGTAAGTGAAAGCCGCAGTTCTATTCGAATCAAATGTGCCTATGCCAATCGTCGAATTGGACCAGGCCGAGCCGAAAACTGGCGAAGTCAGAGTGAAGATGTCGGCGGCAGGGATTTGTGCCTCGGATCACCACGTAATGACCGGGGACAACCCTACCCCGATGCCGATAGTCCTCGGGCACGAGGGAGCTGGAGTCATCGAAGCGGTCGGGCAGGGCGTTACAACTGTGAAAGTGGGCGACCGGTGCGTGTTGTCATTTGTCGCAAACTGCGGTCACTGCCGGTCGTGTCGTACCGGCCTTTCAAATATCTGCGATACGAACAGACAAACCGGCACACGGCAGTACGACGGAACTTTTCGGCTTCACACGTCTGACGGGATCGAGGTCCACCAGTTCGCCAAACTTGGCGTCTTCGCAGAGTCGATCGTCGTTCCGCAGCAGGCCTGTTATCCCATGCCTGACGATGTGCCGATGGAGGTCGGTGCCCTGATCGGATGTTCAGTTACCACCGGTATTGGCGGTGTCATTAACCAGCCGGGAATGCGTGCTGGAATGACGGTCGCAGTGATTGGAACGGGGGGTGTTGGGTTGAATGCGCTTCAGGGCGCGAAATTGATGAACGCTGCGAAGGTGATTGCAGTCGATATCTTCGATCATAAGCTTGAGTTTGCATACAAGTTTGGGGCGACTCACGTCGTTAACTCAAAAGAGCAGGACCCGGTAGCTGCGATTCAAGAACTGACAGACGGCGGAGTCGATTTTGCGTTCGACACGTTCGGACACAAAGTGACGACCGAGCAGGCTTACAGGGCGACGCGTAAGGGCGGTACGACTGTCGTGGTTGGGCTCGCACCCGACGGAATGACCGCCGAGATCCCGCTGGTCGAACTGGTCCGGAATCAGAAAACCCTGGTGGGTAGCTATTACGGTTCGTCCAGTCCGCACGAAACGTTTAGCAAACTCCTTGAGTTTTATCTGCAGGGCCGAATCGATGTCGGGGGAATGGTCACTCGCACGTACAGGCTCGACGAAATCAACGACGCGTATGATGCCCTGGCGCGTGGTGAAGATGGCCGTGGGGTTATCGTCTTCGACTAGGTAGAGCTTTGTCGCTACGCAAGGCGCTCCTTGTCGAACGAAGCTGTGGCGTTGGAACACCGTTCGATAAAGGTCGATTGTTCATTTTTTCACTTGCTGGCAATTCGGGCGACTGCTATGCTCCAAACCGGTCTTTCCGCGACCCTTAATTCAGTATCTGGCAGTTGATGTTCGAGGATTATTTCAGGCAGTACGCGCTGCTCATCATTTTCGCCGCGGCGGCGGTCAGCGTCCCTGTTGGGATGCTGATGATGAGTTACATGGCGCAGTTCATCAAGATCAGGCCATCTCGCCCTTCCGCGGTCAAAGAAAGTGCGTACGAAGGAGGAATGCCTCCATTCAGCGACCGGCCCGCACGATTTAATTTCCGCTATTACTACTACGCACTGCTGTTCGTCGTTTTCGACGTAGAAACAGTGTTTTTGTTTCCGTGGGCGGTGAAGTACGGAGTGATGACCCGCCAATTCGGCTTTGTTGCGCTGGGAGCGGTCCTGGTCTTCCTGCTCGTCGTGACTATTGGCTACGCATATGCATGGCGAAAGCAAGCTCTGGAATGGGTATACAACGAATGACCGGTCCAAAGCTAGTCGATCCTTACGGCGCCCCTCCGGGTGCCGATCCTCGGGGCGCACTGCAGGCGATTACCATCGACCTCGACAAAAGCGAGGGAGCCGCCGTCAACAGGATGAAGGCGACTCATCTTGAGCCATTCCCGGACCCCGTGCTCGAGGTCCCCGACGATCTCAAACGTAGCGTAATAGTCAGTTCGGTCGACTATCTGTTGAACTGGGCGCGGAAGTCTTCGGTATTTCCACTGCAGTCCGGTCTCGCGTGTTGTTCCTTCGAGATGATCGGTGCCGCGATGGCCCGGTTCGACCTGGCCCGCTTCGGTATGGAGGCGCTGCGTGCCTCACCACGTCAGGCTGACCTGCTAATTGTCGCTGGAACTCTTACCTGGAAAATGGCAGTGCCTCTGCGTCGCCTTTACGATCAGATGGCAGCGCCACGCTGGGTTATATCGATGGGCGTATGTGCAACTTCGGGAGGGCCGTACTACCAGAGTTACTCTGTGGTGCCGGGAGTCAATCACATCATGCCGGTCGACGTTTACGTTCCCGGTTGCCCACCTCGCCCTGATGCTCTGTTGTACGGCATCATGCAGTTGCACGACAAAATTCGCCGATACAGCCTCGTCGGGCGTGCGGCAGGTCAGGAATGACCACAGCCTGGAGCGGAGCAGCGCTCGCCGAAGCCATCGAAGCTTTTGCACCCGGGTCTGTGGAAAAAAGCGCAACCCGGGATGTCTGGCTGAATCCGAACTCAATATTAGTTGTTTGCGAAGGGCTGAAAACTCGATCCGAGTTCAGATTCGATCTGCTCAGCAGCGTCACGGCAGTCGATTACATTGATCACTTCGAAGTTGTGTATCACCTGACCTCGCTACCGATGAATGCGTCGGCGGTTATTAAAACGCGGGTTGGTCTTGGCCGTACCGACGCCTCAGTCCCGAGCGTGGTGTCGATCTGGAGAGGCGCCGACTACCAGGAACGAGAGGTCTGGGACCTTATGGGGATCCGCTTCGAGGGTCATCCCAACCACAAGAGGATCATGTTGTGGGAAGGTTTTCCAGGTCATCCGTTGCGTAAAGACTACGTGACCTACGACCAGTCGATCGAAACCGGTATTACCGCCTCGAACGAGGACGGTGTTTGATGGCGATCAAGACCCAGCCGGTTACGGTCAACCTCGGCCCGCAGCACCCTTCGACACACGGTGTATTCCGGATGCGAGTCATGTTTGACGGCGAGGAAATTGTCGACGTCGAGCCGGTTTTCGGCTATTTGCACAGAGGCTCAGAAAAACTCGCTGAAGAACGAACGTATACGCAGGTGGTGACGCTTACAGACCGTATGGACTACGTGTCGTCGATGCTCAACAACCATGCCTACATGCTCGCAGTAGAAAAACTGGCGGGGATAGAGCCGTCTCCACGCGGTGTCTGGTTGCGGATGATCGCTTCCGAGCTGCAGAGGATTGCTAGCCACCTGGTTGCGACTGGATTCCTGTTGCAGGACCTCGGTGCCCTGGGTACCCCGCTCATATACGCCATGCGAGAGCGCGAAAACATCCTCGACCTGTTCGAGATGCTGTGTGGCGCCCGGATCACGAACTCTTATCTGCGACCCGGTGGTGTTTTCATGGACGCTCCAGACGAGTTCTGGCCTGCACTAAAACGATCCCTGGTCGACATCCTGAACACAATCGATGAGCTAGAAACCTACCTGAGCGGCAACGAAATCGTATTTTCGCGGACCAAGGGCACCGCAGTGCTCCCACCGGAACTACTGATAAACGCATCGATTACTGGCCCAATGCTGCGGGCCAGCGGAGTCGACTGGGATCTGCGACACCGCAACCCGTATGACTACTATGACAAGGTCCAGTTCAATCGCATCTTGCACACTGCGTCCGACAACTACGCCCGCTACTGGGTAAGGGTGCAGGAAATGCGTGAAAGCCTGAAGATAATTCATCAGTGCGTCGAACAGATCGAACCCGGTCCGGTCCGCCCTTCATTTGACGAAATCCCACGACTGATCAGACCCCCGGTAGGTGACGCCTACGTGGCAATCGAAGGCTCTAAGGGCGAACTGGGGTTTTACCTGGTGAGTGACGGCGGTATTTCGCCGTACCGCATGCACGTCCGTGCATCCTCCCTGATAAATCTCACCTTGCTGCGGGACATGCTGATCGGTGGCCTGTTCGGTGACCTGTTCGTCACTTTCGGAAGTGTCGATTTGAACATGGGTGAGGTGGACCGCTGATGGGTCAGTCTTTCCTCGACAATTCCCTTTGGCGAAATGTTTACTGTTTCCTTGCTGGTGACAGCACGGACTGTGCGACACGTAATTACTCGGATGGAGTTTTGCCCGCCGGGATGGAGTGGCTTGCCTTCTTGATTGCTGCGGTCGTTGTTATTGCCCTGGTGATCAACGGTGTCCTCGGTGGAGTGATAGTGCTGATCTGGGGTGAGAGGCGACTTTTCGGTAGATTCCAGTCTCGTACCGGACCAAACCGCTGGGGACCGTGGGGGACGCTCACTTCGGTTGCTGACGCGATCAAGACGATGTTCAAAGAGGATGTTGTCCCGGCCGACGCCGACAGGATTCTTTTCAACCTCGCCCCCGTGCTAATTGCGGCCCCGGCGCTACTCGTCTTCGCAGTTATTCCGTTTGGGATCGGGACTTATGTCGCTGATCTGAACGTGGGGATTCTTTTTGTGATGGCGGTTACTTCGCTCACAACCCTGTCGGTCCTGACAGCCGCGTGGTCGTCTGCCAACCGAATCGCAATACTGTCTGCGCTGCGTTCTGTTGCACTGCTGATCAGCTACGAAATTCCCATGGCACTTGCTCTCGTCGGGGTAATCATGCTGGCTGGCTCGATGTCACTTGGTGGAATCATCGAGGCGCAGTCGGTGCCGTTCATAATCGTGCAGCCGCTTGCGATCTTTGTTTTCTTCCTTGCTGCCATGGCGGAAATGGCAAGGGCGCCGTTTGACCTGACCGAAGCAGAATCTGAACTGGCTGCCGGATATTTGAACGACTACGCCAGCATGAAGTTCGGGCTATTCTTCCTGGCTGAATTTATGGCTGAGTTGAGCACATCGGCGATAGTCACCACGCTCTTCCTCGGTGGTTGGAAAGGCTGGGAACCCATCCCTTCCCACTTCTGGTTCGCGGCCAAGTTAGTACTTGTCCTGTTTGTAATCATCTGGTTCCGTATGACCCTGCCCAGGCTACGCGTCGACCAGGTGTTGAAGCTCGCATGGAAGGGTCTGTTCGAGCTGACGATGATCAACATCATCGTTACGGCGGTGTTGATCGCGATCTGGCCGGAGCCGACAACGAGCCGACTCTGGATCATGGCGGCCATCAACTGGCCAGTTGCAATCATTTCTATCTGGGCCGTTAGCAAACTTCTCGGCACAACTCAGTACGAAAATCCTGTACCTGATCCGAGTTCGCCCGTGTATCCGGTTGCCACGTCGGCGATTCCCGCGTCCGCTGTTTTTTCAGGCGATGTAGTAGTTGGACCGACCGGTATGGATGGAGGCGACTGATGATTGGACTCGGATTGCCTCGCGGCTTCGTCGTGACTCTTAAGAATTTCATCAGACCGGCTGTTACCGAGCAGTATCCTGATCGGCGAATTGGCCTTTTCGGGGCCGCAAAGGAAGCGGGTATGAACCCGGTTCGTTTCCTGTTTAGCAGACCGAAAGAATCTTTCAAAGCGTTCGTTGGACTCGCGACGGTGCCTGTCGCAGTGAAACAATCGGCTCGATTCCGTGGCAACGAGTTCGTCTTCTTTGAAGATCGTTGCACCGCCTGCGCCAGTTGTGCGAAGTACTGCCCACTGGGCATCATTGAGATCGTAAGTGTTCCCGGAAAAATCGATGCGCAGGAAGGCGAAAGCTACAAGCTCGAAGTATTCGACATCGATATTGGCCGATGCATGTTCTGCGGACTGTGCGTCGAAGCCTGTCCTTATGACGCCCTCCACATGGGAACTCAATTCGAGCGGTCGAAATATGTGCGTGACAGTCTCGTGATCACCAAAGAGGAACTTGGTGCTGCGCTGAAGCGACCGAGTTCTTTCTATCGTCCACAGTTCGAGGAGAAGACCTTCGACCCATTCCTGGAGGTAATCGAAGATTTCCACGACGCTGGTCGGCATGAACGTCCGTCAGCCGATGAGCTGAAGCGAAAATGGGTTGACGAACGATGATGGAAGTTTCGACTCTGACCACTGTCGCCTTCTGGGCGGCGTCAGCGGTGGCGATTGGATTTGCACTCGTCGTGGTGACCCAGAGAGATGTTTTCCGGGCAGCGATCGCACTGGCCGGATCGTTTTTGAGTGTAGGAATCCTGTATTTCATACTTAGCGCCGATTTTGTGGGCGTTGTTCAGATACTTGTATACGTCGGCGCGATATCGGTCCTCATGGCCTTCGCTGTGATGTTTATCCAGGATGTGGCAGGCGGCAGCCGCCCGGTCCAGGGCAGGGCTGTCGGTGCGGCGGTGGCCGTGCTCATTCTCGCCGCGCTCGTATTCACTGCGTTCAACACAAACTGGTCGACGATGGACGAAATCACGGATCCGTTCGCCGTCGCCGCCCTTACAGAAAGCTACGTGGAAACCGGAAGCGGAGACTACATAGAGGTTCTGACCCAGGCGCATTTCGTCGAGCCTCCGATAGTGCGGAACCAGGGTGTGTTTGTCGATAGCACCAGCGCCATTGGGGTATTGCTGGTCCGCGAATACATGCTTGCGTTCGAAATTATCGGATTGTTGCTTGTGGCAGCGCTTATCGGTGGATTGCTGTTGATGCGCAACCCTGAATCAGCCACAGGATTTGAGGAAGGGGACGCCTCGGTATGACGATCGAGAACGTCCTCCTCGTTTCGGCGATCCTTTTTGCGATCGGTGCTTATGGTGTTTTTTCGCGACGCAGTTTGATCGTCGTCATCATGTCGCTCGAGCTAATGTTCAATGCCGTCGTGATTGCGGCGGTTGGATTCAGCCGATTTACACCGGCGGCAGCACTTTTGAGTTCAGATCCGCTGACAGCTGAGGCGATCCGTTCCGCTCTGACAGGGCACGTGTTCGCCATATTCGTGATTGCAGTCGCTGCGGGTGGAGCTGCGCTGGCATTTGCACTCGTGTTCGCCATGTACAGGGCACGGGAGTCGGTCGAAATCACCGATGCTTCGGAGATGAAGAATTGATAGACCCTTATATGAAAACCGGCACCAGATAAATATGTGGGTCGATTACAAAAAAACTCCGAACCTGATTTCGGCTCAAATGTGGAAGGACCTTCTCGAAGGAGAAGGATTGCCGACAAAAATCATTCCCGAGGGCGACATCCTCGACTGGGCTGAAAACGCTTCGTTCAGGATCATGGTCCCAAAGGGCCGAGAGCACGTGGCAGACGAAATATTGAGAAAGCTATAACAGGGAACATTTGTGATTAACGAAGGCTTCGCCTGGCTAATAATCGCCCTCCCGGTCATCAGCATGCTGGTGAACGGCGTGTTCGTGCGCGCCTTCATCGGTCCGGATTCGAAGTACGCGGGTTATATCACCGTAGCGGCCATCGGCGGCTCGTTTCTGCTTTCACTCCTCGCGCTCCTGACCGTAATGTCCGATGGACCGCTCGAGTTGGCAACACATGACTGGATCTCTATCGGCGGATTGAATTTGACGTTCGGGCTGATGATCGACCAGTTGACGGTGATCATGTTGGTGGTTGTTAGCGGTGTCAGCCTGCTCGTTCAGATCTACGGCCAGGCGTACATGCATGGGGACAGGAGCTACACACGCTACTTCGCCTACATGTCGCTATTTACAGCGTCGATGCTCGGACTCGTCCTCTCCCGAAACATGATCCAGATATTCGTTTTCTGGGAGCTCGTCGGGGTTTCGTCGTACCTGTTGATCGGCTTCTGGATGGATCGTCCCTCGGCTGCCGCCGCAGCCAAAAAAGCGTTTCTGATGACACGCTTCGGAGATTTTGGATTCCTGCTTGGAATTCTGTATCTCTTCTCGGTGAGCCCCGCCTATATGGATGTCACGACGCTCTATCACGCCATCGAGGCTCATGGAGTTGCGGTGTCGGTAGCGACATGGG